>NZ_NXLW01000010.1 GCF_003364265.1 Helicobacter aurati
CGTTATGAGATTCCATTCTGTGTTGCAAATCGCAGTAGCGAAAAACTTGATTTTTTTAAATCTTATGCAGAAACGAAGAACTTCACGGAAATTGTGTATTTGCATTAATAATATATTAATAATTCTTTTGGAGAAAGGAGTAGGTGTGTTAACAAGATTATTATTCATACTTACTTTGCAATGTTTTGTTGCTGCTAAAGATAATGTTGCGGAAATTAAACAATATATTAAACAATCTTATCTTGCTATGTATCCAGAAATGCATATAGAATCTATTTCTTTAATTGCTAGAAATGAATTAAAGATTTATGACATTGAGATTCTCAATAAAAATCTTTCATCCTTTAAATCTTCTCATGGATACATTGCACTTACTTATAAATACAAAAATCATGTTATTCAAGAGTCCTTACGATATACCATGCAGGCATTTATCACTGTATATACTGCTACACAAAATATACCAGCTAAAAGCAACATTGATTCGGGTGTTATCACGGCAAAAAGACAGGAATTTAGTACTTTACCTTTTGTTCCTGCAACAAAGAACGAACTATTAGAATCAAGTGCTAGAATCTCTATTCCTGTTAATACAATGATTACTCAGAATAAACTTATGCAAAAAGTCTTAGTGCAAAAAGATTCCCTTGTAAAGATTGTTTTTTATTCTGAAGGTATTGAAGCGATAACTCATGGTAAGGCTTTGGAATCTGGTGTAAAGGGCAATATTATTAAAATTCAGAATATAGAAAGTAAACGTATTATTCAGGCGCAAATTATCGGGGAAAATGAAGTCAAACTAAACTAATATGATGAAAAATCTAGCAAGGTTCATACTATGTTACAAAAGAGAAAAGAAATACTTAGCAAATGACGAATTCCCATTGTTTAAGCTAATTGCAAAAGTGCTATTGAGATGATGACTAAAACAACACCGACATAACCAATTGGCTTTAATTTTTGTTGAAAAAAATAATATGCTCCAATTACACTTCCCAAAATTCCTATTGCTCCCCATAACGTGTAAGCAATGGGCAAATTCATGCCGTTATCAATCGCAAGAGAAAGTAGTAGGAAAGCAACTCCAACAAGCAATAATGCTAAGAATCCCCATTTCTTTTGCCTAAATCCATCTGACTTTTGCAGTGCAAGATTGGCAAATATATCGCATATTCCAGATATGACAATTAATATGAAATTCAACGGTAACCTTTAGAAAAATTTTGTGGATTATATCATTTTTAATCTATTTAAGTCATCAAGATACTCTAAAAGATAATTTATGCAATGTATTAGGGGTCTATTGAGGATTCTTATTTAATGTTAATGAATAATTTAGTTAGTCATTTGTTTTTTATTGTGTGTATTTAAGATATATTCATATAAATTAACATTATCTTTGTTATCCCAGCCTAATTCTTGCCAAAAAAGATTCCCAATGTTGTTTGTTTTGAAAGCAATTAAATTGATATGTGTTGCCCCTTCTTTCTTTAACGCATTAATACAGAACTCTACCATGCTCATGCCAATACGTTTGTGTCTGTATTCTTGTTTAACGCAGACATGATAAAAGTAAGCGCAACGTCCATCATAGCCACACAAAATAGTGCCAACAATTTTATCATCTTCTATGGCTACAACATTTGTATGGGGGTTTCTTAAAAGAAATTTATTGATCCCCTCTTTAGAATCATCGATTTCACGAATATAAAATCCCTGAATGCTTTTCCATAGCAATATAATCTCTTCGTAATCGTGTATTGTCATAAGTCTTAGTAGCATGATTTATCCTCATTTATAATGAATATAGTTTAGTTTGGGGAATATCTTTCTATTGGTTCTGTTTTAAAGGCATTTTTTTGTATTCTATTCATTAGACTTTCTACCATTTTGCTTGGATAGAGGGATTGCAAATAGGCTTTTTTTTCTTGTATATTATTAGTGTGGTATTGTTCATACGATTCTAGAAATTTGTCAATTTCAGAGTAATTATATCCTAAATCTTTTTCATCACTTTGTCCTTGATAGAGGTCGGCACTTGGCGGCTTATCAATAATAGAGCGCGGGATTCCAAGCAAATGAGCGAGTTGATAAATCTGTGTTTTATAGAGATGTGCGATAGGATTAATTGCGCAAGCCAAATCACCGAAAATCGTTCCATAACCAAGCATAATTTCAGATTTGTTGCTTGTTCCAATAACCAACCTTTGCTCCATTTGAGAAACATGATAAAGCGTTGCCATACGCATTCTTGCGCAAAAATTTCCTCTCGCAAGGGCAGTATGATTGGGGTGATTCTTGCAGAACACTTCATCGAATCCTTGAATTGATAATATTTCGTATTCAATGTTTAGTTTTTGACAAAGTTCTAGGGCATCTTGAATACTTGATTGTGAGGAATTGAGCGAAGGCATAAGAACGACTTTGCAATTTGTTGTTTGAGTGTCTTTATGGATTCTCTTTTCATAGGATTGGTTTTGGGAATATCTTTCTTGAGAAAATGCTTCTTGACACAGTGCCGCAACAACAGCACTATCAATACCGCCGCTAAGTCCCACTACAATTTTGTGGAAACCACGTTTTGTAACAGATTCTCTTAAAAATTTGATAAGCATTTTTTTGTGTGCGTCAGTAATGGTTTGCATATTTTTCTCATAGTTCTTTAAAGATATATTAAGCGTATTGTTTTACTTGATTTTGGGAATATTGTAAATATTTACAATTCTAACGAAAAACTTGATTATATTTGACAATATAATATTTTTTTAAGTGTTTTTTGACTAGAATCTAAGAGTTTTGAGAATCTTTAGGGTTTTAATTTAACCCTGAGATTCGTTTTATTTTTTAATGAAGGAGATAGTGATGGCTGATGTCAAAAGGCGAGATTTTCTTGGCATGGCTCTTGGCGGAGTGGCAGGCGTTGGTGCTATAGCCGCTCTTGTAGCTATGAAAAAAACTTGGGATCCTCTTCCTAGCGTGGTATCTGCAGGTTTTACTACCGTAGATGTTACCGGCATGCAGGAAGGTGAAATACGAGATACGCAATGGCGTGGCAAGCCAGTGTATATTATGAAAAAGAAAGCAGGTGATAGTATATCTCCTGCTAGAGATTTTCAATTGGGAGATTCTTATTATTGTATTGGAATTAAAATATGCACACATTTAGGGTGTATTCCAAATTGGAAGAGCAATGAAGAAATTTTTCATTGCCCATGTCACGGTGGACAATTTACAGGTGATGGTGTAAATATTGCAGGCACTCCTCCACCCCGTCCCTTTGATATACCTCCTTTTGTGATTAAGGGTGACACGACATTAGTGCTTGGCGAAAGCGGTGTTGAATATGAAGCAATGCTCAAAGCTTCAAGTAATGCATAAGGAGAATGTATGGCACATATAAAAGAAGCAAAGAATCTAGCTGATTGGTTTGATCAAAGACTCGCGACCAATCGGCTTTTTGAAGTTATGATGACAAAGTATTGGATTCCAAAAAATATCAATTGGCTTTGGGCTATGGGTGTTGTTTTAACAACATTGTTTGGTTTATTGGTGATTAGCGGAATCTTTTTGCTTATGTATTATAAGCCAGATGAGAATCTAGCTTATGATTCGGTGAATTATACAATTATGCAAGAAGTTGCATTTGGATGGTTGTGGCGACATATACATGCTGTTGCTGCGAGTATGGTGTTTGTGATTATTTATATTCACATGTTTGTTGCTATTTATTATGGTTCATATAAAAATGGACGCGAGATGATTTGGATCAGTGGTATGATACTTTTCGTAGTGTTTTCTGCAGAGGCGTTTAGTGGCTATATGCTTCCTTGGGGACAGATGAGCTATTGGGCTGCTGCTGTTATTACTAATCTTTTTGGAGGCATTCCATTGATTGGTAGTGATGTTGTTGAGTGGGTGCGCGGTAATTATGTCGTAGCAGATTCTACTCTTACTCGTTTTTTTATGTTGCATGTTTTTCTATTGCCTGTAGTTATTTTAGCCATGATAGCAGTGCATTTTTATGCTCTTCGAACGCCACATGTTAATAACCAAGATGGAGAAGAAATTGATTTTGAAGTAGAAGCGGCGAAGTATATAGCAGGAGATAGGAAAGAATCAAAAGTTATTAGGTTTTGGCCAGATTTTTTATGTAAAGATATTTTTATTATTTCTTTATTTATGATTCTATTCTTTTCTTTGGTGTGTTATCATTTCGATTTTGCAATGGATCCGATTAATTTTGAAAGAGCCAATCCTCTTGCTACTCCCCCCCATATTTATCCTGAATGGTATTTTCTTTGGAGTTATGAGGTTTTACGTGGCATCTTCTTTAGTGCGAATTTAGGCTTGGTTTTTTTTGGTATAGCACAAGTAGTGTTTTTATTGCTCCCTTGGCTTGATAGAAGCAAGGTTGTTAAGCCTGCGCATAAACGACCAGGATTTTTATTATTTTTTATTCTCTTGATTGTTGATTTAATTGTGCTCACTATATATGGCAAGCTACCTCCAGAGGGAAGTGCGAAGTATGTAGGTTTAGCAGCCTCTCTTAGTTTTCTTGTCTTATTGTTTGTCGTATTGCCTTATGTAACAATGAAAGAAAATAAACAAGGGGGTAGTTTATGAGAGAAATTAAAATATTTATTGTAGTTGCTTTTATTATTGGAGTAATGTATTATGGCGTTGAACCATTGGCACATCACGCTATGCATCCAGCAACTGCCCCAAGTGACTATGCGTTCAAAGATTTAGAGAAACTAGGTAAGATTGATGTGGAATCGGGTGATGCCTATGAAGGTAGAGAATTATTTGCTAATAATTGTGCATCATGTCATACTCTAAGTTCTCAGTCAGAAGCGGTATTCAATAGCCGTAATCCGAAGACAGTGCAACCAGTGGGCGAAGGTGGTGTAGTTCCTCCTGATTTGTCAAATGCAGGTTTGATTTTTGATTCTCATTTCTTAGCGCATTTCATTAAGGATCCGGTACGTGCTTCATTGCTGAATTCTAAATTTCAAGTATCTTGCGAAGGATTAGATGAACATGCAATGGCAACATGTGAGTCTTCTAATGCGGGTAAAGAAACTTACCCCATGAACGCATTCAATGGGATATTAAGCGATAAAGAAATTGCCGATATTGTGGCTTTTCTTAAGGTAATTGCTCCCAAACAGATTAGTGATAAAGAGGTATTTATAGAATCTTGCAATAGATGTCATTCGGCTATATACGATAAAAATCAGTATGACTCGAAGTTTTATGCAGCACATAATGCGCAAGTACAACCTTTGATTAATAGAGCAGAGAATGATGGTGAGGAGATGCTTATAGCTTCTCTTAGTGAACAAGACGCCTCTTTTTTAAATTCTCTATTAGCTCAAGCGAAATCTAAAGAGAAGAGTGCCCTTACAGAATCTGAGATTGACGAACATAATGATTCGATTAATGACAAAACTATTGAGCATTATGGTGTACTCAATTTACTTAGAAATTCTTTGTTGGAATCTACCTTTAACAAGGAAGGGCTACAAGCTGCAACAGATTCAAATTTGATTAAGGCTTATTTAGGTAATAATCCTCCAGATTTGTCTATGGTCATCCGCTCAAAAGGCACTCATGAGTTAGCTGCTTTTATTAATAATCCACAAAGAGTACCCCTTATTGAGATTCAACAATCTATTATTAATAAATTGGTCAAAGATAAACGAGAGGAAGAAAAAGCCGCATTATCTCCTAATTTAAGTCAAAAAGAAAAAGAGGCTCTTTATAAGCAAATCGATCTTAGAGATGCCCAATATTATCATATTGCACTTCCTGCTAATACTGCTAAGAGTCCATGGCAGAGCAATGATGATTATACTAATATGGCACAAGAGATGGGTGTAATGCCTCAGGGGAAATCTATGCCGAGAGTAGGCTTAACAAAACAAGCAGAAGCGCAAGTTATAAGCTATCTTCAAACAATAGGTGATAGCAAGAAAGAGGATAGAGATTCGTTAGGTTTATGGTTTATAGCATTCTTTGTACTACTCTCTGCGCTTGCATATATGTGGAAAACTAAGATATGGAGGGATTTGCATTAATATAATTTATTATTAACAGATTATTATTCTTATCGCCTTGTGTTTAGTGTATTCATTGGTCTTATTATGAATGAGGCACAAGGTGCATATACTTCTTTATTTGTTTAGTATATTCTCCATTATTTTTAATATATAGATGTTTAATGAATTTAAGCTGGCATTTTGTTTATTGTCAATTGTATTTATTGTGTTATAGTTTTAGTAATTTATATAATATCGATTTGTAGGATTCTAAAATATGAAGCAAAATGGTAAAAAAGTTGCGTTATTAATGAGTGGTGGTGTTGATAGTTCTTATTCTGCTTATTTATTGCAGCAACAAGGCTACGAAGTTATGGGAATCTATTTAAAACTCCATGATAAAGACAGTAAACATCAAATTTTTATAAGGAATTGTGAAAAAGTATCTTCTTTTTTAAATATTGCTTTTCAGGTTATTGATATTAGAAATGAGTTCAAAGAGGCTGTATATAATGAGTTTATTGAATCATATAAGAGAGGGGAGACTCCAAATCCTTGCGCCCTGTGTAATCCTTTGATGAAATTTGGTTTAGCACTTGATATTGCTATACAGAATGGCTGCGAGTATATCGCGACAGGACACTATGCAAGAATTAGCGAAATTGATGGTATCAAACGAATTCGAGAAGCCGTAGATAAAAGTAAAGATCAAAGTTATTTTCTTTATGCTATTTCACAGGACGCAATTAACAGGCTGATTTTTCCATTGGGCGATTTACTTAAAGAAGAGGTGAAACCAAAAGCATTTGCCGCCTTACCAATACTTGGTAGCCTAGAAACTTATAGGGAATCACAGGAAATTTGTTTTGTGGAGACTGATTATATTGATATTTTAAAGAAGCATACGGAGGTAAACCAAAAGGGTATAGTGCGCGATACTCTTGGCAATATTGTAGGAGAGCATAAAGGTTATATGCAATATACAGTTGGCAAAAGAAGGGGTTTCACTATAAGGGGTGCTCATGAGCCACATTTTGTGCTAAGTATTAATGCTGATAAAAACGAAATTGTTGTAGGACAGAGAGAGGAGCTTAAAACTTTTTATATAAAGGCAATTAACAAATCATTACCGCAACATTTTCATGGTGGGCATTTTAAGGCGAAAGTACGTTATCGTAGTGCTCCTAGCAATGCTAAAATCACTATTGATAAAGATAGAATTATTGCTTCTTTAGAAGAGCCTGTATATGGAGTGGCAAAGGGGCAAGCACTCGTTATTTATCAAGATGATATTGTTCTAGGTGGTGGTGTGATTGTTGAATAAAGGGGAATAAATCGAGAGTAATGATAAAATGTTTATTATAGATTCTTGATTCATTAACAATGAATCAAGAATCTATATCATATATTTTATTAGTCTACAATAATTTCTAGTGCTATCCCATAACACTCTAACTTTGGAGGTATGATTTCGAGTAGGGCTTGTTGTGTAGGCAATGGGCATGCTGTGATGTGTAAAACGACAAGAGATAAAGAATATAGTTGAGTTTGTGAACGTATACTAAGTTTAAAGTCAACGTTTTTTTGTTTAGCAAGTATTACACTCAAAGATAAGATAAAACTAAGCATGTGTAGGACAGGTTCATGCGGCAATAGATTCTTATGCGATTGCGGTATCGTTTTAGGTCTTTTTTTATGCGAGAATTCTAATAATGTGGCAATTGTATACCTTTGTATGTGCGAGAATCCATAATTTAAACAATGTAGAGCAATATAAGAACTGTGTTTGTGTGCTTGATAAAAGTTGACATTTGTACCAATATTGTAGAGATTGCTAGCAATTTTTAAATGATAGAGATATTGAGAATCTAAATATATTTTTTGTTTTATATTTTCTTGGAAAAGAATAAACAGGTTTTTAGCGTGCTTAAAAATTATTTTAGATTCATCAATACACGTTAAAAAGGTATCACGTAGAGAGCTAACACTAGGATTACAATGTGTTGGTAATACCCAGTTTTGGTTGCGTAGCATATCATACAGAAAAACGCCTTCGCGTACGCCCACACCACTAATAATAAGCGTTTGTGCCTGTAATTCTTCTAATATAATTTGTAAAATCAGCAAACCTGGTCGTATAGAATCTATTCTGTCCAGATTAATGCCTGTTGCTAATAATTCTTGCGTTGTAGCATGTACGATATGATTGAGATGTGGCATAATCGTTTGAATGTCTAATTCATAACCATGTAAAAAGTTTAATGGATATGATATTCTATTCATTTCATATTTCGCATACGCCCGTATGCTGCCGCCGATGCCAAAAATATGAAACTTACTTTTTGACATAGAATCACGATAAAAATGTAAAATTGTCTTAATATTTTCTTTTACATATTGTCTTGTATAGTTGTAGGCTTCATTGATTTTGTTGTGGTCAAAGAATAGCTCTTTTAAACGGATACTACCTAGATTAAGAGAAATCATTTCTTTAATGATTCCATTGTCAATACATGCTAACTCTGTGCTTCCTCCACCAATATCCACAGTAATACCACTTTTTTCATGCAATAAATTCGCACAAGCAACTGCACCAAAAAAAGCTTCTCTTGTACCGTCGATAACTTTAATATGAATACCACATTCCTTTTTTACTGCAGCAATAAATTCTAGTTTATTTGGGGCATCTCTAATGGCTGAAGTGGCTACACAAATAAGTTTACGACTTTTGAATAATTGGCTTACTCTCTTAAATTCTTTGAGCGCATTTAATGCTCTTTGCATAGCTGGTTTTTGTAAATAAGAATCGTGTTCATAGCTTCCTTCCGAAATTCTTACCTTTGACTTAAGTTCATGAATAAGACGGAATCCGTATCGACTTGTTTTTTGAAAAATAGCCATTCGGGCAGAGTTTGAACCTATATCAATAATTGTTGTGATTTTAGCCATGCAAAACCTTTTACAATGAAAAATTAGTTACGGGATGTGTGTTTGGAAGAATTTTCTTTTGAATCTTCATAGACAATTGCGTCCATTGGACAAACTGTGATGCACTCCGGATAGGAACTATAACCCTTACACATAATGCAGCGCTCTTGTTTAATGATATAAATTGGGTCCGCAACATATATAGCTTGTGTTGGACATACTTCTTTGCATGCATCGCAAGCAATACAATTGCGATTGATAAAGAGCATAAAGCTTCCTCGAGTTTTTAAAGCTATTGTAGCTAAAAAGATTGAAAATTATTTATTTTCGATAGGATTCTCTTTGTTTTATAAAGTAAAATATACTTTAATGAATTAACGTGAAGTTTAAAATATGGGGGTTTTTTATGGGGATATTTTCTAAAGATATACTCGCGTTAGCTATGGAAGAAAAGATTGAGGATTTAAGTATTGCTGAACTTAGTAGGTTATATGATTACGACATTTTTGTATTGGGTGATGCGGCTGACTCTATACGCGAGACGAGATACGGTAAAAAAGTTTTTTTTAATATCAATAGGCATATTAATCCTACAAATATTTGTGCAGATGTTTGTAAATTTTGTGCTTTTTCTGCAAGCAGAAAAAATCCGAATCCTTATAGTATGACTATTGATGACGTGCTAAACCAATGTAGGGAAGCTTATAATCGCGGTGCAAAGGAAGTGCATATAGTTTCTGCGCATCATCCAGATTATGACTATAAACATTATTTGGATATGTTTTCGACTATTAAACAAGCATTGCCCAATATTCATATTAAGGCAATGGGTGGTGCTGAAGTCGATTATCTTACAAGGAAATTTAATTTTCCCTTGGAAAAAGTACTCGAAGATTTGTTGGAGGCTGGGGTTGATTCTTTGCCAGGCGGTGGGGCTGAAATTTTTGATGAGAAAATACGTAAAAAACTTTGCCATGGTAAAGCCGATTCCGCACGTTGGTTTGAAGTGCATAGATATTGGCATAGTTTAGGCAGAATGAGTAATGCTACGATGCTTTTTGGGCATATAGAATCTCGTCATCATAGAATCGATCATATTCTAAGGCTACGAAAAGCACAAACTTCATTGGAAAGAGCCAATAACAAAGAGGGTGGATTCAATGCCTTTATTCCATTGTTATATCAACGTTTGAATAATTTTCTTAATGTCAAAACAAGTCCAAGTGGGCAAGAAATCCTTAAAACTATTGCTATTGCTAGGATATTGCTTCCAAATATTCCGCATATTAAAGCATATTGGGCTTCAATTTCGTTTAATCTTGCAATAGTTGCTCAAGAGTTTGGTGCAAACGATATGGATGGCACAATAGAAAATGAAAGTATACAATCTGCTGCAGGTGCTAAAAGTAAAAACGGTGTTTCATTACAGGAAATGATTTCGCAGATTCAGAACGCAGGTTTTATTCCGGTAGAACGTGATAGTTTATATAATGAATTGCAAAGTTATCAAGAAGTTTCATGATAACCTAGAAAAATAGACAAAGATATTAGAATTATTGGAATATTGGATATTTCATATATTAAAATTCGTCTTGTAACTCTTGGCAAAATTTCTTTATCATAGAAACTTAATAAACTTACAGAAATCCTAAGTTTTCATGGATATTTTGGTTAGTTATACATCACTATAGAATTTAATGTTAGGCAGGAATTGCATGATTTATGTTACCTGCAATCAAATGTTAAAAGTTGATTCTCTCAAATCGTACGCTCAAAATCATTAACTTTATGGAAACGGTGAGATTCTAAAGAGTATTGAGGAGTATTGAACGTTGTTTGTACTGTAAGAAATGTTATCTGTAACGGGATAATTAGCGAATAAGAATACAATTACTATTTTTCCATATTTACAGCGATGCAAGCCATGTGGGTGAAGTTTACATAACAGCATGATTCTGGTAGCAAACTATATTTGCGTAAA
The DNA here is from genome assembly GCF_003364265.1 of Helicobacter aurati. GTDB lineage: Bacteria > Campylobacterota > Campylobacteria > Campylobacterales > Helicobacteraceae > Helicobacter_A > Helicobacter_A aurati. The sequence goes on from NZ_NXLW01000010.1 coordinate 10,951, forward strand.
TTTATTTAGAAGTATTTTAGTTTATTGTCATTGGCAACGTTGTGAATCAATGTAATTAGTTATCTAAGTAATATTTTAATTGGCAGAATCTTTTTTATTCGTTTGACGTTACGATTCAAATAATGTGAGAAACGTTTGCTTGTATGAAATTTGTTGAGGATATTTAAATACTATTCAATTCTATTGCAGAGTAGAACGAATAGTATTCAAGCGAAGAATCCTTTAACTAGCGGCTTTGCGTTAGTTTATGGTTAAGATTAGTTAGAGTATGTAATTTTACAATTTAGTAAATATGATGTTATTTTTGTGCATCTTCTACGATGTTGATAATTGTATTTGCCACTCTTCGAGCAGTTTTATCCAAGAATTCTACAGGAGAAGTGAATCCTACGCAAGAGCAGTTGATTTCACCGAGCACGTATTTATCTTTACCATTTTCATCTGTATCAAGAATAAAATCTGCTGTCCAAATTAATGGTAAATCATAATTTCCAAGTTTTGTTTTGATTTCCGGGAGATTTGCAAGGAAATAATCTACCAAGCTTTGCCATTGTTCAGGTTTGTCATAGCGGTATTTTGCACCACTAAATAACGTGGCAGAAAAAGCATCTGCTCCTTCTGCTGGTTTTTTATGTACGACATAAATAGGATCTTTATAGAGCATAAGGATTCTGATTTCTCCCTCTTTAATACGTGGCAAGAAAGTCATATCTACAAGCATTCCGTTGTCGCCTTTGAGATATTTTTCACAGAAATCCATAAATTCACCAAGTTTTCTCTCCTCGACATGATTATCGACTGCTTCTGTACAGCGGATTATTGCATCTAAAGGTAATTCGCTTGCGCCTTTATATTTTTCTGGTTCTTTAATTTGCACACGCCAAATACCTTCACCTGTTGAGCCTCGATTCTGTTTTAATACTCTTTCACCTTTCACAAGTGTTTTGGGGAAATTCTTTTTAAAATCATGCTCGCCGCCTGCTTCCCATTTTACACCAATTCTTTGCGCTTCTGCCGGATCATAATATGCTAGAGTATCGGTAGGAACAAGCTCTGTATTACGCAATTTCGTCAAGGCATCTTTTGCTCCATAGCCAATCATTGCATCGGGGTGAGGCATACCAATTACGCCATCAGAGCATAGTTTGCGTAGCACATCGAAATATAGTTTTTCTTCTTTAAGATTTCCCGGATTTACACGAGAGACATAGGCATCAGCAGAATTTTTGACATACTCATAGATCTCATTTTTTTTCTTTTCATCTTTAAGAATCTCGTCAGTAAAAAATACTACTTCTGCATTCCAGCCTAGTTTTTTGAGATAATCCATCATAGGCACAGTATCTTTTCTATGTCCATCTTTACCTTTATCACTACCACCTACTGCTTCAAAAAACACGATATGTTTTTTCATAAATGTCTCCTCAATGTATTAAAATATAAATTGTGTTGTTAATTGTAACATATTTATTATGCTATTGAGTAGAGATAGTTTATAATTATTTAACTATTTAATTATTTTTATAGTTATTTAGCGAGTAGCTTTATTGTTAATATTAAAACTAGGATAAATTTTATGCAGATTCTCTCTCAAAATTCTCTTATTTCTAGCCTCTTATGTAATCCTAAAATATGGAAATTTTTAAGCATTTTTATACTAATGGTAGCTATAAGTGTCAGAATTTTTCAGTTTATTTTTCATAAAGATTTGTGGCTCGATGAAGCAATGCTAAGTGCAACTTTATATCATAAAGATTTTAGTGAGATATTTTTTTCTCCCTTACCTCATTTACAAGCTGCTCCATTGGGCTTTTTGGCTGTTACAAAGCTTTTATGTCTTTTATTTGGTTATTCCGAGTACAGCCTTTATTTTTTTCCTATGCTTTGCGGTATTGCTTCATTGATTCTTGCTTTTAAGATTGCTAATGTAATCTACGGGGGGGGCTCCTTACTTGTTTATTCGTAACGCTTTGTGCTGGTTCGCTTGGATTATTGCATTATTCAACCGAGTTTAAGCAGTATGGTATAGAAGCTTTTGTAGCATTTTTGCTTGTTTATATCTACATTACGGGTAAAGATTTCAGAATCTTTACTTTTTTTATTGTTATTTTTATTCTTTTTTCTAACACTATTATTTTTATAGCTTTTGGTTTGGGATGCGGATATCTTTATCGGAATATCTTTGATTTAAAAAGATTTTTTTATAAGAATCTTTTTTATTTGTTAATTATTCCTATCGTATTTGGTATTTATTACTATGGTTATATACGTTATCAGGCAGTGAGTGGATTCTATGATTATTGGCAGAGTTTCTTTTTACCTCATAGGCTTGCAGAATATCCTAAGTTTTTTTCAGAAATATTGTTAGGTACATTTGTTGGTTATACGCCTTTTGGAAAAGAGAGGGTTTTGCCCGTTTATATGTTTATCTCTTTGCTGGGTTTTATTTGGTTTTATAAGAATCGTAAGGATATGTTTATAGTAACTTTTGTAATTTTACTTACTGCAATTGTCTTGAGTCTATTACGGATTTATCCTTTTGGACATAATGGGATTATTGGCGGAAGACTTTCACTCTATCTTTCAGTAATTTTTTATTTGCTTTGTGCTTCTGGAATTGGATATCTTATAAGTTTAAGCAAAAATATATGGTGGCGTAATTGTTGGAGCTTTGTTGTTATCTGTCTTGTCATTGCAGATTTATGTCGTTACGTTCAGCATCTCTACAAGCATGAATATGCGATACAGCAAACTCATGAGCTGATTTTAAAGGCAAATACAGAGTTTCAATCAAATGATTGCGTGATGATATACAAAAGTACAGAACCTGCTTTTAAATATTATAGTTTTCTTGACAATATATCTTTGCCATATAAAGTATTTGATGAGAATCCTCATTTCGATAGTTATTCGAGCTGTAATCATATTTTTGTGTTAGTGGCGCATGCCTCTACTGAATTTGTATCAAAGTTAGATTCTCTTGCCGTAATAGCTAATAGAAATGTAAAAATTATTAAACCAAGGTATTATGGGCACGGAGCGTTTCTTTTGATTCTTAGTAGCAAAGAGAAATCGGAGAAATAACTTCTCGATCTAAAACTCCTAAATGTTCCATTTATTAAAGTGTTAGTAGCGCGCTTAATTTAATATAAGTATTGATATTGTAATAGTCCCAAGTGTAAAGCACTCCCGCATCTCCTCGCATTTTCATCCATTTAGCGTTTACAATTTCAGCACCAGCTTTAACATCTATAGCCGTAGAGATTCCTTGTAACGTTGAAGATTGGAGTGTAGGTAGAACAATAGTTACATGATTATTTTGCGGTATGTTTCGTTGTATTGAAGTCTCAATAAATGCTGAACCATTTTTAAAGAAAGCAGAGGCGCGCAACCCTAGAGCAATAGATGCTCCGCGTGTTGTTAATGCGTCAGCATTTGCTGTATAAATTTGCGCTTTTAAAAACGGTCGAAATACGTATGATTTATAGGGAAAATCAACGCCTATATATTGCACATAGAGATAAAGGGATAACCTATCTAGCTTACTAAAACCGATGTCTGTACCTATTATAAAGAAGGAAAGAGGGGTGAAATTGAGCGGTATGCTTATTTCTTTGCCTACCAAGGCAGATAAAAATAAAGGTTTGCGACTATTGGATTGGGACGAAAGTGAGCTAGATACAAATCCAAGGGCAGTATTACCATGAATTTTCATTTGCATTTTTGCGAAATTATGCAAATATTCATAGTTTATGTTCATGCCGTTTATTCCTAATATTTGAGAATCTGAAAGACTAAAAATCGCAAAATAACTCGCACTTAAATCACCAAAATTTTTATTTTCAAAGATTCCGTTTAATCGCTGAAAGGTGGGATTTATATTTTCTGTTTCTATTGTTTTATGCAATGAAATATCATGTTTTTTAGAATCTTCATTGTAAGTAATTTCCGAATCTGCATGAGCTGCTACGAGCAATGTAGCTAATATCATAATGTATTTTTTCATTATCACTCCCCCAATATTTTACTTTTCTAGCCACCAATAATAATAGGCAATAAATGGCGAGCTGTATGGTGGAAAATAGTTTGGTATGCCAATATCGCTTTTTATAGCTATGCGGAAGTTTGGACTATAATAATGCGGAACAACATAGAATCCCCACAACAAGATTCTATCCATAGCATGTAAAATTGTTACTCTTTTGTGATGTTCTTCTGTCTGATTGAGTGTCGCGATGAGCTTATCAATAGCCTTATTTTTTACCCCTGAAAAATTTCTTGACCCCTCTATGTTTGCACTTGACGAAGAAAAAAAGAAATCCTGCTCATTACCAGGGAACAGGCTTTGAGGAATAACGCCTATTATTATGTCATAATCAAATTTCTTTACACGATTTTCGTATTGTGCAGGATCTACAAGTGAAATATCAAGCTCGATTCCTAGAATCGCTAGGTTTTTTTTGAAAGGCAGCACTACACGTTCAAAGAGTGGCGAATTAAGCAAGATAGTCAATTTTATAGGATTACCTTGATCGTCCATAAGGCTATTGTTTCTAACTTGATAGCCAGCTTCTTCCAAAAGCTTTTTTGCATATTTAAGATTCTCTCTTTTAGAATGCGTACTTGTTGTTGGGATAGGATAATTTTGTTCTAGCATACGTTTGTCTATATCCTGTTGATATTCTTTGGCAATACGTAACGTTGTTGCCCGTGCTGTGGTATTTGTGGAATTAGTGTTGGAATCTTTTTCTAATATTCCAAGTTGTGTGAGTAGTTTCACTTCTGCTTGATTGTCTGCATCTTTAAGAGAACCTTTTGAGGCGTATTCTGAATTTTCATAATAGCTTTTTGTTCGAGTGTATTGTGAATAGAATAAGTAGCGGTTGCTCCATTCAAAATCAAAGCATTGCATTACTGCTTCACGGACTTTTTTATCGTGCAGAAATTTCTTACGTGTATTGAGATAGAATCCTTGCATTCCTGCAGGTAGCCCATGTCGCAGCTCGATTTTTTTAAATTTACCTTCTTTGTAGGTTTTTACATCGTAGTCGTTTGCCCATGCTTTTGCTTTCGATTCGAAACGATAGTCGTAGTTTCCCGCTAAAAAAGCACGTAAGGCTACGTTTTCGTCTTTGTAGTATTCAATTTTAATTTGTTGAAAGTTATACGCACCTCTATTAACCATCAGATTTTTTGCCCAATAGTTTGGGTTACGTCGGTAAATAATGAATTTGTTGGGTTCAAATTTATCTATGGTATAAGGACCACTTCCTAAGGGGATTCTAAGTGGGTATTTGCCAAAGGAATTAGACTTATCAGTATTTGCAATATAAAAGTGTTTAGGAAAAATATAAAGTTGAGAAAGAATAAAAGGAAGTTCTTTATTTTGCGCATTCTTAAATATAAATTCAATAGTTTTGGCGTTTACTACCACTGCTTCTTTAACGTCGCCGTAATAACGTGCTTGCGTTGGGTCGCCTTTTTGCGTGAGCATATCAAAACTAAATTTGACATCTTCAGAGGTTATTGATGTGCCATCATTAAAGGCGGCATGCGCGTTGATATGGAATCTCACGCCACTTTTGTCTTCGGCAATACAAATTCTATCGGCTATTAAGGGATAGATTGCGAAAGGTTCATCAAGGCTTTGCACCATAAGACTATCATAAAGAAGATTAAGGGAATCCGCCTTATTACCCTTTAGAACAAAAAGATCTAGACTATCAAAGCTGCCAAGCGCCATCATTTTAAACGTACCGCCTTTTTTTGCATTTGGATTTGCATAGGGAAGATATTTCGCGTGAATATGCTTTGGTGCACTATCCATAGCAAGTGCACTATGGCATTTTGTATATAACGTATCGCGGTTGCCCTTAGAGGTAAGGCTTGTGGTTGCGTTTATTTGCTTGGAATAGGCTACACTTGATAATAAATAGACGATTAAAGTATGAAGTAAAAAAAAGGATAAAAGTTTTTCTTTTATTGTGCAATAGAGAATGTGGAAAAAACTTGTCGCATTCATTTGTTATACTCTGTAATTGAAAGATAGTCGCGTTATTTTATGATTCTATATTGAGTAACATATTGAACCGATTAAAAAAGTACATGTACATTAACATGCCATAGAGATGACATTCTGATACTATGACTTTGAATTAATAATTGTTGTGCAAAAATATTATTTTCTTGTCCATTTTGAGTGGAATTTTGTAAATACCATTTTGCCGATTCTCTTTCCGTTGTATCCCATTTTGCGCCAATATCAAGACGTAAATGTTCGCCTATATAAAAGTTAAAACCGCAGTGAAAGAACCATCCACCACCAGAAGCATAAAACGTATCATTTTCTTTAATAAGAGCAGTGCCTGTGTTGTTGTATGTGCGATTATCATAAGTGCCTATACTATAAGAGATAAATTCATATCCTCCACCTATATATACCCCAGGTCGCAGGGCAATGATTTTATATCCTGCTGTTTTTTCTATAATAAAATGAATCGGAATATTTATTCCTACATCCGCGCCTACCCCATAGCTTAACATAAGAGCATTTGAGGCAATGGTATTACTAAAGCCGGGATTATCATTAAATGTTATTGTAGTGTTGGGTTGTGAGGTAGGGAAACGATCGCGATAACAGATATTAGTAAGACTAGGCAATTCCCCAGCTGCCGTATTGCATGCTCTTAGATTACCTTGCCTCACATTGTGGAGATTGCCGAAACCTACGTTATTAGAGTAACCAGCATGCAAGAATCCGCGAATCGTAAAAACACCTAAATTATCAAGTGTTGATTCTGCTCCTGCATAAATATTTGTAATATTTTTTATCGTACCTTCATAATTACCTAATTGCTCTTGATTATAGTAATATCCTCCACTAGCATTGACGCTTGAGGTATTTTTTGTCATTTGATTCGTGGCATTTGTTAGAATCTTTGGTTGATTAAAAGATTGTCCAAGACCTACGAAAAATTGTATTTTTGTTGCTTGAGAGAGAGAAGTAGAGAAGAGAAAACAAGATACGAGAATCTTTAAAGGGTAGGCTTCATGTCCTGAAATATTGTAATATTTTTTATTGTTCATTGTTTCTTCCTGATATTCATTTATGCAAAAAAATATTCTATTGATTCTCGAATTTTGTAGTAATCTTTTTCACTATTGACAAAATCTTTATATTTATTTGAATCTTTATGTCCTTTTGCGTAGGTATGAAGATTCTTACGAAACATAATAACCCCTTTTTCGCCGTAAAATTCAAACATAGAATCCAGATGGTTAAGAACTAACGTTCTCTTAAGAATTTGTGGCAATTGTTGTGTTCTGGAGCGAATTTGCCAAAAAATCCAAGGTGATTTTAATGCCGCTCTTCCTATCATTGCCCCGTCGGCGTTAGTAATTCGCATAACATGTTCGTAGGCTTCTAGGCTATCAATTTCTCCGTTAGCAATCAAAGGTATGCGCAAGATTTCTTTCATGCGCGCTAAAGATTCATAATCAATACGTTCTTTTTTGTAGGAATCAACTTTTGTTCTTGCATGTACGACACAATAATCTACACCACTTTCGTTGATTGCATGGGCTAGTTCCACAGGAATCTTTTTATCAAAGCCTAATCGAACTTTCACGGTATGGATGTGTTTTTGACTATATTTTTGTATGGATTGTAGCAAGGAGACAAATTTTGGTAAGTCTTTGAGTAGGGCACTACCATTGCCATGATTTGCAACTTTTGGTGCTGGACATCCGCAATTGAAATCAATAATATCTACCCAATCAAGCATGTTAATGTGCTCTACGGCTTTTTGCAGAATGGATTCCTGGCTACCCGCTATCTGTAATGCAAAGGGTAATTCATTTGAGTTTTTGAGGGACATCTTCAATGTCTTTGTATTGTTGTATACTAGAGCATGCGCACTTATCATTTCACTTACTGTAATGTCTACCCCAATATCTTTGACTATTTTGCGAAAAGGCACATCGCTATATCCAGCTAGAGGAGCGAGTATGAGAAGAGGTATAGGAAGCTTTTTTGCTTGTTGATTATTAGGTTTGAATGCAGGAGAATATTGCTTAGCGCAATGTGTGTTTGGTGCGTTGTATATGTTTGTTGCTTTGTTGTTACTAGCATGATTGTGGTTTTCTGTGGCATTGGTATGTTGAAATGATTGCAAAGATTGTTTAAGTGTGCTGACATTATGGTAGTAGTTTTGATAACGCAATAATGTTTCCACTTTTGTCCTCTTAATTTAGGTTTTAATGGTAAAGATTTTGGTTTTTAACTTAAGTTTAAAAAGTCCTGTAAGTTTGGGCTGCAATTTGCAGGGCTTAATAACTCTCATTTTGACGATAGGGGGAATTTTGAAATTTAGATTCTACAAATTTAGCTTATTTAAATTTCATAAGATTATTGAACTTCAAATAATTCAGTCGACAAATATCTTTCACCCGTGTCATTTAACATAGTAAGAATATTACTATTAGGATGCTTTTTAGCTAGAATCTTCGCTGCATGTACATTAGCTCCGCTTGATATACCTACTAAAACACCTTCTTTTGAAGCAATAGTTCGCGCCATTGAAAATGCTTCATCATTTTCAATCTTGATAACATCGCTATAAGCATTTGTGTCTAAAATGGGGGGTACAAACCCTGCACCAATTCCTTGAATTTTGTGCGGGCTAGGTGCACCACCGCTTAAAACAGGCGAGCTTGCTGGTTCAACTGCTACTATTTGTATATTGGGATAATGTTGCTTCAATACGGAGGATATGCCCGTTAAACTACCTCCTGTTCCTACACCGGCAACAAAAATATCAATTTTTTCTTTGTCAAATGCAGCAATAATTTCTTGCGCTGTTGTTTCTTTGTGGATTTTTACATTTGCTTCGTTTTCAAATTGTTTAAGAATGATTGAGTTTCTGTTAGTTTCATTCAATTCTTTTGCTCTTTCTAACGCACCTTTCATTCCTTTTTCTGGCGGAGTAAGTTCTAGTTTTGCTCCCAATGCTGCCATAATTTTTCGCCTTTCTATGCTCATTGAGCTTGGCATTACGACGGCTAGTTTTAACCCGAGTGAAGCGCATACTCCTGCCAAGCCTACCCCTGTGTTGCCGCTAGTTGCCTCTATAATCAGAGTATCTTGGTTGATTTTGCCATTTTTTAACCCCTCTGTAATCATTGACATTGCGATTCTATCCTTTATGGATCCATTTGGATTCATAAACTCGCATTTGCCAAAAATATTCGCTCCAAATTTCTGAGATAATTTATTGAACTTTATAATTGGTGTCTTACCAATAAGTTCTGTTACATTTTGTGCTATCATGAAAAAACTCCTTTTTGAAAATTTGTCTGTAAGTTTAATGTTTATGCGTTTAGGCTAGAATAATTTTAACTATTAAAGGTTAATCAGGATTGGTTTTTAATTATTTTAAAGGAGATTAAGTATGAGATTAGATACTTTTATGGAAAGATACAATAATCTTGCAGAAGAAAGATTACAACAAAATATTCCACCACTTGCTTTAGATATAAAGCAAACAAGGGAAATTATTGAAATATTATCAAATAATAACAGTGATGATAAGATATTTTATAAAGAATTATTGATACACCGTGTAAATCCTGGAGTTGATGATTCTGCGAAACTTAAAGCAGAGTTTTTGGGAAAAATTATTTCTGGTGAACTTAAAAGTGCCGTTTTTAATCCTGTCGAAGCAGTTGATATTTTAGGTACGATGTTGGGTGGTTATAATGTTCCACATTTATTGCAAGCATTGCAGCAGAACAATCAAGAAATTGCCAAATCTGCAGCTAAAGCACTTAAGCATACGCTTTTGGTATACGATGCGTTTGAAACAATTGCAGAGCTTAGCAAGTCCAATGTTTATGCAAAGGAAGTGATAGAATCTTGGGCGAATGCTGAATGGTTTTTACATAAAGAAAAACTACCTGAAGAAATTAAGCTTGCTGTTTTGAAGATTGATGGGGAAACAAACACTGACGATTTGAGTCCCGCAAGCGATGCGTTTACGCGAAGTGATATTCCTTTGCATGCAAAAGCTATGCTAAAAAGTCGCATTGAAAATTATGAATCCCGTATTGATAATATCAAAAGAGTTGCTGCACAACATAATGCAAATGTCGTATATGTAGGCGATGTAGTAGGTACTGGTAGTAGCCGAAAATCCGCTTGTAACTCGATTGTGTGGCATTTTGGTAAAGAGATTCCCTTTGTACCAAACAAAAAGAGTGGTGGTTTTGTGATTGGTGGAATCATTGCGCCGATTTTCTTTGCTACTTGTGAAGATAGCGGTTGTTTGCCAATTGTAGCAAAAGTTGATAATCTCAAAGAAGGTGATATTATTGTCTTGAAGCCTTACAGTGGTGAGATTGTAAAAGATTCTCAAGTTGTTAGCACCTTTACTCTTATGCCAAATACAATTTTTGATGAAATCCGAGCGGGTGGCAGGATACCGCTTATTATTGGTAGAGGTCTTACAAATAAGGCAAGAAAATTTTTAGGTTTAGGAGAGTCTGAAGTATTTACGAAACCAGAGCAACCAGCTTCAAGCACGAAAGGATTCACACTTGCACAAAAAATGGTGGGTGTTGCATGCGGTAAAGAAGGTGTTAGAGCAGGGGAATATTGCGAACCGCAAGCTACAACAGTTGGCAGTCAAGATACTACAGGCGCAATGACAAGAGATGAAGTGAAAGAATTGGCAAGTTTAAGTTACAGTGCTGATTTTGTCATGCAAAGCTTTTGTCATACTGCTGCGTACCCTAAACCAGCAGATGTTAGTTTGCAAGCAACTTTACCGGATTTTATGACAAATCGTGGCGGTGTCGCATTACGACCAAGAGATGGCGTTATACATTCTTGGCTTAATAGATTCTGTCTCCCAGATACGGTTGGCACAGGCGGGGATTCTCATACAAGATTCCCTATTGGTATCAGTTTTCCTGCAGGTAGTGGACTCGTAGCTTTTGCAGCTGTAACAGGGAGCATGCCTCTTAATATGCCAGAATCTGTTTTAGTGCGATTTAAAGGAACAATGAATCCGGGCATTACTTTGCGTGATTTAGTTAATGCAATTCCTTATTATGCAATTAAACAAGGGCTTTTGACTGTGCCCAAGCAAAATAAAAAAAATATTTTTAGTGGGAAAGTATTAGAGATTGAAGGGTTGGAAGATATTAAGGTAGAACAAGCCTTTGAGCTTTCTGATGCAAGTGCCGAAAGAAGCGCAGCTGCTTGCACAATTGCTCTCAATAAAGAACCAATCATTGAATACTTAGAATCTAATATTGCACTTATTGAGGCGATGGTGAAAGATGGATATGGTAATGCGGAAACTCTAAAACGTAGAGCCGAAAAAATGAGAAAATGGATAAATAATCCTGTACTCTTAAAAGCCGACAAAGATGCAGAATATGCGGCAGTTATTGAAATTGATTTGGCTGATATTAAAGAGCCTATTCTTGCCTGTCCTAACGATCCAGATGATGTAGCGACTCTAAGTGAGATACTTGCGGATTCTAAACGACCGAAAAATATCGATGAAGTTTTCATTGGAAGTTGTATGACAAATATCGGGCATTTTAGGGCATTTGGCGAAATCATGAAAAACGAAGGACAGAGCATTACACGTACTTGGCTTGTACCGCCCACTAAAATGGATTCTAAACAATTAAGCGATGAAGGATACTTCAGTCTTTTTGGTGCAACTGGTGCGAGAATTGAAGTGCCAGGTTGCAGTCTTTGCATGGGAAATCAGGCGAGGGTGCGAGATAATGCTGTGGTATTTTCTACTTCTACGCGTAATTTTGATAATCGTATGGGAAAAGGTGCGCAAGTGTATCTAGGCAGCGCAGAGCTTGCTGCGGTATGCGCGAAGCTTGGTAGGCTACCAAGTCCAGAGGAATATCTCCAAATTGTTCCGCAGAAATTAGGTGGAAATACAGGTAAAGTTTATCGATATTTGGAGTTTAATAAGATTGAGGATTTTACACTATAATTTATTGCGTTTCGCCCAACCGATGTTTATGATGATATTATTAAAAGTGAGCTATTAAATATAGTATTTCATTTTATTTATGCAAGTGTTCTTATTGATTTTGCTAACAAATATTGTATTATTTGGAATAGATTCTGAAAAAATCAGAGATTTAATATCAAATAATCAATAAAGTTTGTTGTCTGTTTATATTCATTGTGAAATTCATAGATTCTGAAGAGTGCAGAATATTGTGTTATAATTCATCAAAATAGAGAACAAGGGAATTGTATGCCAACACAAACTATATATAAGGCGCAAGCTACAAATAGAGAAGATTCCTATTATAAACAAGATGTTCTTGATATCGATTTTGATGTGTTAGCAAAGCATTCTAAGCCGGGTCCTCGTTATACAAGTTATCCTACTGCCAATGAATTTTCTAAAGATTTTACTTCTATAGATTTGCAGCGATGCCTTAAAGATTCTGATGTGTATCATCGAGATAAGGCACTTTCTTTATATGTACATTTACCTTTTTGCAAAAGTGCTTGTTATTTTTGCGGTTGTAATGTTATTTATACAAGTAAAGAAGAGAAAAAAGATCGTTATATACGTTATCTTCAAAAAGAGCTTTCCCTATTGAAAGATTCACTTGATACTACGCGTTCGGTTGTTCAGCTGCATTTTGGTGGTGGTACACCAACATTTTTTTCTGCCGTTCAATTACAACAGATATTTATTATGATAAAGGAAGTTTTCCCCAATTTTAGTGTTGATTGTGAAGTGAGTTGTGAGGTTGATCCAAGATATTTCCATGATGAGCAAATGGCTGTTTTGCGAGAAAATGGTTGCAATCGTATTAGTTTTGGCGTACAGGATTTTAATTTGGAAGTGCAAAAAGCGATTAATAGAATCCAACCCATAAAACTTGTTGAGAATACTGTGGCAATAGCTAGGAAGTATGGTATTAGTTCGATTAATTTTGATTTGATTTATGGTCTTCCCTTTCAAAATGTACAAAGTTTTTTAGCGACTTTGCGAGATGTTGTGTCTTTGCAGCCAGATAGATTGGCAATTTTTAATTACGCACATGTGCCTTGGGTTAAAAAAACTATGCGAAAGATTGATGAGACTACATTGCCCCATCCATCGCATAAGCTTCTTATGCTCAAAAATATTATTTCTTTTTTACAACATCATGGGTATTGCATGATTGGCATGGATCATTTTGCAAAAGCTAACGATTTATTATATCTTGCACAGCAAAAAGGAGAGTTGCGACGTAATTTTCAGGGATATACTACAAAAGGTTTTTCTCAAACAATTGGCATTGGTGTAACTGCAATCGGTGAGGGAGTGAATTACTATACGCAGAATTATAAAAATATGCAAGAATATGAAAAAGCATTAGATTCCGATAAGCTACCTGTAGCTTGTGGAATTATCTTGCAGGCTGAAGATATTGTACGTAAAGAAGTCATTATGAATCTTATGAATACTGCACAATTGGATTTTACTGCTTTGAATAAGACGTTTGGAATTGACTTTCAACTGTATTTTGAGAAAGAATTGCAACAGCTGCAATCATTTCAGGATTTAGGATTTTTAGTAATAGATTCTAAGGGATTAAAAGTCAATGCGACAGGCAATATGCTTATTCGTAATATTGCCATGGTATTTGATACATATTTAGCAAAGAATATTGCAAGGCAATTTAGTAAAACTATTTAGATTGCGAGAGAAGTATGAGTAATGTAGTTCGTCCCTTAAGTATTATGCAAAAAAGTGCGTTGAGTTGCGTAAAGTGCGCGAAGTGCGTTCCTACTTGCACAATATATTCTGTTAATCGTGATGAAGTTACTGCGCCACGTGGTTACTTGGATATAGTTAGTGCTTATGCGGAAGGCAAACTTCGTATCGATGAAAATTTCAAGGATTCTATAGAATCTTGTTTTTTATGTACCACTTGCGTAACACAATGCCCAATGAGTTTGCCAATCGATGTTGTTATTGAGAGAGCGCGCGTAGATATTGCAAGGCAATATGGTATCCCATTGTATAAAAAAATAGCCTTTTTCCTTTTGGGTAATCGCAAGATTCTTAATTTTATCTTTTCTCTAGGATTTTATTTTAGTCCTTGTCTTTTTAAAGCGCAAAATGGACATAATAAGCTACGTTTCAGTATTCCAAAGTTAAAAGAGATTCTTGGCAATCGAGTGATTATGCCTTTTCAGCCAAGAAGTTTTTTGCAACGATATAAAGGATGGTTAGAATCATTCCAATCAGATTCTGCTTCTGTCACACAACAGAGAATTGGGATTTATATTGGTTGTTTGAGTAATTATAACTATGTCAATGTAGGAGTTAGTCTTGTAAAAATTCTGCAGAGATTAGATGTTCAGGTTTTTATTCCTAGCAAGCAAGAATGTTGCGGTGCACCAGCTTTTTTTAGCGGAGATATCCGCAATACAACGAGGTTGATTAAAAAGAATTTAGATTATTTTGCGACATTTCTTGATGAGTTAGACGCCATATTGATTCCAGAGGCGACTTGTGCATCTATGCTTAAACTTGATTGGTCGCATGCCCTTGAGATAGAATCTGAAGTGTTTGGTATTGATAATACAGAATATTTGAAGAAGTTGGAACTGCTCACTCAAAAAACTTTTATGGCTAGTGAGTGGCTCTATAAGCATACAAGGATTATGAAGTTGCTTCAGGATGCTCCTCTGTGGCAAGATACAGAGAATATAATTACCTATCATGACCCTTGTCATGCACGTAAAACATTAAAAGTTTTTCAAGAGCCAAGACAATTATTACGGAATTTTACTATGGTAGAAATGCAAGGAAGCAATGTGTGCTGTGGGTTTGGTGGTGTAACAATACAGAGCGAGAAGTATCATTTGGCAAAGCATGTCGGAGACAATAAGGCGCATAATATCGCAAAAAGCGGGGCACATATTGTTAGTGCAGAATGTAGCGCGTGCCGTATGCAAATTAATGATTCTCTTGTACGTAATAACGTTAATGTAGATTTTAAGCATCCACTTGAATTGATTGCACAAAATTTAGGATTATAAAATAGCCTATATTTAGTATTTGGGGGAGCGGATGTAGTATCGCATTTTCTAGGCAATGAATTTCTAAGTAATAATAATGTCTACCTCCCTTTTATTCCTCTCATTGTTCATTTATTTCATTGTCGACTAATTTGTGTTTATGTTGCTTGATTCTAAAAATTATAAGCGAATGTAGCAAACAAATGACTCCTATCATCTGTGCGCGATTGTTTCAGTGCCTCACTACCTACTAGCGTAGCACCGGGATTGTATCCAGCTTTTGTTGTGTCTTTCAACCATTCAAGTTTGAGCCCTAAAGTGATATTGTTTTTAAAAGCATGGTTTAAAGTGAGTGCAATACTTTCCTCATCGCTTCTTGGGCTTCTTGTGATTCGAGCAAGTATATCCCAGCTGAATGCGCCGAGTTTAGTTTCATAGAATCCCCCTCCAGAGAGATAGCCAGTAATTGCATTTCTATTAATTAAGTCGCTAATAGAAGCACCGATGTCATAGACGCTAGCAGTCCAATAGTCGAGTCCTATGGGATTACCATATGTCCCGAAATGCGAATTAGCACTACCAAAATTCTGATAATAGCCAATGCGCACATTATAATTATAGATATTTGCTTGTAAAATGATGTTGAGATTCTGCGACCATTTGTCTATAATTTCATCATATCTTTTATTTTTTGGGTTAGCTGCCGTAGTGTGTGAATTTTGTATATGTAATACAAATCCTTGCACAGTAGCTTTTATGCCATAGCCATTACCAAATTGATTTTCATACACTATTTTCATCCCCGGTGCTTCATATAATCCAGGATAAAACCAAAAGAATGGGCGGACTAAGAGATTTTGCCCTACGGTAATATCTCCATTTTGTTTGAATCCACCATAATTGATGTCCACACCGACAGAATGGATACCATAATTAACATCTCTACCGTTAACCGTTGTAGTCTTCGGGAAATAGAAATCCAAAAACCATTCCGAATAGGCAAAGGCTCTTCCAAAAGAGCTAAACCACCAGACTTTTATATTGTTGTTGGGATTTTCTTCTTGATTGCCATAGCCAAAATGTGCGTCCACATTAAATCCTTGCACATACCCTGTGTGATAATCCATTTCTGATTCATAGCGTCCTGCCTTGAGGTTAAAGTATTTTGTTTGTAAATCAAGATAAGCGTTATGTACAAGGAAGTATCGATTATTTGTATATGCTCCATTTACAGTTCCACCATTGCCAGCAGGACCAAAATATGCCCCCACATAATTATTATTTAATCCGCTGCCCGTACTTAGTCCACTAAAGCTATTTGCTGCAGAATCGCGAATATCATGTAAGGTAGAATCCCAAGTAAACCCAGCAGCAGATGCGCCTAAACCAAATTCGAATTTGGTAATAAAATCTGAATGGATGACGGCTAGTAAGTTGTATTTTGTATCAAATTGTCCAAAGATAGTAGAAAAGCTCTCTGTGGGATAGGCACCAGTTGCAACATTAATGCTTTGTGTATTGAATCCTGCTTTGGTAAAGCTTTCCAAAGAACCTTTAAAACTAAATATTTTTTTATTTTCCTCTTGTGTTGTGTATTGTTCGCAATAGGCGAATAAACTGCTAAGTAAAAGTGAGGCACTTGTGAAAGTTACAAATGCTTTGATGTTGCTTATCATCTTTAAATCCTTTAAGTGTTTTTATTCGTTATGTATTGGATTATAACTAAAAGGGAAATAAAATAGATTTTTTTGTGGGTTTTAATCAATAAGACAAGATTTTTTTGTATTGATTCGTTTTATATTCTTTGTTTCTCTGTTATAAAAAAGTAATAAATTGCGTATCAAGGGCATTTCAAGTAATGATATAGAAGAAATAAAACGTCAATTTTAAAGTTTCCTTATTATGTTACTTATAGTAGCATAATAAGGAAATTAATAAAAATATTTTTATCTAATAATATATTTTATCTTTTAATGTTTACTTTTTGATAATTTTGTAGTAGTTCGGTGTTGTTATGAGGATATATTACTCATAATTTGGTTGGCTACATTGAGAATAAATTTAGTTTGAAGCTTGATTGGTAATCGCTCGTAAAAATTCTTTTTTACTATAAGCTCTTATTTGGCTTAGGCTTTTTATTTCTAAATCATATTGCAACATGTCGTTTTCGATTTCAGAATCCAAAAATTGCAGTACTTTTCTTTCTTGTGTTAGTGCTACTCTTCCAGAGAGTGAAGTTTTATCATTGCCTGTAATGGGGTTTTTTATTAAATGTGTGGGTTTGCCATTAATATTAGCCCAAGTCATTTTGGTTACTAAGCCTACATCATCTCTAATTCCCGAATTATAGGCATAGCTACCGACACCCAAACACAAGAAATCTGTTGGATTATAATTGTGTTTTATGCACCAGTCATAAATCATTCTTGCACGTTCCACCGTAATTGCATCTCCGTAAATAATACGTACTTTATCAAAGCCGAAATATTCATCTATAAGTTTAATGACACCTTTTTGCGCTTGTGGAATTTTGCTATGTTTATCTCCAGTCAGAATGAGAAAAGGATCCCCCGAATCCGGTCGTAACACAATAGGAAACTTCCGCGCATTAATCATGGCAAAAGATTCTTGATCTTGCTTTAGTGATTCTATAATTTCCCATAAATTCCAAGTGTCCGCCACAATTGAAACCATAGATTGAGGAAATCTTTGCATAATGTTTTTGAAAGTTTCAAGTTCGTTTGCTTCTCCACCCAAGCACATAACACCATGTTCACTTGCTGGAATAGAGCCAATATGCCCTACATCAAAGCCATAGTTATCACAAATATTTTTGACAGCCATTACTGAATCTGTTCCGCTAAAAAAAAGTAAGTGTCCCATAGACGAATTATAAGAATCTTCAATACCATTCATACCCCTTGCTGAAAAATCATGGAAATTATAGCTATCGTCAAGGTAGTATCCTAAGCAGTCATATTCTATTCTTTTAAAAAGGGCAGCTTTTGTAGCAATAAAACATGTTTTCCATAATTCAGAATTGAGGTAAGTTTCTATAAAATTTACGAACCAACAATATTCTTTTTCCTGACAATAAATTGTCATAATCGGAGTATCGCTTGTAATGAATGTCCCTTCTGGTAGCATTTTAAATGTAACGGGTATAGTAGGCGGTAGATTCAGCCATTTGTCAATCAGAAATTGATAAGAATCTTGTTGGCAGTTAAGTTTCATAAAATCCGTATAAATGAATTTTAGAGCTTTTTTTAATTCTTCTCTTGGATAAGCGACAAATTCCGTATAGATTCTTTGTAGTTTTGCAACAGCTTGACGCATACCGAAAGTGACAATATGCCCATTGAGCGAGCGGAGGTCAAGTCGAGGTTTTCTGCAATAAAGCACACTGTAGACTTCATTTAATCCGGTAGGATACATAGCTGCATGGGTGTACTTATAGCAGTCTGCGATAAAAAGCAATTTTGGATAATTCATGGAAACCCTTATAAGTCTGTCATAAATGATTGAATCATTTTGCAAGATGTTTTATATTGTATTAAGAAAATTATTGAATAGAGAATCTTCTTTAGATTAAAGTGCAACATTTTTGTAACAAATATAGTGAGATAAAGTAGAGAGGAGAGAATATCGATTTCAATCAATGAAACTATTCTATCGCAATCTGTATCATATAGAGAAGAAATAATTCGTCCTTATTATGCTCTTACAAGAGGCATTTGCATTCCCTCATAGAGATTCTTATAAGTTTCATGCCCACAAAGATATTTAGCAATTTCCAAGCCAAAAAGAATGGCAGTAGCAGGACCAGCTGAAGTTATAACATTACCATTTACAACTACTGCTTTTGCCAATCTATTGCCCGCTATACCGATTTCACATCCAGGATAGCAAGTAAAATCCCCAGCAATTACTCCAGCCTTACTTAATACAATGGGTGACGCACAAATGGCGGCGACCAATTTCCCTTTCTTATGTAGCTCTGAAATAATGTGTAAAATTTTTTCATTATTATTAAGATTTTGCATTCCTTCAAAGCCTCCCGCTAGACAAATAGCATCAAGGGCTTCTATTGCGACATCTTGCAATGCAGTATCTGCTTGCACGACAATATTATTTGTTCCTTTCACTAAGTTTTTTTTATCGAGACTTGCGATGATAACTTGCAAACCAGCACGTCTTAACACATCGACAATACCTATGAATTCTGCTTCTTCAAAACCTTCTGCAAGTGGGACTAATACGTTTTTTGTTTGCATGGTTTCTCCTTAAATTTTAGTTGAATATTTACTATGTTAGCAGAAGTTTTACAACATCTCAAAAATCTTAGAATATTTAGGAGTACCGTTTTTTTGACATGTGAATATTGCATGGCTTGAGATAAAGGCGTTTAAAGTTGAGTAACTTTTATCAGATAAAATGGGAAATTTTCATGTAATTTGATTTGAATGTGAAGGACATAATCAATGGCAATTATAGGGAGACTACATAATTTAAAAAGTTTATTTTTAGGGGAATTAGAAACTCTTTATGAGTTTTTTGTGTCCTGCATGGATGGTAACTATACCCATTTGGACTTTGAGCAAGCTCTACGAGTTGAATTGAAAAACGGGATTTTTGCTATGTTGCAAACATACAAACTTAAACCAAAAAGAAAAGCTTTTTTTGAAACACATAAACAATATGTTGATTTTCAGCTCACAGTTAAAGGCAATGAATGTTTTATGCTAGGTGATTCTCAAGATTTTTCTATCAAAACACCCTATGATGAGAAAAATGATGTTGTTGCATATTATTCGCGTGCAAATGCGCATAGAATTTTATCTTTACCGCAGAATCTTTGTGTTTTTATGCCAAATGATGTACATGCTGGCGGATTACGGCACACTAGATTGCAAGAAAGTAATGTTTGTAAAGTGGTTGCGAAAGTTCCAGTTAATCTAGTAAGAATATGAAGATGCGATCGCAGAGACAATAATTAAGGTAATGGAAAATATGGTTAGTATGCTAGCAAGTTATAAACAGAAATTTCGAGGCACTACATTTGTTGTTTGTGTAATGTTTGTGTGTAGTGTCTGTGTATTCGGAAGGGATATTGCAGGTATCTATCTTACTCATAAGGATACTCCAGGTGGACAGGCTATAGTGGAAATCTTTAAACACAATAATAAATACTATGTCTATGGATTAAAAAATTTGAAAAACAATGTTTTTACTGATTCATGCAATACAGATCTACAATTACGGAATCGTAAAAACGTTGGGACTGTTTTTGCCTACGATTATACACGAAATGCAAGCGGAGAATTTGTTGGCGGCTCGATTTATAATTTTCATAATTGCAAAACATATTATGGGAAAATAGTGCCAAAGGCAGACGGCAAGATTGATTTTGTTGGTTCCTTAGATTCTTATTATATGCTTAGAAGAACATACGAATGGGAGCTTTTACTACCACATCAAGCGAAAGAATACGATAAGTATCGACAGCCAATAGATAAACTTCTACAAAGTATTGAAGATACAAGAAAAAGCAATAAATAGGTTTTAATCTTAGTCGATTGATTTGTCCCGCACGATACAAGAAATAATACTATAATTGCAAGTAAAAGCACAGTCGGGGTTTTGTAATGACTAGCCTTATAGAGTTGTATCGCAATCCTATATTTGGCGTAATGATATTATTTGCTATTGTGTTAGTGATTATTATTGCTGATTCTGTGAAAGTAGCTTATGCCAAGAAGAAAAAACGAGAATCTTTAGAAAAATTAAGCAAAAATTTTGATAGTTTTAATTTACAGCAAAATATTTCTGTTTTTATGAAGCATGTTGCGAATCCAACAACGACTATTATGCGTATTGCTGAAACATATTGTCAGGCAGGGAATTATCAGCAAACAATTGCCATGTGCCAAGTGTTAAGCGAGCATACCAATAATACTAATCAGAAAATAGAGATATTAGAAATGCTTGCGAAAGGGTATTACAAAGCAGGGTTTTTACAACGTGCAAAGTCTGTGCTTGTAGAAGTTTTACGCATTTCACCTTATAATAGTGAGGCACTCATTTCTCTTATGCAGACTTGCGAGAGCTTAGGCGAATATCAGGAGGCTTTAGAAGCTCTTTATTGTCTTGAAGAACTGCAATATCAAGCGGTTTTAACAGAAGTAATAGGGAATCGCATAGCAAAAAATAAGAATTATCTCAAAGCTATGAAGGTGATTTCTAATCCCAAACTATCGTTGGAAACACAACAAGAACAATTATTGGAGATTTACGATCGAGATGCGAGCCTGCATTCTCTTATTTTAAGACATCTCAAGATTTATAATGTTACGCTTTTTTGGGAAAAGATTTTGCATTGCCAAGATGTTTATTTGTGCATAGATGTTTTATGGCATTTTGAGCCTTATGAGATCCCGTTTCATTGTATTCAAGTAAATTCTGCCATCATGGACATTTATCGCGCTAAAGGGTATATAAAGGAATATAAAATCATACGCGATATTACTTTGGAATCTTTGCAGCTATTAAACCAGCACTCGAAGCTTCAAGGCGATTTGGATTTCAGTTATTCTTGCAATAGCTGCGGGTCAATCACACCATTTTATTCCTATCGTTGTGCAACTTGCGATGAAATTGGTGAAGTACGAGTAAATTTTGCATTAGTAACTCTATAATTTTTTAGGGGTTATCACGTCCGTGCTTCCAATTCACTTGTACAATACCTCTTACAGAATTTATGCAAAAAATAGAATCCGCGTTTTGTAAATCTTGTTTGACAAGTATTTTTTCTTGACAGAGATTATGTTGCAACAATATTTCACGTAATGTTCCACGTAAAAGTCCGCTAGAGCTGTGAGGAGTATAATAATACGCATTACTTTGTATTAAGATGTTGCTTCTTGAGCCTTCTGTAATTTGGTTATCGCTATTGACGTAGATATAGTCAAAGCATAGATTCTGTGTAATTTTCTGTGCGGCTTCTTTAAAATGTTCTCTTTGCGTAGTTTTATGACTTAGCATAATATTTTGAGAATCTAATGGAGTAGGGTAGAGGAAAGTATCATAATTTATAAGAGGAAGTAGAGGCATTGTCTGATAGAATAGCCCCCCATCTTGTTGCAATGTTATGCGTAGAATATAATTTAATGAAGTTTGTCTGTCGGGTTCTTTATAGATAATGTTGTAGGTATCAAAAAGCTCTTTTAACATGGTGATGCTTCCCCAAAGAGACGTAAAGTTACGAAATGTATTTGGCGTGAGAACTCGCTGTTGCGGGCTTGTTGTTGGAGTATTTGTTGAATCGTGAAAAAATTTTTGGAGTATTTGTAAGAAGTCTTGATTTGTAGTGTGTGATGAATTTTGAAGTGTTTGCTTGTGCTTTAATGTCGTATTGTCAGCTGAATAATCATACGATGAGAGAAATGATTCTATTCTTTGATAATCAAATCCCAACTGCAATGCACTCTTATAGAGCCTTTCTAAATGCGGCAATAATAAAAAAATTTTATCTTGCACGACAAGCATTGTTTCAAAAAGAGAATAATTAAGATGAGGCATATAAGTCTTTTTCTATCTGCATGGCGAGTTCTTTTGCGCTTTTTAAATCTACTTTACCGCTTCCTAACACAGGAATTGAATCGACAATGAAATATTGGCTGGGTTTTTTTAGTGGAATGATAGTAGAGGCTTTAATCGTATCAATAACTTGTTCATGTATATTGCCTATGGATTCTATAAGGAGGACTATTTTCTCTCCCTTTTTTGAATCTGGTAATCCTACTGCGCAGAGTTTGACTTCTTGAGAAATAGAATGTAATTTTAGAGTTTTCCCAATCTCCTCTTCAACATCAGAGAGGCTTATCATTTCGCCACCAATTTTAACAAACCTTGAATATCTATCAGTAATATGCAAAAAACCATCAGAATCCATATATCCCTTATCTCCGCTTTTATACCATCTAATCCCTTCTAGCTCCACAATAACCTCATCTGTTTTTTCGGGATTATTGAGATAGCCTCGCATAATTTGATGTCCCCCGATAAGAACTAGTCCTTGTTCTCCTGTTGGTAGTTGTTGTAAGGTCTCTGGATCGACGATTCTAATAGCAGTACCTGGTAAAGGCATGCCCACCGTGTTTTCTTTGTTGCCTCTATGTATTTGCCAATATGTTACATCAAACTCATCGGGTAAATTGACACTTGCTACCGGGGTGGTTTCGGTTGCGCCATAGCCTTCATAGATAGGTTTATTGAATTTGATTGTATAGGCTTCACGCACTTCGGCTTTGAGTTTTTCTGCTCCAGCTACTGTTAGACGAATGCTATCAAACATGATTCTATCTAACTTAGGATTGCGGGCGTAGATCCCAAGAAGAGTTGAGGTAGCGCACATAATGGTTACTTTATTTTGCGCTATTGCCTTTGCGACTCCCAGCGCATCTGTTGGGTCGGCGTGTGTAACCATTGACATATTTTCAATGATTGGCATAAAAGTAGTGACAGTTAAACCAAAGGCATGAAATGGGGGGAGAGATGAAAGTATGCATTCATCATTTTTTGCATGAATTACATCAGCAATTTGTGTAATGTTGCTCATGATATTTAAGTGAGTAAGCATTACCCCCTTTGGAGTTCCCTCACTCCCACTGCTAAAAAGTATTGCACATACTGAATCTATCGTGCTATCTTTTGTGAAAAGTAGTTTTAAGAGCCAAGTTGGAAGCAAGGATAGGAAGATAAGATTAAGTATAAACATGATTTGATGTTTTTTAATTTTAGCAACAAAGTCTTCTATAAAATGGAGATGGTAGTTTGATAAATCAAGAGTAACGCCTTTATTGTTGAGTTTTTCTATAAATTTCTTTGAAGTATAAATATGTGAGATATTTGCAGATTCTAAAGCGGCATGTAGGGATTTTGCCCCAGCAGTGAAGTTGAGATTTACTACAATCTTGCCTGATATTATCGTGGCAAAATTACATAGCACAGAAGCAATGGAAGAGGGCAGTAATACACCAACGCAGTCATTGGGGAGAGAGCATGTTGAGGTTTGTTTTGGCAATGGCTTAAAAAGCAGTTCTTTAATATCTTGACTAAGCATAACGCACAATGTTAATAGTTTGCGGTAAGACATGCTACCTGTTTGTGTATCGATTATGGCAATATCGCCTTGCCCTTTTTTGCATGATTCAATGAAAGCACCTGCTAAAGTGGGAGAGTTTTTGCATTGATGTTCCCAAGCCTTAAAGCTCATTTCAAAAATTTTTGCTTTCACCCTATCTTTTTGTGTATGCAGCACTAAAGGCTCACCAAAAGCTATACTAACATTACGTTTTGTAAAACTCCTCTTGCGCTCTCTAAATTGCTCATTACTGCGACTAAAAATGCTCCCCCACATACCGCGGATATAAAATGGCAAAATAACCGCATTTTCCTCATTTACTCCTTCTGCAATTTTTTCAAAACCTTTTTTAAATTCATTAAGATGTCCATGCCTACTAATGACCCCTTCAGGGAAAAGGCAGACTGTGTCGCCATTATTTAAACGTTGCTGTATGTGCTGCATTGATTCTTTGCTAGCGACATTGGATACGGGTATCACTCCAAAAAAATCAATAAATAGCCGAATATACCAACGCGAATAAATGCTACGTTCCATAACAAAATAAACTTTTTTAGGAAGCGCCATTTGCACTATTGCCCAATCAATAAATGATATATGGTTGCCAAGTAGGAGGATACCACCTGTTTGAGGGACATTATTAAATCCTTCAACAACTAGACGATATCGTTGCAAGAATGCCATGCTAATTAAGATTCTCACAAGTGAGAATGGCATAAGTTTGATTGTATAAATCATTGCCAAGAAGCTAAGGATTGTAGCAACATAAAATAGCCACTTTTCATTCCATGCTAATAATGCGCATGCGCTGGCAAGCACTAAAGCACAAAGCATCCCTACATTTTGAATGAAGTTGTTTCCCGCTAGGATTACGCCTAATTTTTTATCATTAGCATAGAATTGCATTAAAGCATTAAGAGGTACGATATATAATGCTCCACCTACACCAAATAGAAAAAAGATTAGCGCTAACGCATAAAAAGAATGAAGAGAAGTTAAGAGTAAAACAGAGATAAACATAATGCACGCACCAAGCGGAATAAAGCCTGTTTCAATATAGTTTTTTGAATATCTTCCTGCGATAATTGAGCCAAGTATGATTCCTAGTCCTGTGCTTGCAAGCACATTATTAACAAATCGAGTATCTGTAATATGCAAGGTGTTTTTTACATAGACGGGTAATATATCTACTAATAATTGCGAAATCGACCAAAAGATTGCGATAAAACAAACAGAGATGGCAATCATTTTGTGTGTTGTGAGAGCAGAAAGATTCTTTTTAAGTAGTGTGCCTTTAAGATATTTGACTCTATCAAAAGTTATTTGTCCTGTAGTTTTTAGTGTAGGCAAACGGAAGCTTAAGAGAAACTCAAATACTCCAAAAACACATAATGCAATAGCCAAAGGAAGCATTTCTTGTAGAATCGATTCTGGTTGTGTTAGTTGCGTATTGTATAGCTGTTCAAAGAGTGCAGAAAAAACAACCATGCCTAATAACATGGCAATAATGGCTGTGGCTTGAATCACTCCATTACCCCAAGTAAGATTTTCTTTTCCAACAAGCTCTTTGATATAGCCATATTTGGCAGGAGAGTAAAAAGCAGCTTGTAGTCCTAGTAAAAAAGTCAAAGAAAACGCAACCCAGAATAATCCATATAAATAACAAAGAGCAAGCAGGAAAAAAAGAAAAATATTGACTAAAGCACCAATTTTTAAAATCTGATTTTTGGGAAATTTATCGCTTAAAAATCCAGAGGGCGAGAATACTAGAATGAAAGGCAAGATAATAAGGGCATTCATAATTAAGTTGTACAATAATTGCGTACTATCGCTAAAAGTTTTGTAAATAGTATTTATCATGATGATTTTATGTCCTAAGTCTATAAAAGCATTGATGAAAGTTACAATGATAAAAGGGATTAGTCCTTTAATGCGATATATTTTGTCCATTTTTTTCCTTTATTATATGTTGTGTGGATTATAACAATTTTCTAACGGTACTCTATAAATGGAGCTTTGAATACATGGGTTGTAATGACAATCAGAATTTACAATGTCAAGGTATTACAGGTATTGTTTTGGATACTTTAAGACACTGATTGCTTTGGAAATGATTTGTAAGAACACGGTTTTATCTCAATTTTGTACCCTTGTATATTATAATACTCGGATACTCTTTAATATTAAGAATAAAATTCATAAGAGGATTACTATGATATGGAACGCTATTGTATTGGCATTTAGGCAAATTTCACGTAATTATTTACGAGCATTTCTGACAATGCTGGGTGTTATTATTGGTGTAGCATCTGTAATTATTATGATTACATTAGGTAATGGGGCAACGCAAAACGTGAGGACGCAAATGGAAGCACTCGGAAGCAATTTATTGATTGTGCATCCTGCTAGAGGCTTAAATACTGGAGGAGGATCACTCAATAGACGATTCTCAATGCAGGAAGTGAATATTTTACGTTCTCGTTTGAATCTTAAAGCAGTAGCACCTATTGCTAGTTCTACGCCTCTCGTGCAGTATCTAGGAGCTAATATGCAAACAACAGCTAATGGCATTACGGACGAATATTTTGAAGTCGCTAATTTAGAGATTGCTTTAGGCAGGAGATTTGATTCTAATGAGGCAAGTGCTAATGTGTGCATTTTAGGAGAAAGCGTGCGGCAAGCTTTGTTTAAAGAGAAGGACCCTTTAGGGGAAAGGGTACGTATCGGTAAGGCTATTTGTGAGGTTGTAGGTATATTAAAAGCTAAAGGTTCGAGTAATGGAAGTGATCAGGACGATGTGATATTGTTGCCGTTTAAGACTTTTTTACGTGATATTTCTGGGACAACAAGCATTTACAACGTGAATCGGATTATGATTTCTATGTATGATGGGGCAGATTCTACGCAAATAGTGAGAAATATCAAAGCAATATTAAGAGATTATCGACATATTAAGCCTGGGCAAATTGATACGTTTGATGTCTGGGATACAAAGGCGTTTGAAGAGAGATTGACAGAAGCTACCCGAGTTTTAGTGCTGTTTTTAAGTGCGGTAGCAGGGGTTAGCCTTATTGTGGGTGGTATTGGCATTATGAATATTATGTTAGTTTCTGTTACAGAACGTACTCGTGAGATTGGTACAAGGCTTGCAATTGGGGCATTAGAGAGTGATGTATTATTACAATTTCTTATAGAATCAGTCGTTGTGAGTGCATTAGGGGGGTTAATAGGTGTTGTTATGGGGTTTTTTATTTCATGGTTTGCTACTGCGCAAATGGGATTACCATTTATTTTTGATGTGTGGGTAGCCTTAGGGGCGTTTCTCTTTTCAGCATTGGTAGGTATTGTATTTGGCTATTTGCCTGCCTATCGTGCTTCAAAACTCGATCCGATTGATGCGCTACGTTATGAATAGCGATTAAATGTAAGGTTAAAATTTATTGATTATGTTTGCTGTCGAAATGACTAGTTAATATATTTAATTATAGATGTACTTCAAGACAATTTTGTGGGAATTGCTATTCTGCTTTTGCTGTATTGCTTTGCATTTTCTTTTGCAATTTTATCGCAATGCTCATTTTGAGGGTTGCCATTATGTGCTTTTATCCATTGTGTAGATATAACATGCGATTGACTTAAATGAATATATTCTCCCCATAGATCGGTATGTTTTACTTCTTTAAAACCTTTATTGAGCCAATTGGGTAAGTGAATAGTTATCGAATCGCAAATATATTTTGAATCGCTTATAATGAGAATTTCACAAGGCTCATGTAGCACACGTAATCCTTCAATTACCGCTTTAAGTTCCATGCGTCCATTTGTACTATATGCTTCGCCTCCGCTTACTTGTTTATAAAATATTTGTTCATTTTTTGTGATGTATTCTAGCAGAGCGCAATAACCTGAAGGTCCAGGATTGCCTAAGCTCGAGCCATCTGTATATAAAGTTACTTGTTTCATGAGTTTCCTTAAAGTCTAGGTAGAGAAATTCTATCAAAGAATCATAAGAATCTCAAATCGTTAATAAAAATTAATTATGATATAGAATCTTTTTATGCGCGACTCTCTTAAGGATAGACTATGTATTTTATTCGTCATAATATTAGGACAGTAAGTATCATTGGTTTATTTCTAGTGGGACTTGTTATCTTTTTATTTTATGTATGGCAATCTGATTTTTCTTTGGAACATCTTATTAGGATTCTTTGGGATACTTATGTAGAAGATTGGGGTTATCTCATTTTATTTTGTTGGAGCATTTTAGAGGGAGAATGGGGGCTGTTGCTTGCAGGAATAGCGGCACATCAGGGGTATTTGAATGTTTACTGGTGTATTTTTATTGCCGGGCTTGGAGGTTTTACTGGAGATCAAATTTATTTTTATATTGGACGATTAAATAAAACTTATGTACAGAGAAAATTCCGCAATCAGAGGAGAAAATTTGCTCTTGCTAGCAGTCTTATGAAAAAATATGGATGGCCTATTATTTTTGTACAACGTTATATGTATGGATTGCGGACAATTATCCCCATAAGTATTGGATTGACACGTTATTCTTCGGTTAAGTTTGCTATTATTAATCTTATATCTGCTTGGGTATGGGCATCTATTACCATTATTCCCGCATGGTATTTTGGGCAGGAAATTTTAGAATTTTTGCAGCATTTTTCCACTGAAGTTAAGAAAAACCCGATTGTATTTTTCGCATTATTAGTTATAATTCTATTGATTGTAGCTCTTATTTATTTTTGGGCTAGGAAATTCAGAAATATAAAGGACTAACAGAATGAATAAGCAACTTTGGGTAGCCCCCAAGATTAATATCAGTGTATCTGATGTTGAATTTGGTACGGCAGTTGTATTGATTGAAAAAGATATTTTTGCAGAAAATTCTTCTGTTATTTTGGAAACAAATAAAGAAAACGTCAAAGATTTAGCTTTACTTACACAAAGAGGCTATAAGGGTAAGGGAGCATTTTATGCTCAAGCTAGCAATATTCTTTATGTGGGTTTGGAGGATTTGAATCCATATTCTTATGCTGATGCAGCATGCCTTGCAATAAAAACACTTAAAACGCTTAATATTAAAGAGGCTTTTTTTGCTCTAAAAGATAAAGATGAATCATTACATAAACATATCATACGTGGCATATTATTGGGTGATTATGAATACAATGTTTTTAAACAAGATTCTATGGAAAAATCTCAAGAGATTAAACAGAGAGAAATACTTAATCTTGCTCTAATTGGTGTGCGCGATAATGTATTGCAGCAAATGTGTGTCATTTGCAATCGTGTAAATTTTGTTCGTGATATTGTTAATACTCCTCCTAATATTGCCAATGCTATTTTTCTTTCCAATTTGGCACAGAATGAAACAATAGCACTTGCAAAAAAATATAGAAATTGTGATATTCAAGCAGTTTTACGTAGTAATTCCTATATGGAAGAACAAAAAATGGGTGCTTTTCTTGCAGTGAATCAAACTTCTAATTTTCCGGCTTTTCTTGCTCATCTAAGTTATAAACCACAGCACGTTGATAGCAGCACTAAAAAAGTTGTTATTGTTGGTAAAGGTCTTGTGTATGATACAGGTGGATTGAGTCTTAAACCGGCAGATTATATGGTAACCATGAAAGCCGATAAAAGTGGTGCTTGTGCTGTTTTAGGGGTGTTTTTAGCGGCAGTGGAATTAGGGTTGAATATTGAATTGCATGCTATTATGGGGATTACTGACAACGCCATTGGTAGCAATGCTTATCGACCAGATGATATTTTAATTTCACGTGAGAAAAAAAGTATAGAAGTGAAAAATACCGATGCAGAGGGACGTTTGGTACTAGTTGATTGTTTAAGTTATGCACAGGACTTAGAAGCAGATATGATTCTGGATTTTGCAACACTTACTGGTGCATGTGTTGTAGCACTTGGTGAGTATACAAGTGGTGTTATGGGATATAACGAAAAGCTTAAACAACTTTTTGTAGAGAGTGCTCTGAAATCCGGTGAGTTAGCGCATACTCTTCCTTTTAATAGTCATCTTAAAAAACTTATAGAATCTAAAATTGCAGATGTTAGCAATACTTCTAGCTCTCGTTATGGCGGCGCAATTACAGCTGGTATGTTTTTGGGTGAATTTATACGCAAGGAATATAAAGATAAATGGTTGCATATCGATATAGCAGGTCCCGCTTTCGTTGAAAAGGAATGGGGGGTTAATCCGTATGGAGCAAGTGGAGCAGGTGTATTGGCTTGCATTCAGTTTCTCTGTGATGTTATTCAATAGCTTATAGTTTCTTGCAATGGGGAAGATCTTTCTATGATGAAAACAATGCTTAATGGTAATGGACTTGTCATTTGGATAAATGGGCTCTCTGGAAGCGGTAAAAGCACAATAGGGCAGGCACTTCATCAAAAGATTGCAAAAACCTTGAAAAATGTTGTGTATTTAGATGGTGATGTTTTGCGTTCGATTTTGGGGCATTTTGCTTATGATAAGATAGGTAGAATTAATATGGCAAAAAAGAGAGCAGATTTAGCCCATTATCTTTCTCAACAAGGTATTATCGTTATTGTTACAACTATTTCTATGTTTAAAGAAGTGTATGAATATAACGCCAATTTGTTTAAGCATTTTTTGCATGTTTATGTTCAATGTGATATACATGAGCTTATTGCTAGAGATCAAAAAAGTATATATAGTAGTTTTTTAGAGGGGAAAATACGGCAAGTTGTAGGGATGGACATAGCTTATGATGTTCCTCCATTAAATGATGGCATGAGTCTTGTTATTGACAATAATAAGCGTGAATGTTTGGAACAAAAAGTAGATTCCATTCTTTCTTGCCTTGATATTAATGGATAAATGCTTTTTTATTATGAAATACCTTGCAGTGTAATGGACGTATTATAGTGGGCAAAGGGCGAAATGTGCGCGGTAAGTCAAGAACCTATAAAATCTATCAAGAGCAAGGTATTGTTGCTGCATGTAAATATAGAATCAGAAAGTTTAATGATAAATTGCAACAAAAAATGATGTGGTCTATTTTCAAAAACGAAGGTTGGCTTTCCTATTGCAAGTATCTTTATTGGAAAATTGTTATATATAGTCTTTTTAGATGCTTTAATTTTGTACATGTTCCCAAAACTTTCTCTTTTGCAGTGTGCGGTTCTCATGGAGTAGGACTACATTCATTGCTTTATTTTCTAAGTATGCTTGAAGTGAAAAAGAATCATAACAGTGCAAGAGCATGTGAAGTTCTAAATAAGATATTCCCACGATTACGGGGGGGGGGGGCATCTTGCCTCTTAGTATGTTTGCCATGCGATCCGAAGTAACGTCTGATTTCTCATTGCAAGTAAGCTACGAATTAACCCGAAATGTAGATTATGCACTTTGGGGAATCACTTTGGATGGTTTTACTCAAGGTAAAGAAGAATGGTTGGCTAAGTTTACTCCTTGCTACAAAGTTCCTATTATTTGCATTGTTAGAGATCCAATACTTGCTATTATATCCGCAATGAATATTGGATTAAATTATGATGAAATCGCAAAAAAAATTACTGCCAATAGTTCGACACAAGAAATTCATTGTGCGATTGAAGAGATTATGAGCATTAGAATGGATTCTTTGTGCGTCTTTGCAACTGCTAAAACTACCTATGCGACTATTCTTGATTGGTATTCAAATATTTTACAAATTCTCCCTTACAGTAACGAGATTCTCTACATTGATACCACTGATTTATTGGGTAAAAAGACAAAGACAACTATGCAAAATATTGCGACTTTTCTTGCAGATAATCAACGAGTAGCAGAGGATATTACGATAAAATTACCTGAAGAATTTGATTTTGACCTAAAAGTTAATGATTTCCTCACTCACAATCTTCCTTTAGAATTCACATTCGTTAATTATCAAATTTATGTTTCTGCTTTTCGTGGGTTTTTTGCCATTGGTCCTAGGCAATATTATCATTTACAAGATAAAAGATT
This sequence comes from Helicobacter aurati, assembly GCF_003364265.1. GTDB lineage: Bacteria > Campylobacterota > Campylobacteria > Campylobacterales > Helicobacteraceae > Helicobacter_A > Helicobacter_A aurati. Next base: position 43,159 of record NZ_NXLW01000010.1, read on the forward strand.
CTATATTGATGAAATGTATTATTCTCCTTTATTCCCTGAACGTCGATTATTTATTAGTACAAGTTCTCGTTCTTTTGATTATTCTCTTTTTCCCGCTTTGATTCAAGAGATTGAGTTGAGATTGGAAGTTTTACATCAAAAAATTTCATCTTATCATCCTCTTAAAATTACCCCGCAAATATTTTTAGATTTTTTATCACACAATCAAGAAAAAGCTAAACTTCTTGATACTGTGCTACGTTATGAACTACAGCATGTGCAACAAAATAGACCTGATATTGTAGCAACATGGGAGCATTATCAAGAATTTCAGAGACTTTTAATACCAATTAGGAAAGGATAGTTACTATGAAACAAGGTGATTTTACAGAAGTTGCGAAATATTACCATAATCGTCCTGCATATAGTGCAAGGTTATTGGAGAAGCTACTAAGATGCATTAATGATTTGGATAAGCCTTTAGAATCTTTACAAGTTGTGGAAGTTGGTGCGGGCACGGGCAAGCTTACAAAAATGCTTGCTAATTTTGGATTGAAAGTTGTTGCTGTTGAACCAAACGATAATATGCGAGAGGAGGGAATCCGATATACGCGTAATACTTCTATTAAATGGATGAATGGTAGCGGTGAGCAGACAGGTGTCCAATCTAATTTTGCAGATTGGGTTATTATGGCAAGCTCGTTTCATTGGACTAATCCTCAAAAATCTCTACCTGAATTCGCAAGGATATTAAAAGAAAGAGGGTATTTTACGGCAATTTGGAATCCACGTAATATTAAGCCAAATTCTATTTTTGAGAGTATTGAATCTGAAATTAAACGTATTGTTCCAGAACTTAATCGTGTGAGTAGTGGTACACAGAATACTAAGAATTGGGAGGAAATTCTAGTTTCAACAGGAGATTTTGAAGATTGTTTTTTTATGGAATGTGATTATGTTGAAATGATGGATAAAGCACGTTATATTGGCGCATGGCATTCTGTAAATGATATTCAAGCGCAAGCTGGTGAACAAAGATGGCAGCATATCCTTAGTATGATAGAGTCTCATATTAAGGATTTACATATTATTGAAATTCCATATAAAATTCGTGCTTGGAGCGTTCGCAAAAAATAATTTTTCATATAAATAAAATGTTAGGAGGGGGGATTATCATAAAGATACAGCATTAAGAGTATTTTGTGCAATTAGTAGTGTATCTTACACTTAGATATTATCGAAAAGGATAGTTTATGCAAAAATTAGTAGAACAGCATTGGGATTATACCAAGCATGCAAAATTTTATGAGTTTCGTCCAAATTATGCAGATTCAGCTATTGACATGTTGGTTTTTCTCGTAAAGAGCAATAGAGTAACGGGGGGGGGGGGCAACATTCCCTTCCTTGCGAGTAGCAGATATTGGCGCAGGTACGGGCAATCTCAGTCTTATGTTGTTACAAAGAGGTTGCAATGTTGTTGCTGTTGAACCAAACGATGCAATGCGTGAATTGGGTATAAAGGCAACGTCAAGAAATCAAACAGACTCCTCTCAATTTCGCGCGGATAGTAGTATAGAATGGGTGCGAGCAACAGGTATAGATTCTACTTTAAAAAGCGGTGAATATGATTGGGTAACTTTTGGTAGTAGTTTTAATGTTATGGATAGAAATGAAGCATTGAAAGAAGCTCATAGAATTTTAAAACCTCAGAGTTATTTTTCATGTATGTGGAATCATCGAGATTTAAATGATCCTATTCAGGAGATGGCAGAGGAAGTTATTTTAGAGCTTGTTCCAAATTATACTAGAGGTATAAGACGTCAAGATCAGAGACCAATATTAGAAGAGAATAAAGAGCTGTTTGATAATATTATTTATATAGAGTCAGATTTTTATTTTTATCAGAATATTGAAAATTATATCAATGCATGGAAGAGTGTAAAAAATCCCTATTGGGATTTAGAAACAAAAGAGGGTGTTGAATTGTTTGAAAAAATTGCCTATCAAATACGACATAAACTTCCAACACATTTTGGTATTAAATATACAACACGGTGTTGGAGTGCCAAGAAAGTTGCTTAAAGGATTTGTTATTCCTATTGTCCTTCAGAATAATAATAAGAAGAACAATGGTTTAGAATCTTGTGGGGGCTCAACTTGTCTATTTAATTAGGAGAAACTTAATAAACTTTTGATTGTTGGTTGGTAGTGGAGTTACTTGTTGGGAATTAGGTGCAATAAATTAATCTGCCTGCGACTAAATAATCTCATAGGCATACCCCACCATCCCGCTCCTTCTGAAATATAGATTTGGGCATTGTTATCGTGATAGGTAAATTGATTCAAACCACTTAAAAAAGGCTGATCGAGCAATACAATAAAATTAAAAGGAAATATTTGTCCGCCGTGTGTATGTCCACTTAGAACAAGATCGATTTTCTCATTCGTTAAAAAGTTGATGATTTTTGGTTGGTGTGATAACAGGATGGTGGGAAAGTTTGCCTGATTAGATTCTAATGCTTTTGTCAAATTTGGTTTCAAAGAATTATCTTTAAACACTGTTCTTTCTCCTACCAAATCTGCAATACCAGATATGTTAATACCTAGATTACGTAGAATCATACTTTGATTAACAAGTGGAGTAATCCCAATTCGTTTAAGCAAGTGCAAAATAGTGTGTGTATCATAGTAGTACTCATGATTACCTAAAACATAGTAGATACCATATTTACTTTTTAATTTTCCTAACTCTTCTATTGCTTTAATGCTAAAGTTAGAGTAACTGTCTACAATATCTCCTGTAAGGACAATAATATCAGCATGAAGTTTGTTTGTTTGTTTGACAATTGCAGCAATTTTTTTTTCATTCATTAGAGTGCCAATATGAATATCACTTAAATGTGCAATATTAATTGGTTGCTTCAGGTTATTTATTGTGATTGTTTGTTCAACAGTGACAGGGGCTTTTGCATTAATATAAAAACTTAATCCTATCAATAGTAATATAGTAGCCCATGCAACAACAAGAATTGCTGTTTGCCAATGTTGCAGAACGATAGCACCAAAGCCAAGATAAACTCCCCAGTTTAATATACATACAATAAGGGCAATATTGAAACTAATCCAAAAAATACCAATACTACTTGACATAAGGGTATAAATAATAGGGTGTAGCTGCCCATGATAGAATCTTAAAAAAAATATAATACAGAGTAGGTTGGCAATAACAATACATTTTCCAAGATGTTTCATAGCAGGATTAGTAGAAATGTTTTTAAATAAAATAAAGTAGATAAAAATATGCAACACCACTATGACAATAAAAAATACAATGCGCATGCTGATTGACATTACACCTCTTTATTTGAATTGTAAGATATAATTTTAGCATTTTTTATTGAGGATAATAGAATGAAAATACGAAGTATTTTGTTTGTATGCTTAGGAAATATTTGTCGTTCACCGTTGGCAGAAGGTATCGCAAGAGATATGAATAATAGGAATGCTTGGAATCTGCAGCTTGATTCTTGCGGAACAAGTAGTTTTCATCTTGGAGAAAATCCTCATACCTATTCAGTGTTGGTGGCACAGAGGAATGGCATTGATATTTCGCAGTTGCAATCTCGACCGATTAATTTTTGTGATGATAAGCATTTTGATATAATTATCGGAATGGATTCTCAGAATAAAAGAGATATTCTTAATTTGGGTTTTGAGACAAATAAAGTATTTAAATTGGGTGATTTTGGTGATGGTGAAGATATTCCAGATCCTTATTATTTTAAAGATGATAGGGGTTTTATTATGGTTTACGAATTGATAGAATCTTTGTTAAAGAAAATGTTTCAGCATTATGGATTTATTCTCTATAAATAATATTGATTCTTAGGAATCAGAACATATCGATTTTTATCAATAGTTAAATTGGGTTTTGCTATTAGAAATAATTTGTTATTTTTTAAAATTTACAGAAATTTATTGGTTGATGCAAATAGGCAAGGATTCATATAAAAATCAAATAGCACACATTTTTAATATTGGGCTGTGTAAATAAGAGTTTCGTTAAGCTAGTATATTAATTTAATTGTGCCAACAAACAAGACTTGAGATTTTAAATGTTTACTATTGTTCTGTCATAGCTTGATAAGATATAACACAAGAATAAGTATTATCATAATAGTTCTAGTACTGCAAAATGACGCCATGTCATTCAACATACATATAAAATTATGAAAACTATAATTTTCAAATTTTTATTTTTATATACCTCTCTCCTCCCCTTTTTGTTATGAACATATAGTAAGCATAAACTTTAGTTAATTAGGGTTAAGTTATCTTGCAATAAAATAACTTGAATAAACCAATAAATAAACTTGACTTTTATTTTATTTTACTATATAATCATAGTCTTTGTTTTTAGTCGGGGCGTAGCTCAGTCTGGTTAGAGTACTTGGTTTGGGACCAAGGGGTCGAAGGTTCGAATCCTTTCGCCCCGACCATTTTGTAAATTTATGTATGGTGGATGTAGCTCAGTTGGTTAGAGCATCAGGTTGTGGCTCTGAGGGTCGTGGGTTCGAGCCCCATCATCCACCCCACTATAATAGCTTGATGTAGTGCGTCCATAGCTCAATTGGATAGAGCACCAGACTTCGGATCTGGGGGTTAGGGGTTCGACTCCCTTTGGGCGTACCATAAAAATACCTCTTTCTCGCATTTTGCTGATTTTACAGCAATGTTGCGTCCATAGCTCAGTTGGATAGAGCAACGGCCTTCTAAGCCGTAGGTCATAGGTTCGAATCCTATTGGGCGTACCATAAACATGAAACATACGATTAGCATAAACTTCATGAAATTTTAATATACGCTAGTTACCTTTGTTTTTGAAATATTGCAACTCTTGTTATTATAATTGTAAAGTTTTCAAATGTTTTTGATATTATAGTGTTTGTGAAAATTAAGCGTTAATTTAAGGCAGAGAATGAAAACAATATTTCTTACAAATGATGACGGTTTTGAAAGCCATGGATTATTACATTTATACCAATCTCTAAAAAAGATTGCTAGAGTTGTTGTAGTTGCTCCTGCGCATGAAAAATCAGCTTGTGGGCATGGTTTATCTGTAAGCAAACCTATGCGACTTATAGAGATTGAAAAAGATTTTTATAAATTAGATGACGGTAGCCCCACTGATTGTGTATATATTGGAATTTGTGAATTATTTACAAAGCGTCCAGATTTATTAATTTCAGGAATTAATATAGGTGCTAATATGGGAGAAGATGTAACCTATTCTGGTACTGTTGCTGCTGCTATGGAGGGTGCTATTCATGGTATTCCAAGTATTGCTATTTCTCAATGTATCCGCGATAAATACGGAGAAGAAAATAAGATAGCACAAAGAGATTTTGAGCTTGCAGCGGATTTTGTTGCTTTTTTAGCAGGGTTAATTTTTAATAATACATATACTATTGGAGAAAGAAAATTGCTAAATGTTAATATTCCCCCGATTGCAAAATCTGCATGTAAAGGCATAAGAATTACACAACTTGGATATAGAATCTATACACCTTCTATCCAAAAGAATAGCAATCCAAGAATGCAAAAATATTATTGGATAGGGTTAAATCCTCTTGCTTGGCAGGAACGCAATAGTGATATTGCTATGCCTATCAATCATTGCGATGAACATGCCAAAGAGGAATCTGGAATGACATTTCCTCTAGTTTCAGATTTTCAGGCAATAGATGAAGGGTATATTTCAATTACACCCTTACACCTCGACAGTACAAGTTATACTGATATAAATAGATTGAATCGATATATGCAGGGGAACACCTTTTAAATTAGAGATTTTATTTATTTGGCAATCGAAATTATTCAACTATTATTCACCCTATTCTCTTTCGATAGTATGAATGCTTGTTGTATGTTTTAGAATCTTAGATTCTTTTATTTTAAAATATGTTATAATCATGGGATTACTTTTATAGGAGTTTTAATGACGCAAGAAGAGCTAGATTCCCTGATGGCGCAAGATGTAGATTCTCTTAAGTTAGACACACAAAATTCAGACACAAGCGAAGATCCAAAAGATGATTCAATTAAAGCAGAGTTTGTAGATCCAAATACATACAAACCAGAAGCTGATAAAAAGTGGCCACCTCCACCTCCTACTGAAGAGCATAAGGTTGTACATCAATTAGATGATGTAACGCGCGATTCAGAAGTGAAAATGACAGAAGTTTTTGATCAAATTGATATTATTGGTGAAGCAGTAAATGGCATTGAAAAAAAATCAAAAGAAATTCAGCAATATATCGAATCACAAGAAAAAATGCTTCTTATGCTTGTAGAGAATTTTCCTAAAATCAAAGCTTTTGGTGCTTCTTTAGAAGAGACACGTAAGGTTGCTAATGTGATTAAAGAAATTAAAAATAGTGCAATGGACTGTGGCGATGCTTGTTTGCAGGCTATGGACATTATGCAGTATCAAGATATTCATAGGCAAAAGATTGAACGTGTCATAAATGTTATGCGCGCATTAAGTCAGTATATGAATTCGTTATTTGAAGGTAGAGGTGATGATTCTAAACGAGTTTCTTCTGCTACTTATATTAAGGGAGACAATCATGACGATGTTGCAAGCGAAAATGATATAGAAGCACTTATTGCATCATTTGGAAAAGGTAAATAATTTTTTTGTTTATATTCCAAATACTATACTTTTTGTTTCTTTACTAAGGTACTTTTTATTACATTATGATTCTGTTTGAATATATATCTCAAACATTGGAACGAGATATTACCAATATTATTTGGGCTTGCTCATATTTGCATATTGATGCGGTTATTATACCCGCTAACCCTATTTCAAAGTCTTATCCCGATTCCATTGTTTGTGCTAGCTTGCTACAACTTTCAATAAAACAAAAGCTTGCTGCTACACAACAATGCGCAATCACAAAAGAATTGCTATTTATTCCTACCATTAAGACAAATAATCATACGTTAGAATCTTTACAAAGCGCATTTTTATCCTTGCAGTATGCTCATTTATTTGCGGTGGCAATAGTGAGCGGTGATAACCACGTAGATTCTTCAGGACTCACTACGTATGATGCGCTATTGCTACTTACTGAAATGTCGAAACGAGATAGTTATTTTTCCACTTTACGTGTGTTTTGCGCAATAGAATCTAACTTATCAAGACGCACTTTAGAATCATTGCAAATGAAAATTTCGTTTGGTGTACGTGATTTTATTACACAGCCTTTTTATATGATTACCACAGATGAGCAAAACAGACAAAATATGAAAACAAACAAACATGTCCAAGCATTGCATTATGAATATTTCTTGAAAAAAATACAAAATTATATTGCTATGTTCTTGCATGAAGATTATCATAAAATCCATTTTTTTTGCGGTTTCTTGCCATTATTCAGAGAGAGAACCGCAAAGATTTTGCACGATAAGTCATTGGGTATAATTATTCCGAAAAGTTATTTGGAAGCTATTGCATTAAATGCTCTAGAAGCAAATACTGCTATTTTTCATGCGCTTCGATACTATCACTATAGTATTTCTTATTTACATTTTAAGGATATACAAATTTTTATAGAATCCATAAATACACGTTAGTTTAGGAGTGAGTTATGATTGTTAGATTATGTGGTAATGTTGAGCGGCTTTTGCCAACTAACGTTGAATTGGAAGTGGGTGGAGTTACTTATTTTATAGAAGTGCCATTACTTGTGAGCAATGAAATTCAAGGTAAAAATCAGGTAACATTGGAGATAGCGCAGGTTATTCGTGAAGATTCCCATTGTTTGTATGGTTTTACCTCGCGTGAATCTCGGGATATATTTTTGCGTTTATTAAAGGTAAGTGGTGTGGGTGCGAAAAGTGCGTTATCGATTTTATCAAATTATTCTGTGGATAATTTTTTGGAGATTATTGCAACCAACGATATAGTTGCAATTAAGAATGTGAAAGGTATAGGCAATAAAATAGCAGGCAAGATTCTATTAGAATTGTCTGGTTATACGCACAATTTGCAACAATTGGAACAAGGTAATAATATGCAGCTCATTTATGATTCGCTTTTTGCATTGGGATTTAAGGAAAATGAAATACAAAATAGTCTGCGACAATTAGATTCAGCAGTTTTAAAATTGTCGCCTAATGATGTTATTAAAGCAATATTAAAAATAATAGGTAAATATTAGTTTTAACTTGATATTCTTAATCATAATTTTATAAACTTGTTACTAATGATTCCTTTACTAGATATTAAAACAAGGGTTACAGATAAGGGCATGGTAATGAAAAGATTGAATGTTCTAATTATAATTTTGGTATTGTTAGCTTTTATATTGTGGTTTAAAATTGCGAATATAGGCAATGGCATTGAAGTGTATGTAAATTATTCTGATGAAAATAAACACCAGATTCTTAGTGAAACTTCTTATGTACCTTATTATAATGAGGATATTAGCTTTGTTATTTGTCAATCTCGAGATGGTAGGTCCCCTTGTCAAAAGATTATAGGAGTAAAGCATGGGGTTGAGAAGTGGTATAACAAAGGTGTGTTAGAGTATGAAGATTTTTATGATAATGGTATATTACTTGCGACGAATGTATATTATTCTAATGGGTTTATTCGACAGGAAATTACTTACAAAAATGGTAATATTATTGAAAAAAAGTTTTATAGCCAAAGTACCGCCAATGAGTTAGTAAAGGCGTTTTTCTATACGCCAAATGAAACAATAAAAAAATATTATGTGGATAATAGGCTTGTTAAAGAAGAACGATATAGAGGTAAATATTTGATTAGCCGTAAGATATTTGATAAAGATGGACTGCTTAAACGACTTGAAGAATATAGCAATTCCAATGGATTTGAGGAATTGTTTAACCCCTTTTTGCATCGATATGAGGATATGCCTCCCAATGATGATATACGGAAATATCAGAAAGAAGATTCCAAACGCGATGAGAATCATTCTGAAGGAGTGAGTGGTGTATGGATTTGATTGTTGCAAATATTAAGGGGATAGTTATGGGTAGGAACAAAATATTGCTAGATAAGCTAGCTCATGAAGATATTTATTTGCATAATACTCTTTCGGAAAGCGAGATTGAACACAATATTACTCAAAATAGATCTAGATTACAACGAGCGGAAGAGATTAAGCAAAGATTCTTACAAAAATATCAAAATGCTAAAACAGAACTGCAATACTCGAACATCTATGAATTACTAATTGCGGTTATGTTGTCTGCGCAGTGCACAGATAAACGTGTGAATCTAGTAACACCTACTCTATTCGCCAAATATCCAAATACTCGCGCTTTAAGTGAAGCGACATTTGAGGAAGTAAGCGCGATTATTAAATCTATTTCTTTTTTTAACGTTAAGGCGAGACATTTAATTGCTATGGCAAAAAGCGTAGAGAAAGATTTTGGCGGAAATATTCCAATGAATCAACGGGATTTAATGAAACTTCAAGGCGTTGGGCAAAAAAGTGCCAATGTTGTTCTAGGGGAATTTTTACATTTGAATTATATGGCTGTCGATACACATGTTTTTCGTGTTAGTCATAGACTATCACTTAGTTCCAGTATAAGTGCAATAGAGACGGAGAAAGATTTAGTGAGGCTTTTTAAAGATCATCTTAACTTGTTGCACCAAGCTTTTGTTTTATTTGGTCGTTATGAGTGTAAAGCTACAAAGCCCAATTGTCCTGATTGCTTTGTATCAGATTTTTGTATAAGCAAGCAAAATTTTAAGCCTAGATAATTATTGGTTGTTTAAAGTCAGTTGTTATTGGTGATTTTTTGTTGTATTTATGTGGATTGGCTTGCATAAAAATTAAAAATATGCGACAATGTATTTATTTATCTTATTTTGTGAGGATTATTCTATGTGGGAAAATTCAAATAGTGAAATTTTTGAAGGTGAACCAATTAGTAAGTGGAAAGATATTATTTTTCATGCGAGTCGAACTTTGGCAAACAATGAACTCGAGAGATTACTAGAGGAATTAGCCCTTTATGAATTAGCGTTTGATGAATATGACGTGGAAATTAATATGCGTGATTTTTATCATAAAACCCATTATGATGAGAGGTTTAAACAAGCGTTGAAAGAACGAAAAAATAGTCTTGCTATTGAATCTATGTCGAAAATACTTAGTGAGAATGAATAATTGCTTTTTATTATGTTAAGGCTATCAAATTTTGTACGTGATTAGCACTATAATAGATTTTTCGGGTTATTATTCAAGATAATTAGGTGTTGTATGTTGCGACGGGTTTTTAGTTTTTTTGTATTAAGTTTATTATTTGTCAATATTGCATCAAGTAGGATGCCTACTCCGAGTTTTGAATTAGACGTAGATTTGAAAAAAGACGAAGTGATTAGAGCTAATATTATTGCAAGAAAAGATTCTCAAGATGATGGCAATGAAGCAAAGCAGTTCACTCTCCGTTGGACACTTTATCGCAATGAGGGATTGGTGTTATTGGTGCGTTATGATAACTATCCTTATCAGTTTATTCTTTATAAACAATATATGTTAAATGCTTGGAGACTTAATCTTCTTGATACACAGGGTGTTTATAATACTATTAATCAACCTTATTTAACAATTTACTTTGTCGGTATAGATAATCCGTTTAATGATGAAAAAACAGTTGCCCATTTAAAGATTTATGGCTTTGGAGAAGTAAATTTTTCCCGTGAGTAATTGAATAGTTATTGTATAATCCCTTTCTTTGATGCTTGATTATTTTTCCTATTTTTCAAAAGGAGTAACGATGTTTGTTGATGAACTTTTATTAGATAAATTAGAGAGGCTTGCAATGATAAAGATACCAAAGGATAAAAGGGAATCTTTTCAGCAAGAACTTACAGAAATTATTGAAAAAATGAATATATTGCAAGACATTGAAACAGATTTAGACACATCTATTAATGTGCAGCAAACATTGTTGCGCGATGATATTCCTCACAATGGCAGTGTGGCAGAGGCTATACTTGCACAAGCACCAGATTCCCAAGATAATTATTTTATAGTTCCAAGAATCATAGAATGATTGTATTTCCTTTAGCGTTTATGGCTTTTTCCTGCGATAATAAATCTTAATGCATTCAGTTTAATGAATCCTTTTGCATCGCTTTGATCATAAACGGAATCTTCTTCGAAAGTGCTATATGCAGCGTTAAATAGAGAGTATTTTGATTCTCTTCCTGTAACAATTACATTGCCTTTATAAAGTTTGATGTGTACAATGCCGTTTACGTTTTGTTGTGTTGTGTCAATGAGTGCTTGTAATGCCTTTCTTTCCGGACTAAACCAATAGCCATTATAGATGAGTTGCGCATATCTAGGCATAATTTCATCTTTAAGATGAGCTTCTTCTTTATCAAGGCAAAGAGATTCTATTGCACGATGAGCTTTAAGGTAAATTGTGCCGCCTGGCGTTTCATAGCAACCGCGAGATTTCATTCCCACATAGCGATTTTCTACTAAATCAAGACGTCCGATTCCATGTTTTCCTCCAAGCATATTTAGTTTATTCCAAAAGCTTGCAGGACTAAGACTTTCCCCATTGATTGCTATACCATCACCATGTTTAAATTCAATGCTAATTGTTTCTGGTTCATTGGGTGCTTGCATAGGAGAAACACTCCATCTCCACATAGTTTCTTCGGGTTCTTTATTGGGATCTTCTAATATCTGCCCTTCATAACTGATATGCAACAGATTGGCATCCATAGAATAAGGTGATTTATTGTTTTGCTTTTCAATAGTGATTCCTGCGGATTCTGCATAGGCTAAAAGTTTTTCACGACTATTTAAATTCCATTCTCGCCAAGGTGCTATAACTACAATATCTGGATTTAAGGCATAAGCTCCCAATTCAAAACGTACCTGATCATTGCCCTTACCTGTTGCACCGTGCGCAATAGCATTTGCGTTAACCTTTGTTGCAATTTCAACGAGTCGTTTTGCAATAAGTGGACGCGCAATGCTTGTACCAAGTAGGTATTCGCCCTCATAAATGGCATTAGCACGAAACATAGGAAATACAAAATCTCTAATAAATTCTTCTTTTAAATCTTCGATGAAAATATTTTCATTTTTTATTCCTAACTTAATAGCTTTTTCTCGCGCTAATTCTACCTCTTCGCCTTGTCCAATGTCGGCTGTGAAAGTTACTATTTCGCAATGGTAGGTATCTGCAAGCCATTTAAGAATCACGCTTGTATCGAGTCCGCCACTATATGCTAAAACTACTTTTTTTACTTGTTTCACGATACTTCCTTTGTTGTGTTATTGAGCTAAAAATTCGTTGAGATGTTTACTGTGTAGTACTGCTTCAAATTCAATAATTTCGTATTCTGCAGTGTCTTTTTGGCAAAACGGATCATTCTTACTAAAAAGAATGGCTTCTTGTTTATCCTTGAATTTGCCAATAATAATTCCTCCTGTGCGCGGATTTCTCGGTCCCGATGCAAGTAAAAAACCTTTATTGTAACATTCTTGCAAATAAGCTCTATGTAGCGGAAGGATTTCTTCTACTTTTTCTAATGGTTTTGTGTAGTGTACTATACACACAAATAATTTCATGCTATTCTCCTTGTGAAAATTGGAATAGATATTGTATCTTAAAGCTAAGATTTTTGGATAATTTTGTATGTTTGTATCAATAATCAAACAAGGTTTTGTTAAAATATCGCTTTGCTTTGGAATCACATTCTTTCTTAAGGTAAGCTTACATGGTTGATTATGGCATCAAATTATGGTCTAATGATGATTTTATTATCGATGATGGTGTAGTGAAAATTAATCATAAGTCGAAACCCGCGATTATTGACATTGTTAAAGAAGCACGAGAGAAGGGCTACAAAGGTCCCTTGTTAATACGTTTCCCGCATCTTATCAATAAACAAATTACAAAAGTTTATAGTGCCTTTGAATCGTCTATAAGAGAATATCAATATCAAGGTATATTTAAAGCAGTTTTTCCTCTTAAAGTTAATCAAATGCCCAATTTCGTGTTGCCTCTTGTTGAGTTAAGTCAGACAAAATGCTACGGATTGGAAGCAGGAAGTAAATCCGAACTCATAGTGGCTATGGCTTACACTAATAAAGGCAGCCCTATTACTGTAAATGGATTTAAAGATAAAGAAATGATTAGTTTAGGGTTTATTGCGGCGAATATGGGGCATGATATTACCTTGACGATTGAGGGGATTAATGAGTTAAAAACAATCATTGATATTGCAAATGAGATGGCAGAGCCCTATCCCAACATAGGACTTAGAATCAGATTGCACAGTGTTGGCACTGGTATTTGGGCAAAAAGTGGAGGTATCACTTCAAAATTTGGCTTAACTTCCACAGAACTTTTGCAGGCAATGACTATGCTTGAGCATTCGAAGTTGCTTCATAAATTTACCATGATACATTTTCATATTGGTAGTCAAATTAGTGATATATCGCCATTGAAAAAAGCAATACGTGAGGTTGGTAATATTTATGCAGAATTACGAAAAATGGGCGCGGTTCATCTTACAATAGTCAATATTGGCGGTGGTTTAGCTGTTGAATATGCGCAACATGAGAGTATGAATTGTAAGAACTATACGCTTACCGAGTTTAGCGGTGATGTAGTTTTCAGTTTAAAAGAGATTGCAAGAAATAAAAATGAACTAGAGCCTGATATTTTTCTTGAATCTGGCCGTTTTGTTTCTGCTTCCCATGCAGTGCTCATTGCCCCAGTTTTAGAGCTTTTTTCACAGGAATATGATGAAGGCGCATTGAGTCTTAAAGTCGACAATAATCCTCCTCTTGTTGTGGAGCTTCATGATTTGTATCACTCTATTACAGAAAAAAATGCCATTGAGTATTTGCATGATAGTCTTGATCACATGGAATCTTTACTGACTCTCTTTGATTTGGGGTATATTGATTTACAGGATAGAAGTAACACTGAAGTGCTTGTTCATTTGATTATTAAAAAAGTTATCCAACTTTTGAAATATAAAAATCATAATGAGATTCTTAAAATCCAAAAGAGCGTACAAGAGCGATATTTACTTAATTGTAGCTTCTTTCAAAGTTTGCCTGATTATTGGGGGTTAAAGCAGAATTTCCCTGTAATGCCACTTGATAGATTAAACAGACGACCAACACGAGCGGCAAGTCTTTGGGATATAACTTGCGATAGTGATGGTGAAATTTCTTTTAATCCACAGATGCCATTATTTTTGCATGATATTGATGTATCAAAAGAAGAATATTTCTTAGGATTTTTTCTTGTTGGCGCATACCAAGAAGTTTTAGGTATGAGGCACAATCTTTTTACTCATCCTACGGAATTTAGTGTTATTTTTGATGATGATTTAAATAAAGGATATGAGATTCTCAATCTCCTTGAAGCGCAAACAATTGTTGATGTACTTGATGATTTAGATTATGATACTAAAGAGATTGAACGAATTTTAAAGCAGCATATAGAAGACAGCAATTTAGATTCTGAAACAAAAAAGGTAGTATTAGGTAAATTATATGTTATGCTTTCTGAAAATGGCTATTTAAGGACAATCACAAAGTAGCGTTTATTTAGATAGAGGGTTATTATGTTTATGTCAAGTTGTTACAAGGATTTTTCTTCATCGTGTTTGGATTTTGAAAGGTATTTACTTGCTAGCAAACCGCATATAGAATCTTTTCATCCTTTTTTTCAGACTGCTTTTTGGGAAATGGTAGAAAATGGGGGGAAAAGATTTCGTCCAAAACTTTTACTATCAATCGTTTGCGCCAATGCAAAGGAGCAAATTTACAATAGTTTTGCAGCTTGCCTTGCTCTTGAATGTTTGCATACTTACTCATTAATTCATGATGATTTGCCAGCTATGGATAATGCCGAATTAAGACGTAATCACCCTACCCTACATGTTAAATATAATGAAGCGAGTGCTATTTTAATAGGCGATGGGTTACACACTTATGCTTTTTCTCTTTTGAGCAATGCGCATTTTGCTCCTGATGTGAGGATTGCACTCATACAGTGTTTGAGTGATAACGCGGGTATTCATGGAATGGTTTTAGGGCAAGCTCTTGATTGTGAATTCGAGAATACCTTGTTAGCAGAAGATAAGTTGGCTTGTATTCACATTCATAAAACTGCCAAACTTATTGCCGCGAGTCTTAAAATGGGGGCGATTATCGCTAATTTGGATTCTCATCAGCAAAATTTTCTTTATGACTTTGGTAAGGATTTAGGGTTATTTTTTCAAATTCGTGATGATATTATTGATTGTATTCAAGATGAGAAACAGGCGGGCAAGAGTACCCATAGAGATTATTCGAAAAATAGCTATGTTAATCTTTTGGGATTAGACAATGCAAAAACAAAAATGTTACACTATATTGACGTTTTACAAGGATATTTGGAAAAATTCGAATCCTATAATTTAGCCACAGCAAAGCAAAATCTCATAGTCATATTGGAGAAATATTTTATTTTACCTTAATATACTCTAAAGGTTGCTTACGCTAACCTTAAGAATTTAGATAGAATTAACATTATAGACAAATTGATAAAGTGTAAAGGAGGTCTGTATGAATCATACTTCTGCTTATATTATTGCAACTAAAGAAAAATTTCAGCAGTTTGTGGATGATTTTTATACTACCCACAAAAAACCACAATGCTTTGGAATCTGCCGTGCTGAGTTATCGCGAATACATCAAGGAAGTAATAAGAAAGTTATTAGCGTCAACTTTCCTTTTCTCAATTTCAATACGAATTTTGGTAGTTTTGCAGTTTTTACCACTGCTGCACAATTAAGTATCTATGAAAATGAGATTATTTTTGACATCACTTCGCGTTTTATTCTACGTGCTTTTTGCTTATTTTATCCATTCATTGTTGAGGAATTGCAAGATTTTTCATTAACGTATAATAGCAATGAAAATCTCGTAGAAAAATTTCAGATTCTATGTGAAAAATTTATTCATGATCCATATAGTATTAGAAATGGCGATATTTTATTTTCTAATAGTCTTATTCATAATCATATTGGCAAAAAGCATAAGAATATTCAAATTGTTTTCGAGTTATTGCGGCATATTAGTGACATCTATGAGGATTCTGATAAGACGTCTAAGTTTCAGCTTATTGGCTATGTTGAGGATAAGCAAGTGGAAAACATTCAAGTTGCTTATGCGAAACTCCATGCTCTTTCTATGGGATATGCACCTATCAGAAGTTTGAATCTTAATGGTATTTTTGCTCTTTTCCCCAATCTCGCTTGGAGTGGTAATAAGCCCTATGAGTTAGAATATTTACGTGAAAATGAAATGAGTTTAAAGATAGACGGCAATTTCCCCGTTATTGATTTTATTGACAAATTCCCGCGTTATCTTATGCAGGTTATTCCGCAAGCAGATAATATTCGGATTCTTGATAGTGCTAAGACACGTTTTGGGGCATTTTTAGGTGCTGGCTATACACAAATGCCTGGTGCTAGCTATGTGAATTTTAATGCAGGTAGTCTTGGAGCATGTATGAATGAAGGCCGTATTAGCTCGAGCGTAATTGTTGGGGAGGGCACAGATATTGGAGGTGGTGCAAGTATTTTAGGAGTACTTAGTGGTGGCAATACGACTCCTATTAGTATTGGGAGAAATTGCCTTTTGGGGGCAAATTCTGTAACTGGTATAAGTTTAGGCGACGGCTGCATTGTGGATGCGGGTATTAGCATTTTGGCTGGCAGTGTTGTCGCCATTACGGCAGATGAAGCACAAAAGATTCAGGAGATTAATAAGGGTTTTATTATAGAATCTAGCGGTTATTATAAAGGAAGCACGTTAAGCGGGTTGCAAGGAATACATTACCGTATAACTTCGCAAGATTCTCGATTAATTGCTTTTAGGAGTTGTAGACAAGTCATGTTGAATGCGGATTTGCATTAGACTATTCGAACTATCGTTTTTTGCACGATATAATCATGTTTTTTTAGTGTTTTATTTATTACTTAGTTTTAGATGTGGTATCGTTTATGAAATCAGAGAATCTCAAAATATAGAATCTCTTAAAGATTCAAATAGAGATACTTCACAAGCGTTCAGCATGACAATAATCCCCCTCACACTGCGCCCACTTCGTGGTGTGAAAATCGGATACAGCAGGAACAGTAGTGTTTGCTCTATTTGAATCTTTATCCTTTGCCCGATTTTTACTAGAAGTGCAGGAAGCGAAGCAAATTTTATAATGAGAAGTCGCAGTGTTCCTTTTATGCAAAAGAAAGGTAGTGTTTCTTTTGGTAAAGGGGATCGGGGGAGGAATTAGATTTTCTTTGTGAAAGAATAAATAATAAAGAAAGAGGAAATAGTCAGAATTTAGAATCTTATACGCAAATTATCATTCTGAAAAAGATTCTAATCCTTGTCATTCTGAAAAAGCACGAAGTGCGACTGAAGAATCTCAAAATGTAGAATCTCTTAAAGATTCTAAAGAGATATTTATCTCCTGCGGGAATTGCGCAAAAGTATGGGCAAGAACTTCGTTCGTGCTATTGCTCCCGAATCGCTTTCTTTCAAAAACTCAACATGACAACATTTAGAATCTCTTACTTTGTAGCCCATAAACTCAAACGAAAACTTATCAGATTTAGAGCAGGAATGAATTATCAGTAAATTATCCCATCAAGGGCAAAGTAATATTTCTCTTGATTCTATTCGAGCAAAAATCCATATTCATAGACCTTTGGTTCAATCTTTTTGGCGAGATTCTCGAGCTCATAATTTAGATTCCCGATTAAATCTTTATAATACGAATCTTGTGCCTTTTGCGGCGGATTCATTCTGCCACTTGGGCTCATGCCTTGAAAATGCGCTTTGATGTCATACAAACTCGCGTTGGGATTATAGGGATTCTTAGAATCCACAAAATTTTGACTATGGTAATATCGCCAGAGTTCTAACCCTGCTGCAAAGACAGCTTTTGCCTCTTCGCTAAATTCTAAAGGCTCTGTGGGGATAAAGCTTTCTTGTTCTGTTTCAAAAAACAATTGTTCATTTCCATTATTGCGAGATATGGCGACTTTGTTTGGTGGGGATTCTTTACCTTGAGATGTTTCGCTTCGCTCAACATGACAAAATTTGGAAGTTTCTTCAACATGACAAGATTTAGAATCTTCTTTGGGACGACAATTTTTAGAATCTTCTTCAGAGCGACAATTTTTCTTGTCATGTTGAGGCGAAGCCGAAACATCTATGTTGTGTTTTCTAGCATTTGGCAAATGGGTAGAATCATCTTTTATTTTCCCATTGATAAACCGAATCATAAAATCACTCTCAAACGCTTCTTTTGCGCCCACATCTGTTTCAGAAAATGGGATAAAATGGTTGATTCCCTCTTTGCTCATAATGCGATTCTGCCCATGAAAAAGCATAAACGCGAGGCAATCATTTTGAAACTCTCTATCCTTTGCCCATTCCTTGTTGGGCATTAGGAATTGGTCGCGGTCGTTTATCCATGTTGCCTTAATGCAATGGCGCACGGCGAAATAGACAGAGCTAGGAATCAGATTATTTTGTGTAATGATATTTGTATGATTACAATTATCATGTGAGGTAATGCGGATATAGTTTTGATTTTGGAAGTCATTGCCTCTTGTATTCATAATCGCACGTTCTGTTTCATCAGCATTGTAATATGCGCTGTACCATTGATTGATATTTCTATGTTTTTTTGATAGAATTTGAATTTTTTTCTTCCTTACAAAATGATTCTTTGTGTTAAATACATCAAGCTTTATCACTCTAAATTTCACCTTTTTGCTTAAATCCCAAATCAAGAATCCAATTGGGAATTTCCCCTGAACATTGTCAAAGGTATAGGCTGGAATCATAAATCCTTTTTTGAATTTTGCCATGAAAGTCTCGCGAAATCTGATAAAATTTGTTGCATTGATATATTTAAGAGTGCTAAAACTTGCAAGGATACAATCGGGAATCTCGTTATAGATTCGGAAAAAGAATTGCGCGAAGAGTTCATTACTTGCCTTGCCCATAGAATCCTTATATCTTTCATAAATTATATTTTTTATACTGACGCCTTCTTTATTTGTACCTGTGCGTGTAACTTGTGTTGCCGAAGCTGCCTCCGCATACGGCGGGTTGATAAAAATCACAAGTTTTGGCTTTTTCATTTTGTCATGTTTAGCCATAGGCGAAACATCTCTTTGAGATGGACTAAAAGATTCTTCGCTACGCTCAGAATGACAAGAGGAGGGTTTAGAATCATAAGAGAAAGTTTTAAAATCACAAGGGTGAATTTTGGAATCATTGGATTGTAAGCCTAAGATGATTTTTTGCAAGGCTTTAGGCACTTTCGATTCTCTACAATTTTTGCATGTCGAATCGATTCCAGCTTTATGCTTATTGCATGGCTTATCCAACAAACAATCATTCAAGAAATCAAATTGAAAGACATGATTTTCTAATAGTGGCAGATGTTTATTTTTTGCAAGCTCTTTCATAATCTCGACATCTGCCTTATCGAGTGTTGAGGCATAGAAATTGCGCGGCTCGGTGAGGTTTGCAAACAGATTTCCCGTCCCTGCGGCGCAATCCCACACAACATATTCACTTTGCCAATCCTCACCCAAGACATCGGCAAGATATGCATGTGCCTTCATCGCCCAAACTTGCGGCGTAAAGAATGCCCCCTTGCGCTCGCGAATGTCGAGCGGAACGAGCAAATCGCGCCTATCGATGATATAATCCCAATAGATTTCTTTTGGTGGACGTTCGTAAATGTTCCAAAATTGTCGATGTGATTCCTGATTATCCTTGAAGCTCGCAATGTCTCTTTGTTCTGTTCCCATAAAAGTCATGGTCTTATTAAATTCATAATGCGTTTTTCGTAGCACAACAAAGAGTTTATCAATCAGGCTTTGATTCTCGAGACTTAGCAAATCGGCAAGATAGAAATCCGCATCAAGAATCCCCGCATTCTTGGCGAGATTCCAATCAATACTAATAGAATTTTTCACCTTTAAAAGCCATTTTTGATAGACGATTGTGAAATTATTCTTTGTGATTTGAATCTTGTGGATATGTTCATTCGATAGGCTAAAATTTTCCCTGATAAAGCTTTGCAAATCTTTGGAATCATGCTCAAAATCAAACTGCAATTTTTTAGATTCCAAAAGCTCTTTGCTCATATTATAAAGTTGCTTAAATTCCTTTGTATCATGATTGCTTGGAGCGACATTCCAATTAAAGTCATTCTGACTAAAAATATCCATAATCTCATAATACGGAATAAAGGCGATTTTCTCGCAATCAAACGCACCCAAGAAGAGCGGCGGAAGCTCATTTTCAAAAGTTCTTTCTTTTCCAATCGTCAGAATCAGCTGCACAAACGATTCAGCAACATCATTCTTATTTCCCCTTTTTGCCTCTGCCCAAAGAAAATGGATATTTTGAAATAATGTTTTTGCGCGATACGACACGCAAAAATCGATTTTGCCAAGAATCTGTGTTGCATCAAATCCATCAAAGAAGTCTTTTGCGATTTTGTTTTTTAGCTCTTCTTCTGGTATGTTTGGTAGGTACAAATTGCTTCCTTTTGATTTGTGTTCTTCTTTTTGAGGAATTGTAGATTGCATGCTAATTTTTTGATAAAAGGTTGATATTTTTGTATCCCCAATTTTTAGCAATCACTATGAAATGAGATATTTATTTTTAATAAGTCATGAGGATATGGAGTTAAGTTTAGTTTGAAGTTATGAGCTTGCGCTTGTTGCGCTAGAACCACTATTGGAAGAGCCGCCAAAGAATCCGCTTTTAGCAGTTGATGGTGTGGTTGTTCTTGTTGCAGTTGATGGTGTGCTAGTTGTAGGTCGGGTTGCAGTTTGTGAACGTTGATAAGCAGAAGGAGAGCTATAACTTCTTTGTGCATTTGCTTTGTAATTCGAATTGTTGAAGAGTTTATTGCCGATATAACTTCCAATTAAAGCACCTGCCGCACTTGCAAGAATAGCACCGCCGATTCCTAGTCCACCACCATCACTACTTGTTAATGTACTCGTGCCATTATCAATTTTTTTTGCTTCCTCTGCTACGAGAGTATCAACTTCTTCTTTGCTTAAAACACGTTTGTTTCCATCGGTATCTTTTACGATGATTGTAGTGTCCCCATCGCTACTTGGTGTTTCATCTATAATAGTGTAACTACCGTCTTGTTGTTCTTGCAGGGTGACTGTTACGCCTTGCTTTTTTTGTATTTCTTGGACATTTCCCTGTGTATTATTATCACAACCCAATAATCCCGTAACGAGTATGGCACTCATCCCACCTAGTATAGCAAGATCAGAAATCTTACGCAAATAACATTTTGTGTTTTGTTGTGTACTTTTGCTTTTTTCTAAGAAGATATTTTTTCTTTGCATGGTAGTCCTTCTCTATTTAAGTCTTTTTTCAAGTTGTTCAATACGTTCCCAAGTTTTTACAACAGAATCAGGATTAAGTGAAATAGAGCTTATTCCCTCTTGCACAAGGAATTCTGCAATTTCGGGATAATCACTTGGTGCTTGTCCGCAGATTCCGCAATATTTACCGTGTTTTTTACACGCTCGTATCGCTTGCCTAAACATTTCAAGCATAGCAGGATTTCTTTCGTCAAAAATGTGGCTTACTAAATCACCGTCTCTGTCTACTCCCAATGTAAGCTGCGTAAGGTCATTAGAGCCGATTGAGTAACCATCGAATATGGAAAGGAATTCGTCAGCTAAAATAATATTAACAGGCAGTTCACACATAACATAAATTTCGAGTCCATTTTTCCCAGATTCTAAACCGTTGCGTCGCATAATTTCAAGTACCTTTTTACCCTCTTCAGGAGTGCGTAGAAAAGGAATCATAATTTTCATATTTGTTAACCCCATGTCATCGCGCACCATCGCTAGTGCTTGACATTCCCATTCAAATGCTGTACGATACTGCTCTGAATAATAGCGGCTAGCACCACGATACCCTAACATCGGATTTTCTTCTTGCGGTTCATAATGTTCTCCAGAAATCATATTTCTGTATTCATTGCTTTTGAAATCGCTTGTGCGTACGATAACCGGATTTGGGTAAAAAGCAGCAGCAATCATACCCATACCTTCTGCAATTTTTTTAATAAAGAAGTCTTTTGGATTGTCGTAACCATGTATGAGTTTAACGACTTCATCTTGATTGTGTATTGTTTTGTCATTTTGCAAATCAAGTAAAGCAAGGGGATGCGCTACAATTTGATGTAGAATGATGTGTTCCATACGCGCTAATCCCACTCCGTTGTTAGGGATAAACGAAAATCCAAAAGCCTTTGCAGGATCGCCTACATTCATATAAATTTTTGTTTTAGTTTCTCCCAGATGTTCCAATGAAACTGATTCTACTTCATATTCATGAATGCCAGCGTATACATACCCTTCTTCACCCTCGCTACAAGATACGGTAACTTCCATACCCGTATAGAGTCTTTCTGTCGCTCCGCTTGCTCCAACAATTGTAGGAACCCCTATTTCTCTCGCTACAATTGCTGCATGGCAAGTTCTACCGCCACGGTTTGTAATAACTGCAGCTGCTTTTTTCATTACAGGTTCCCAATCCGGGTCAGTATTATCGGTTACTAGAATCTCCCCTTCTTTGAAAGTATTCATGTGTTCAATGTTGTTGATGATCCTTATTTTGCCATTTCCTATTTTTGTGCCGATAGCCATGCCTTTCAGTACAATTTCTCTATGGCTATCTGAAGGATTTGTAAAGTGGAATTTTTCAATTTTTGCTCCATTTTTGCTTTTTTGACTCTGCACTGTTTCTGGTCTTGCTTGTACAATAAAAATTTCTCCGCTCTGTCCGTCTTTTGCCCATTCCATATCCATTGGTCGATATTCCCCTGCTTCTTGTGTGTAATGCTTTTCAATGCTAATAGCATATTGCGCAAGAGTGAGGATGTCCTCGTCACTGATAGAGAATGTTTCCATTTCATGATGTGTTGTTTTGACATTCATTGTGGGTTTATCACTACCTGCTGGAGCATAAACCATTTTTATATCTTTAGTCCCTAATTTACGTTTAATAATGGGCTTTTTACCATGTTCCAAAGTAGGCTTGAACACATAAAACTCATCAGGATTCACTGTGCCGCCTACTACATTTTCCCCTAACCCCCAAGAGGAGGTAATGAATACGGCATCTTTGAATCCAGTTTCAGTATCAATACTAAACATCACTCCAGCAGATCCCTTATCGGAACGTACCATTTTTTGTACGCCTACACTCAATGCGACTTTAAAATGGTCAAAATTTTTGCCTGCGCGATAACTTGTTGCGCGATGTGTAAAAAGAGAAGCAAAGCAAGATTTAATATAATGCACTAAGTCGGTTTTTCCTTTGACGCTCAAATAAGTATCTTGCTGTCCGGCAAAGCTCGCATCAGGCAGGTCTTCTGCTGTGGCTGAACTGCGAACCGCAACATCTGCTTCAAGCATATTGTATCTTTGGCTAAGTTTATCATAGGCTTGGAAAATTTCATCTTTTAAGTCTTGGGGAAGTGGTGTGCTAAAAATTAACTCTCGAATCTTACTGCATCGATTACGTAAAACGTCCATTTCTGTATAATCAACATTAGATAGCAGCTCTTTAATTTGTTCTTTAATATTGCCGCTTTCTAACAGATACCAATATGCGTCACTAGTGATTGCAAAGCCGTCTGGCACCTTAATACCAACGGGCACAAGCTCCTGAAACATTTCTCCTATACTTGCATTTTTGCCACCAACTAAAGGAACGTCCCTGTTGTTTAATTCCTCAAAAAACTTTATGTATTTCATTATCCACAAGTCTCCCTATTGTAAAAATTTAAGGTTATCTGTTTATATTGTAGTCAAAAAAAAGTAAAAAAGCATTTAATTCAATTCAAAATAAAGAAAATATTTTGCGCTTATATCAAATCCTTTTTACCTTTGTATAGTTTTGTTAAAATTACATCAAGGTTATTTAATTTATCTCAATTATAAGGAATAAAATGCGTAATATAAGCGACGATTTTAGTGTTTCAAAGAACAATCTAGAAGCCATTTTGAAACAACATAAATTATG
This sequence comes from Helicobacter aurati, assembly GCF_003364265.1. Taxonomy (GTDB): domain Bacteria; phylum Campylobacterota; class Campylobacteria; order Campylobacterales; family Helicobacteraceae; genus Helicobacter_A; species Helicobacter_A aurati. The sequence continues at coordinate 67,320 of NZ_NXLW01000010.1, forward strand.
TTTTGATGATTACAAAAAAATACAAGAAATACTACAAAGAGAGCCGAATGTAATTGAGATTGGTATTTTTTCCGCTATGTGGAGTGAGCATTGCAGTTATAAGTCAAGTAGAATATATCTTAAAGATTTTCCTACTGCGGCTCCATGGGTTATACAGGGTCCAGGTGAAAATGCAGGTGTTATTGATTTAGGCAAGAATACTAACAATGAATCTTTGGCTGCTGTGTTTAAAATAGAATCCCATAATCACCCGAGTTTTATTGAGCCAAATGCAGGAGCAGCAACTGGCGTTGGCGGAATCCTACGTGATATTTTCACTATGGGCGCAAATCCGATAGCAAATCTCAATGTTTTACGTTTTGGTAATATTTTAGATTCTGCAATGAAAAAAAAACACACGCATTTATTACGCGGTGTGGTTGAGGGCATCGCGCATTATGGGAATTGTATGGGGATTCCAACTATTGGTGGGGATACAGCATTTGAATCTTGCTATAACGGAAATATTTTAGTAAATGCTTTCAGTATTGGTATTGCAAAACATGAATCGATTTTTTATGCAAAGGCGACTGGGGAAGGAAATCCTATCATTTATGTGGGGAGCAAGACGGGTAGAGACGGATTGGGTGGAGCCGTTATGAGCAGTGGTAGTTTTAGCTCACAAACACAACGTTTACGTCCCACCGTGCAAATTGGAGATCCTTTTATAGAAAAATTACTCTTAGAATCGTGTTTGGAGGTTTTTCAACAAGATCTGATTGTAGGCATTCAGGATATGGGTGCTGCTGGACTTACGAGCTCTAGTTTTGAAATGGCTAATCGCAGCGGGACAGGCATGATTCTTTGGCTTGATAAAGTGCCTATGCGAGAATCAGGTATGAATCCTTATGAAATCATGCTATCAGAGTCGCAAGAAAGAATGTTGCTATGCGCAAAAAAAGGTTGTGAAAATAAAATTAAAGAAATTTTTGCGAAATATGAATTAGATTGCGTTGTGATTGGTGAAGTCAGGAATACTGGTGTTATGGAATTATTTTGGCATGGAGAACAATGTGCCAGTCTTAAGATTCAATCTGTTGTTGAATCTGCCCCATTACTTCAACGTCCCTTACAAAAACCTGCATATTTAGAATCTTTGAAGACATTGCAGTTGTTCTTGCATATTGCAAGTTTGAATGTTTACAATCAGGAGTTAAGGGAATATTGTGAAGAACATTGCAATGGAGATTCTACGAAATTGCAAAGTTATACATTGGATTTAACTCGTTGTGATTTAGATAGAAATCTTGCAATTCTTGTTTTTAAAGATATGCTAGCTAGCCTTGAAATAAGTGATAAATCATGGATTTATCAACAATACGATCAGAGTATCAAAGCTAGCACAATTAAAGCAGGAGGATTGGGTGATGCAAGTATTATAAGTTTGAAGAATTTTTATTCGCAAAAGGCAATTGCTGTGAGTGCAAAGTGCGATTCGCATTATTGTTATCTCAATCCAAGAGAAGGTGCAAAAATAGCTGTTGCCAAATCTGGACGCAATGTTGCATTAAGCGGAGCAAAGCCACTTGCAATTACTGATTGTTTAAATTTTGGCAGTCCAGAAAATCCCGAAGTTATGTGGCAATTTAAAGAATCTTGTGCAGGGATAAAAGAAGCTTGTGAAGCTTTAAACACGCCTGTTGTGAGTGGAAATGTATCGCTTTACAATCAAACCAATGAGTGTGCAATTTATCCTACTCCTAGTATAGTGAGTGTCGGGCTTTTGGAGGATTATAGTTATGCTATTGGTAGTCACTTTGTTAAAGAAGATTCTCTTGTGTGCCTTATAGGCAGCAAGATAGAATCAACATTGACTGTTTCTAGCAATAAAGAAAGAGCGGGAGTAGATTCTCAATTCAACGACACAAAGTTACATTTTGGAGGATCCTTATTGCAACGAATCTTGCATAATTCTTTAAGTGGGGAAATTCCAACGATTGATTTAGAATCTGAATTGAGATTGTGGGATTTTTTACAAGAATGTACTCAAACTCGATTGTTATTAAGCGCAAAAGACGTAGGAAAAGGCGGGATTGCTATGGCTTTAGCTAAAATGGCAATCATTGGTAATAAAGGTGTGCAAGCACTCCTCCCCCTACGTTCCTTATATCTTATTGATTATCAAAAGATTTTTAAGCTTTATGACAAACAAATTGCCAATATGCTTACAAGGCTCTATCCACAATACAAAGAAGATGAATTTCTCTTTCTATCGAATGATGAGATAGGAGTCAATTTACAGCATATTATTTCAGTATCGGGCAATAATAAGATTCTCATTCATGAAATATTAAGAGACACCTTACGACTGAATGAATTATCTCTTTTGGCTCTTTTTGCCGAATCCCATAGCCAAATTCTTTGTGAAATTTTTCCGCATAATTTAGGCATCATTAAACATCTTGCACAAAGCAAAAATTTAGAGTGTTATTGCATTGGAAAGGTTGGTACGCAGTTTTTACAGATAGCTGATATAATGGTTTCGTTGCAACAAGCAAAGGAAATATATTATCAAAGCTTTGAAAAACAAATTTTTATATAGACTAGAATTTGTTAGATTTTGCATCATATAAATATATTTTTTCTAATATAATTTAAGATTATTTAGTAAAAGTCAAGTGTTTATAATTTTGAAGTTACAGAATAAATATTCCATAACTTATATAAATATCTGCAGAGATCTATATAAAATAAGCATTTTCAAGGTAGTATAAGTTAATAATTTGTAGATTTCTGTTGTATAATTGAGTTCTTCGAAAAGTATTAGATTGTAAGGAGATTGTATGCTGAATATGACAAGAAGAGATTTTATTAAAATAACAACTATTGCTAGTTCTGCTATAGGCGTAAGCATGTTAACAGGAGTGGGTATTTTTAATCCTATGCAAGCTTTTTCAGCACGTTTTGATATTCAAGGACCGTTTAGTACACAGCGACTAAATAATAAAGTGGAGATGCCAATTTTTGGTTTCGGGACAGCCAATTTAAAAGGCGAACAGGGGAAGCAAGCCATTCTTACAGCAATTGAATCTGGTTATAAGCTTATTGATACGGCAAGTAGATATGACACTGAACGCGAGGTAGGTGAAGCAGTAATACGTAGCGAAGTACCGAGGGAAGAACTATTCATTACAAGTAAACTATGGAATGATATAGGTACAGCCGATGAGGTCATACAATCTTTTAACGAAAGCTTGGCAAAACTTCGAACGGATTATGTGGATTTATATCTTATTCATTTCCCACAACCAAGAGAATTTGGGGATAGATGGCTAGAAAGAGATATTAATGTTTGGAAAGCAATGGAGCAACTTTATAAGCAAGGTAGAATACGTGCTATTGGTATTAGCAATTTTTATCCGAATCATCTGGAAGCTTTTCTGCCTGAATGTGAGATTAAGCCTACTGTTAATCAAATCGAGGTTCATCCATTCTATGTTCAAGATAGATTAATTGAAATATGTCGACATCATAAAATAGCCATTCAAGCCTATTCGCCATTAGCAAGAGGAAAAGAAGCATTACTTAATCCTATATTGCAGAAAATAGCAGATAAATACAATAAGACACCTGCGCAAATCATGTTAAGATGGAGTATGCAAAAAGGTTTTGTACCTCTACCACGTTCAGTAAATCCAAATAGAATCAAAGAAAATATTGATGTTTTCGATTTTTCTCTTCAAGCAAAAGATATGAGTCTCATTAATCGTTTGAAAAATAGCAATAAAAAGATAATTCCTCTTTCATAACATAATTAGAACAACTAGAAAATGAGAGTATTTATAAGAACTTATTATGAATATTCTTTGGATATTTGTTTTTCTAATGATCCATATTTATAATATGCTGAACACGCACCTTCACTACTTACCATACAACTGCCTATAGGTTTGCTTGGCGTACAACCCTTACCAAAAACTTTGCAATCTTTAGGTTTTGCTAAACCTTTAAGAATTTCACCGCATAGACAATGTCGCGATTCTTTACTGTCAATTTCTTTGATTGTAAAGTGTGATTCTGCATTATATTGAGAAAAATCATCTTTTAAGCACCAACTTGAATGCTTAATTTCTCCTAAACCACGCCAAATAAAGCTAGGAGCAATGTCGAAATATGTTTCAATAAGCTTCTGTGCTTTAGCATTACCCTCCATATTCACTACACGTGAATATTGCGTTTCTACCATACTTTCACCACGTATTTTTTGTTGAATAATACGTGCAATACTCTCTAGCATATCTACAGGTTCAAAACCACTAATAACAATCGGTATAGAATAATCTTTGGCAAGAGGAATATAAATCTTTGCACCACTAATAACACTAACATGGGAAGGGGCAATAAGCGCATTGACTTTTACTCGTTTATCATTAAGGATATTTCTTACAGGTGGCGGGACAAGAACATGATTAATGTGCAAATAGAGATTTGTTATATTATCTTTGATTGCACGTTGTAAAAGAGCAGCACTCATAGGCGTTGTGGTTTCAAAACCAATTGCAAAATACACTATTTTTTTCTGTGGATTATCTTTTGCGATTTGTAAGCAATCTATTGGCGAATAAACAAAGCGTACATCAGCTCCTTTTGCCCTTGCATCTGCTAGTGAGCCAAATTGACCTGGGACTTTTATCATGTCACCCAATGTTACAAGTATCACATCTGGTATCATAGCCAATGCGTAGGCTTGTGAAATACGTGCCTTAGGCATAATGCAAACAGGGCATCCTGGACCGTGTATAAAATGAATCGAATCAGAATCTATCAGATTCTTTAGCCCATACTTCATCAAGGTGTGTGTATGCCCGCCACAAACTTCCATAATATATAATTCTTCTTTGAGATTCTTGGCAATTACATTAATTTTTTTTGCTAGTGCTTTTATGGTACTTTTGTCGCGATAAGGGTTAATAAAATCTGCCATGAGACATTTCCTTCATTAATTATTGTATTGCAATGAAAAGCTAAAACTTGCTGTATGTTTGTATTATAACCGTTTTATAAGCATTTAGTTTATCGCTTCAGCATTTATTTCTTGTTTGTTTTTGAATCAAAGCAGCAATTGTATATGTTATTTTGCTAAGGTATTTAGCTCTATTTCAAATATAAGGATTCACAAATGCGAGTAGATGTACATAATCATACCACTTATTGCAATCATGCAACAGGTAGTATGCGAGAATATATTAATAGAGCGCGAGAATTGGGTATTGATATTTTCGGTTTTTCTTGTCATGCACCTATGGATTTTGATTCTATGTATCGCATGAGCTTTGATGTGTTGCCGCGATATATAGAAGAAATCCATCAATATAAAAGGGAATATTATGATATAGAGATTCTCTGCGCATTAGAGGTGGATTATATTTTGGGGAGAGAAGATTTACTTTCTCGGGATGTTTTAGAATCTTTTTGTGATTACTTAATAGGCTCTGTGCATTTTTTAGATACATGGGGCTTTGATAATCCGGAATTTATAGGAGAATGGAGCAAAAGGGGCATAAAAGATACTTGGAGTCGCTATTTGGATTCTATAGAATCTTTGCTAAAGACGGGTTACTTTCAGATTCTTGGACATTTGGATTTACCAAAAATATTTGGTTCTACCCTACCCCAGCATTTTTTATTCAAATTACATGATATTTTACAGCTGGCAAAAAAACAAAATGTAGTTATTGAAGTTAATGCGGCAGGGCTTCGTAAGCCTATTAATGAACAATATCCGAGCGTACAGATTTTAAGCATGATAAAAGAATTGGGGCTAGATATTACTTTGAGTAGCGATGCCCATAATATTTCTGAAATTGGGTTTGGGTATTTAGAATGTTTGCAGCTTATTAAAGATTTGGGATTTAAACATCTTGCAGTTTTTCGCAATAAAAAGAAGTATCTTGTAAATATTGATTGATTTACTTTTTGTTTATATTATCAGATTAGTTGGAAAGTCTGAATCTAAATTCAATATAGGGTATCATTGTTGGTATCTTAAAAAAGGAGTATATATGAATAATTTAATGTTTGTTGAGAGAATCCATAAATTTACATATATCTTAAAAAATAGAATATGGTTTATATTTTCCCTCACACACCTCATAAAGCATTCAATGGTTAATCGATTAATTAAACGTGTAATTGCTATTAGCTTTCTTGTTTGTTGTCTTGTTGTTTTGCAACC
>NZ_NXLW01000011.1 GCF_003364265.1 Helicobacter aurati
TAATCCAAATGCAAAAGGCTTTAAAGAAGGTAATCATACAACGCATTATTCAGTAGTGGATAAATGGGGTAATGCTGTGAGTGTGACGTATACGATTAATGGTAGTTACGGTGCGATCGCTGCTGTTGAGGGAGCAGGATTCTTGCTTAATAATGAAATGGATGATTTTTCTATTAAGCCTGGAGTAGCAAATATATGGGGGTTAGTTGGCAATGACGCTAATGCTATCGTACCCAATAAACGTCCCCTAAGCTCTATGAGTCCTACTATTCTCCTTAAAGAGAATCAAGTTTTTATGGTAGTAGGTACTCCGGGTGGATCTCGTATTATTACCACTATTTTACAAGTAATTTCTAATGTTATCGATCATGGTATGAATCTAGCTCAAGCCGTAGAAGTGCCAAGATTCCATCATCAATGGATGCCAGATGAATTGCGTATAGAATCTTTTGCTTTCAGTAAAGATACACAAAATATTCTTCAAAAAATGGGATATAAAATTGTAGAACTTCCAGATATGGGTGATGTTAATGCTATTATACGAGATATGAAGACAGGTGTTTATTATGGGGTGCCTGACCCTAGGAAAGAATTTTAAGGTATATAACTTTGTTGTCCTTGTTACGTGCTAATATAGATCTTATTGGGATTTAGGAATAACATAAAAAAGTATTATGAAAGTGTTGTGAGCATCATTGAAACGGGGATAGAGTTTCAAGTGATTGGTTAATTGGTGATAACTATTATTAAACTATTACTTATTAGTTCGCCGAATTATTTAAGTATAGTTTTATGTTTTCTTTTTAGTTTTATCGGATAGTGCTTTCTTATAGAAGTATTTTTTGTAGGTTATATTTTCTTGATTTCATAAAGCAATCTAATTATAGATAATCTACAAAGATTCAGAATCTTGCTAATTTTTACCTCATGTTTTAATGAAATATTTCAGTGATTCATGTTTGTCAAGTTATTTGAAAAGATAAGGTTAGGTGTGTTGCAATTTTTATAATTTATATTGCGATTCTTAGATGAAGATTAAAAGCTTCATATTTGTGATAAACATATTTTATAAAAATTCACTATTTGTAACTTCCAGACTTAATTTATTAAGCGTACGATTAAAGCTGTCATTACGACAGAGAATAGGGCATTTTGAGCAGTCAATAGCATTATAGACTTCTTTTATACGAGTACCTTTCCATATATCTTCTAGGCTTTGTTCTCGCAAATCCCCCAAGAAATGTTTTTCACTCTGTCTGAAATGTAAGCATGCCCACACTTTGAAATCAGCACTAATTACTGTGCTGAAAAACATGCCATGGCATTTGTTGTAGCCTCGTTCATTGGTGTGTTTTAGATTTTCCATTTCTTTATATTTTTGATAGCTTGCAACGATTTTAAAATTTGCATCTTCATATTTTGCGCGTAAAGATTCTAATTTTGGGATAATGTCTAGTTTGTCTCCAGTAAAAGGTCGAAATTGTGCAAAATCCGCGCCCCTGTCTTTCACTAATCGCACAAAGGATTCCATGTCTTTCTCTGTTACGCAGCTTGTAAGAAAACCTACGCCAAAGCTTATTTTGCTGCCTAATTTTTGTTTTGTTTTTGCAAAGTTTTCAATATTTTGCAATGTTTTTTCGAAGTGATAATCTTTCATGCCGTGTATCTTTTTATACATTTCTGCACTTCCCGCGTCAAGGCTGATTCTGAAATATTCTAAATTTTCTGCAATAACTTCATTGAATTGTTCTTTGAGATTCATTCCATGTGAGTTAAGTCCAATATTTTGCCCAGCTTTCTTGAGCAGTTTAATGGCGTATTCAAAGTATGGTGAACAGGTGGGTTCTCCGCCTCCGCTTAAAATTACTCCTTTATTATCCATGTTTTTCAGGTTTTCGACAACACTTTCTACCTGTTCTTTGCTAAGTTCAGCGTTATTTTCATTGTGTCCGCAACATCCGGGACATCTGTGGTTGCATTTGTTTGTCAAATCTAATTCAGTTACAATAAGCGTTTTGTGCGCATTAAAAAAATAGTCAATTTTATTGTGATAACGTAAGATTTTTTCATCTGAATTAAAATTATTTATTTTCATTATTTGTCTCCATATTAGAATCCTTAGTATTAAGAGCTGCAAAACGTGGCTTTAATTTTCAACTAAAAATAAGCGATTGTCTAATTCTTAAAATTATTTTGAGAATTATAGTGAATAAAGAAGTTTCTCTAAATATTTCCCATAGCCGCTTTTGTCTAGTTCTTTTGCTCTTTTCAATAATGTTTCTTTATCTATCCAATTATTGTTGTAGGCGATTTCTTCTAAGCACGCTATTTTAAATCCTTGTCTACGTTCAATTGTTTGCACAAAACTACTTGCTTCCAAGAGATTATCATTTGTGCCTGTGTCAAGCCAAGCAAACCCTCTGCCAAAAATTTCTACTTTTAGTTTTCCTGCTTGGAAGTAACATTTGTTGATGTCGGTAATCTCTAGTTCTCCTCTTGCTGAAGGCGTCATTTCCTTGGCGAAAGATAGGACATTATTGTCATAAAAATAGAGTCCGGTGATAGCATAATTGCTTTTGGGGTGCTGTGGCTTTTCTTCTAAACTTACAATTTCTAGGTTTTTATTAAATTCTACTACTCCAAACTGTGTTGGATCATTGACTAAATAACCAAAGATTACCCCACCCCCCTCCGTTAAAATGCGATTTTTAGCATTTAAAAGCATAGAGCGGAATCCTTGTCCATAGAAAATATTATCGCCAAGAATAAGACAGACATTTTTGTTTCCTATAAAGTCTCGCCCTAATAGAAAAGCTTCGGCTAATCCATTTGGTTGCTCTTGTATGCAATAGTCAAATTGCATACCTAACCATGAACCATCTTTAAAGATTTCTTGGAATCGAGTAATATCTTTAGGTGTTGATATGATAAGAACTTCACGAATGTTTGCAAGCATAAGAACCGATAAGGGATAATAAATCATTGGTTTATCATAAACAGGCAAAAGTTGTTTTGAGAGAGTTTGTGTTGTAGGGTAAAGTCGTGTTCCACTACCGCCTGCTAGAACGATGCCCTTCATTATTTTTCCTAAAATGACGTTATTAACGTAGCGATTATATCCAAACAAACTAGAATTTTGTAAAAGGTTTTGTATAATTTTAGTATCTAAATTATGGTGAATTGTATGAAATTACAGGGTCAATTGCGTATAGTATATCGTTCCACTATCGCAATATTATTAATCTATACTTTTGTTTTTGTGGGCTGTGTCAAAAATGAAAATGTTGTAAATGAATCTTCTGCGTCTTCTTTTGAATCTTTACTCAAACAAAGCATTGCAGATAAACAGATTTTTCCTAAGGCGGCACAAAGTGATGTTCTTGCGCAATCTCAAAAAATTAACCTTTTTGGTAAATGTTACTATTATGAGGATATGAGTATTTGCAAGAAAATTTTAGATTCTTTACAACAAGAATGTCAATATGATTCTAGCGGATTGAGTTGCGCTTTGCTTGGAGTAGCTGTTCTAGATCGCAAAGACGGTTCAGATACTCAAGATAGATTACTGGCATTACGTTATTTTATTGATGGTTGCAAGCTACAAGATTCTTTAAGTTGTCTGTTTATGAGAAAATATTACAAACAATATGGCTATGAGAGTGAGGCACAAGCAATATTAGATTCTGTAACAAATATTTGTAAAAACGGTGGTGCATTTGAATGTTTGTTGCTATCAATTTTGTATGAAAATGATGCAGAATTTAGTGCAGAACAAAAATATATTAAAGAGTACAGAATAAATGCTTGCAATAAGAATCTTGCTATTGCGTGCGGCTATTTTGATTCTTTTTCTTTACCAAAAAAGGATTATGAAAAGTATCAAAGGAAAGCTTGCAATCTCGGTATGCTTCCTGCCTGTGATGCTTTAAGCGAGTCTATTGAACTCAATATACGTACAAAGCATTTGAGGACTTATAGGATATGGTAATGGACAATAAATACGAAGTTTATATTGTAATGTTCTCTATGAAGAGAATTTGTTTTCCTTGGATTGCTAGAGCATCGAGACAAAAACTACAAGAGTAGTGATGTTTTGCAAGAAAAACATAAATAGTTTTTATCATTTTTTCTAATTTAGTGGGAGTAATTTTTATAAGGGGATTTAGAGATGTCGCGCTTTTTACTTCAATAAAATGTAGAACTTCTTCTTTCTGCATGATTAAGTCTATTTCTCCGTAACGGCTATAAAAATTTTTTGCAATAAAAGAAAAGCCTCTGTCGGAAAGATACTGCAAAGCTATTTCTTCATAATGAGTGCCTATTTTTCTTGTGTTCTTTTTCATTATTTTTCTTATTTTGGGTTGTGATAGATTGTCTATTTTAGCATAGTATAATAGGAGTTTATCTCTCTCAATCGAGGAAGTACATGCAAGAGCTAGAGAAAGTAATAGAATCTACTACACAAAATTTTAAAAGAGTCAAGAAATATATTCGCGCAAAAGATATTAATATATTTTTACGTATGAAATTTATGAAAAAAACAGATATGGAATTTTTAGAGGAAATATGTCTTATTCATATTAAAAATATTGAGCAAGGCGATAAAATAGAGCAAAATTTCTATGCGATATTGGATAACTTTGTTTTTAGTAGTCTTTTACAGAAGCATTTTTTTTCTAGCTTTGAAATATTTAAGATATTTTGTTATAGAGTTTGTTTGCTACCCAAAAAATTATTTATGTGGGAAGTAAAAAGATATTCTCGCAAGGTTATAAGTGATAATTTTGCAAAACTTACTTTTTATAATATGAAAAATGGTGTGCATTTTTTTGCTCCTTTGCCACTTGATGATGGAGAGGCTGAAAAATATTTGCACGATTGCCTCAATATTCTCTCGCATGCAAAGGTAGAAGTGCTTATTGTTAATCCTTTGAATCTTGTACCTAAAGCGCATTTGTGTATGCCTGAAATATTTCAGGAAGTGTTAACGAAAAACCTTAAAATTCTCTTGGAGAATTCTAACGCTAAAGCTATTTTTTTTAATAACACTTATGAGTTTTTTGATACTTTTTTGGAATCTCTGAAAGTTTGCTTGGAAAATATTCCTTATATTGTGAATGTGGGCGTGAGCTTGCAAACCTATTATTTAGATTCTCTACACGGCTTAGATAAGGTTGCGAATCTTAGTAGGGAACTAGTCAACAAAAAAAAAGCAAAATTGCTTGTAAGATTTAAAGATTTAGATTTTGATTATCACAAAGCTTATTTCCAGAGTCTGCACAGGCATAGAACCAATAAGGTTTTTGCTAACCATACAAATAGTAGGGCAAACTATATAGCTATCTTGGCGCGATATAGAGAGTATAGTGAGATTTTAGAGGCGAGTCTTACTAGCTCTAATCTTTTCATTCTTGAATTATTGTCTTTATGGGGACTAGATTCCCAAATGCTCATAGAGATTGAGCCAGAACTCAATTATCCACTCTATAAGTTTGCTAAACAAAAAAAATTACGTTTGATGTCAATACAGTGTTATACCAAACACTTTACGCAAATGTTAGCATATCGTTTAAAATATGTGCATACGGAATTATTGCAAGGAATATGCAGCTACATTGCTATGTCCAATAAACAAGAATGGCAGAAAAAGTGCAATGATTTTACACATAGTTTTGGTATTGCGCAAAAAATTATTCATAAAAAAGATTCGTTAAACTCTGAAGCCACTAAAGACTTTTTGGCAAACTTATCTCAACCTGCAGATTCAATGGTATTTGCTGTGCAACAATACCATTTTGAAACTTTTGATTATGAATTGCAAAAGCCTTTATTGGAATCTTCACATTCGTTATCTTTTGCATACCGTTTAGAATCCTTGCAATGTAGCATTCCTAGTCGGCATAAATTAGATGATATTCTTTATCTCAATACTAATGATATGAATAGATTGATAATACAAGATATTAGTATGCCAATTGTGTTTTCTTTGAACGCGCAAAAGGAGAAGGATGCTATTGCACGTGCACAGGCTAAAAAAGAAGAGATAGAAACAAATAAAATCAATATTATGACGATGATTATTTCGCATATCAAAAATGAAATAAAGACGTTGTTTGCTACATTGTGTGAGGTTTTTCCTGAAACGCCGCGAGATATTTTAGAAGAGCAAGTCTATCTTTTAATTGATACTTTTAAGTACTATGGCTATGTGTATCGCAATCTTATGAGCGAAACGGATTCTGTTTTATTAACACCAGTTGGCAACGTTCTTATTCACGCGGAATCGCTAAGTCTTAATGAGATTGCTTCATGTATAGCAGCGAATATTATGATAGGCAATGTTTCTTTTGTAAAGGATTGTTTGCAGGCGAGAATTTTGTATTATCTTTTCGAGCCTATTTTGGATTTTTGTCCATTCATGTCCCTTTATCGTGATAATTTGCCTTTGGAGATACATAAGCAAATTATCTGTCAGAAAGAGGTGTCTAAACATATTGATGTGACTAATCTTTTGGTAAGCAATAGCGGTATAATAGTAGTGTTTATTAGTTCGTTTTATGACGTTTATGAGGCTTTTTGTGATGTTATGCGTTCTCGCATGACACATTCTATGCCAATGGTTATTTACACGGATTCTTATCTTTATAATGATGCGAAACGTATTTTTGTTCCCTTAAGTGTTTCATACATGAATCTTAATGATTTGATTGCTAATTTACCAAAAGAGACTGCTAATGTTAGTCTGTTTACTTATAATAAAGCTGAAATGAATTATGTGATTACACATGTTAATGTTTCTATTTGTATTAATTCTGCCTATAAGCTGCGCATTATATCTGGTAATTCAAGAGTCTTCTGTGGAGGATATTTGCAGCCATTTTTAAGCCGATTTCTTTTGCATAATCTTGTACATGCGAGTCCTAGCAATGTGATTAAAAAAAATAGTCTTTATTCTGATGTGATTGGTTGTTTTAGTGAAATTCTTAGTATTGACGAAATTGAATTTCTCTATAACCTTAACCACAATTATAGTCAGTATCTTAAGAATCTTGAACGTGTGTCAAACTTTGATAATATTTATGAAATAAAAAAACATTATCAGACAACTTTACGCATCTATCAAGAAGATGATTTTTTCCATGTTTGCGTGATTATGCTTGTTGTGTATTTATTGCAGATTCCAACTAAGTTAAGCTTTACTCGTGAATATTTCACTAGCAATGAAAGCGCAAAACAAATAAGTATTGAGCAGCTTGCCGCAATTTTTGCAGAAAGATATATTTCTATTTTTACTTTTGTTGTTGAAGAAGAGCAAGAGTTTATTGAGCTTTTGCAAACAGGAGAATTACTACGTATCTTGCAAGATGAGGGAGATTTTTCTAGCAAGCAATCACAAACTTATCAACAACTTAGAAGCAAAGGTATTATTGCAGAGTATTCTTTGCCTATTCTCAATAAGAATCTTGAATTAGAACGTTATCTTTATACGCAATATTTACAAATAGAGCCACATATACTTCTTCAAAGTCAAGCAGGGCGGAATGGAGAAGCTTGGTTGTCTTTTTGATTCTACATAGAAGTAATTTATCAAGTTAGTTATTGTGTTTGTTGTGTTGTCGCATGGGTTCTGTGTTGCTTTGTGTACAATAAAAAGATCAAGGATAGTTTTGTAGAAATGTGTAGGAAAGGTTAAGGTAGAGTAAGAATAATATTATGTTCGATACCCAAACACGTGATAGTGCATGTCGTATTTTGTGTGAGATCTAGATTTGGCATTATGTGAAAATACATTGTTATCAATTATAGTGATTCTTCTAAACCTGAATTGTATCTCTTTTGAGCTACTTTGATTCACAAAGCTATTTGTACTATTGTGGTTTATTGGATTGATTATGTTTGTGTATTTGAAGAATGTATTGGAGTTTTTCTATTGTTAGAAGTTGGTAAAAGTTACACGTATAATAATAGAGGTTTCCAAGGAATCTATAACGTCTCTAATATAAGGTAACTATGAAGAATCATTCAAGCAAATCGTGTTTTGGCGACCCTTGGAAGATTTGAACTTCCGTTTCCACCGTGAAAGGGTGGTATCCTTGGCCACTAGATGAAAGGGTCAAAAATTATAAAAGTAGATTCTAGCACTAAAAAGAATATTTGAGTAATTTTTCGTGCGTCCGAATATTTGTATTCGCAGCACTACTCTAGTTACATAAGATGTGTTTGCTTTGCAATCCCTTTTTGCATTATGTGGCTAATTTTAACTGCCTAAGTATTGTCGTAGTTGTCGCCCTATACGAGGGTGTTTGAGTTTTTTAATTGCGCTAGATTCTATTTGTCGTACTCTTTCTCTTGTTACATTTAGTGCTTTACCAATCTCTTCTAATGTCCTATCGCTCTCATCCTCTAGTAAGCCAAAGCGCATTTTTATCACCGCTTTCTCTCGTTCATTTAATAAATCCAATACATTATCAATTTGATGTCGCAAATCCTCTTTAAGTAAATCCTCTATTGAGCTAACCATGCTTTTGTCCTCGACAAAATCGCCGAATTTACCATCATCATCATTTCCAATAGGTGCTTCTAAGCTAATAGGTTCTTTTGTGATTTTTATGACATTTTTTACTTTATCGACAGTTAGCCCCACTTGTTCTGCGATAGTTTCAACATCAAGCTCTTCTCCTTTTTCTTGAGCATGCTTACGCATAAGATTTTTAATTTTATTAATTGTATCAATCATGTGAATTGGGATTCTAATGGTTCTAGCTTGGTCGGCTATTGCACGAGAGATTGCCTGTTTTATCCACCATGTTGCATAAGTTGAAAATTTATATTGTTTACGATATTCAAATTTATCTACTGCCTTCATTAATCCGATATTTCCTTCTTGGATTAAATCTAAGAAAGGTAAGCCGCGATTAGTGTATCGCTTTGCAATACTTACAACAAGCCGTAGATTGCTGCGACTCATTTTTGTTTTTGCAGTGTCTGAAATCTTTTTACCACGTTTGATTTGCTCGAGTATTTCTTTGAGTTTGTCTGGTTCTAAATTAAAACCATTTTCGCTAGCCTTACGTGTTTTATAGAGTTTTTGTAGTTCAATATATGTTGCTACCATAGTATTTTCCGGCACTTGCGCTACAATATCTTCGCGAGTCATATTGGTGATATTTTCCAAGATATTTTTATGGTTTTGTATCAAAGCGTCGTTGAAAAGATTAAGTTTGTATTCCAACCTCTTGAGTTCGCGTTCGAATCCATCTCCGTTTTTGAGGCTGTTTTCCATAGCTTTTGTGAGTTCGTTAATGAGCTTGCTAGTAGGACCTAAGGCAAGCAATCTTTGTTTTAAAATATGCTTTTTGTGTGCAAGTATCAAAATATGTAGAAGTTCTTCGTTTGCTGTACGATCCGATTGACCGTTTTGATTGCTTTTGAATTCTTTTTCTAAAATCGCCAACCAATCGTTTTTTGCATCGTTTAAGGCTTGAAAACTTTCCAATACTTTTTCAATACGCGCCTCGTCAGTTTTACAATTTCTTTTATTTTTTGGCTTAATTTCTTCTTCGTCTTCAAATTCTATTTCTTCAAATTCTATTTCTTCATCTTCTTGGATATCTTCGAAGCTTTTAAACAACTCTTTGACACGTCGTTCTCGATTAATAAGCGCATCTTTGTAATCATAGATAAAGTCAATCAAATAAGGTACGGAACAAATCGCATCAATAATAATATCTTCGCCTTTTTCCATATCTTTACTAAGGTTGACTTCTTCCTCTTTACTTAAAAGCGGAATTTGTCCCATTTCTCGCAAATACATTCGCACAGGACTATCGCTTCTGCTCCATTCTAATAGCTCTCTTTCGCGTTGAAAGTTAAATTCTTCATTAAGCGACATTTCTATATTTTTACGTTTTTTCTTTTGCTCTTGGATTTTATCTTCCTCGTTGAGATTTTTTGCCATTTCAGATGAACTGATAATCTTCTTTTTATGGGTTTTACAAAGCGATTTTATTTTTGTAATGACTGCCATATTGGGCTCTTTGTCAATGGTTTGCGCAATAATTTCGTAGGAAATATATTTCTCTTTTGAGTTTTTAAAGAGATTCTCTAATTTTTCGTGAATTTTCTTATCGGTTACTTTTGTAGTGGGTTTTTTTGTAAGCATAACTCAAACTCCTTTAGTCCATTCATTAGGTATATAGAATTTACCCATTATATCGGTTTTGGAATAATAAATATTAGTGTGAAATAAGAATAGTTAAGTTTTATAGGTTATTTCTTTGAGATTTTAAGTTGGATTTAACAATATTTTCATTACACTAAGGTAAGGGTAAAGGATTGGGCTAATGGGTAAAAAATTCTTTCTAACACTCGCCGTTATATTCATATTGTTGATAGTTTTGATTATTGTTCGTTGTTCAGAATCGAATATTCAAGAGGAAAATATTCAACAAACAGCCAATACATTAACACAAGTGCAGCGAAATCACAACTCGAATATTGATTATCCGCAAGATTCTTCTTTGGATACGAATGTCTCAAGCAATAATCAAGCAAATATTAATCAAGAAAATAATATACAAGAACCAATGAAAGAACAAAACAGCAAATCTGATTCCAATGCACAACAAAATATATCGCATACTCAAACTGCAACAGCCCATTCTCAAACAATAGACAACAAGCAGCCTCATATTTCTAGTGGAGATTCTAAAAATCCAGTAAAATTTTCAGAATCTTCTAAAGAGAGCACTAAAGGGCAATTTAGCAATTCTTCTAGTTCGCAAGGAAGTGGAATGAGTTTAGATAGAGGAGATTCTAAACCGAATAGAGATTCCAGCTCTACAACAGCTGCTCCTGAAGCCTTACATAATAATACTGATAATACTGCGAATTTTAAACATACAGATGATAGACATACTTCGTCAGAGGATACTGATTCTCTAAAATCCAAAAAAACACAGAGTACAACTAATTCGCTTGATTCTTTAGAATCTAGACAAGCAACACAACATGCTATGATTCATAAAGATTCCACGAATATTATACAATCTCAAGAATCCTCTTCTACAAAAGATAGACAAGATACGTCCACGAAAGATATGTATGCTGCTCATACGAATCCCCCTCTATGGCAGGATAATCAGGATAATCAGGATAATCAGGATAATCAGGATAATCAGGATAATCAGGATAATCAGGATAATCAGGATAATCAGGATAATCAGGATAATCAGGATAATCCCGCGCAATTACCCGTTGCAAATAATCAAATTGATGATGGATTAGATAAGGCTAACCATAGCGACAATGATAACGATAAAGTTGATTTACAAGCACATAGCCAAAGTGATGATTTGAGACAAAATGACACCAATGTAAAATGTCAAATCGCACCGAAATGTAATGATATTGCAGTCATACGAAAAATCGCGACTGCTAGCTTAGAATCTCATGCAAATATTCGATATAAAGAGGAACAAAGATTGCGCGGGGAAAAGGCAGCGGCAAATTTTATTGCATTATGGAGAGAGACACATAAGCTTGTTTTGCCAAAGCTTACTTCTCACGTTAGTCGTATTAATGAAAAATCTTTGAGTAAAGATAAACAAATGCGAACTTGCAGTGCCCATTACTATACAGAGGTTTTAGAGGATTTTGGTAATGGATGGCGTGATAAAAAGGGCGATAAATCCCCAAAATATGTAGCCACATATCGTATAGCATGCAAACACAATAAGGCTACGAGTATTGCGATTCTTACAAATAGTATACACAAAGCAGTTTCTGCGCAACATTACCGTTTATATACTCAACAAGACACTCCTAAGAAAAATCCCGAAAAGGCGGCTTTGCCACTTTGTTCTAATGAGCTTGTGCATAAGAATCTCACACGTGCAAGTCTTACATCTCATGCCCGCGCCCGAGCAGATGAAGAGAGACGTAAATATGGTGTGCAAGCTGAAAACAAATTTCTTGCATTATGGGAAAAAACAGAGCCGATTTTATCTTCCAAGCTCGTTTCGCATATAAGCAATATAGAATCAAAAGGAATGGATTATACGTCTAACGCGAGGATTTGTAGTGCCCGTTACTATACAGAGGTTTTAGAGGATTTTGGTAATGGATGGCGTGATAAAAAGGGCGATAAATCCCCAGAATATGAGATTTATTTTACTTTGCGATATAGCAATGACAGACGTGTTCTTATTGTCAGGATTCTTTCCCAAAATAAAGTACGCAATAAATAATTGCTATAACTTATTGTATTACTATGTTAAAGGTATGATTGGTCGCAAGCATTAAATGTATGAATATTAAGTTTCACAGAAGCAGTATTTTACCTTAAAACAACATTTAGCCTTGGGCGATTGTTTGTCAATGAAATAACCCTTTTTCTCTTTCATCTAAATATAAGTCTTGAATTTCAATTGTTGTGCCTTCACTTAAGATACAGGCTCTTTCCACGACGCTTAATAATTCTCTAATGTTGCCAGGCCAGCTGTAACTTAGCATTTTTTCTTGCGCGCTTTCACTCATCTTTTTTTCGCTAAATCCGTAATTGGCACAAACTTCTTTAATATGCTCCTGCGCTAATGGCAAGATTTCTTCTAAACGTTCTTTCAATGGAGGTATCTTTATAGGTACTGTTTGCAAGCGGAAAAACAAATCTTCTCGAAACTCCTGATTCGCAATTTTCTCTTGAATATTTGCATTTGTTGCAGAAATAAATCGTACATCAATTTTCACAGGTTTTGATGATCCTAGTCGTATAATTTCTTTTTCTTGTAGCGCGCGCAAAAGTTTTGCTTGTAATCCCATAGGCATTTCTCCAATTTCATCTAGGAATATTGTGCCTTTTTGCGCAGATTCTAAAAGACCGGGCTTAGTAGCAATGGCGTCTGTAAAAGCACCTTTCTCATAGCCAAAAAGCTCGGATTCTAAGAGATGTTCAGGTATAGCCGCCATATTTAACCCCACAAATGGCGCATTTGCACGTTTTGAATGCTCATGAATAAATCTTGCAAAAACCTCTTTACCCACACCACTTGCACCAAGCAATAGTACTGCAGCGTCCGTTGGCGCGACTTTCTTTGCTAATGTTTTTGCTGTTTCTAGTTGCGGTGAAGTAGACTTAAACAGCTTGTCTTTACTAAGTGTTTTTTTTGGAGGTTTATTTGATTTATTTGTTTTGTTAAACTCAAGAATTTTTTTTGTTCGATAAATTGCGGCTAGTAAGTCTTCTGGCTCAAATGGCTTTTGGAAAAAGTCTTTTACCCCCAATCGAATGGATTCTATCGCTTTGTTTAATGTAGCATTGCCAGTGATTACGATTGCCTCATATTTGCCGTTGAGTTGAGTTAAAAACTCAAGACCATCCATTTGTGGCATATTAATATCTGTAATGATTAGATCAAAACTTGAATCAAGAGATTTTAAGGCGTCTTTAGGATTTTTAAAGCTTGTAATTTCCAAGTCTTTATAATCTGAAAAGAAAAATTCAAGACTTTTTCTCATATTAATATCATCTTCCACAATAGCGATTTTCATTTGCTTCCTTCTCTAGGTAATCTCACAAAGTAATAATTAATTCTAGCAAAACTTAGATAAAACTTTCTTTACTTAAAATAGCCTTTGCTGTATAATTCTTACGTATTTGTTATCGTTAATAAGGATTTATATGGATATTGTTACTCTTGCACACGGTAGTGGTGGTTTGCATTCAGCAGAGCTAACACAGCAAGTTTTCATGCCGTTTTTTACTAAGTTTATGCCTTATGCCAATGAAGATTCAGCACTTTTTGTAATTTCGGATACATCTAGTCATGATTGCATTAATAAACAAGCAATCGCAGTTACAAGTACTGATTCATATATTATTAATCCTCCCTTTTTTCGAGGTGGAGATATTGGAAAACTTAGCGTATGCGGTAGCAGCAATGATGTCGCAATGATGGGTGCAAAACCACTATTTCTCAACATAGCTTTCATTATTGAAGAGGGATTCAGCATAAAGAAGCTTAAGAAAATTGCTAATTCTGTTGCAATAGAATGTGAGAATCTGGGGTTAAAAATTCTTGCTGCTGACACTAAGGTTTTGCCTAAAATATCTCAAGGAGATTCGCAGATTTTTATTAATACTAGCTGTATTGGCATTTTACAAAAAGTAGGTATTAGTGCGAAAAACTTGCAACACAATGATTGCATTATCTTAAGTGGCAAAATCGGCAATCATGGTGCAACAATCTTTTTAGAACAGAATCATATTTCTCTTGATAATCACATACAAAGCGATTGCGCGAGTCTTTATCCTTTATTAGAGGAAATTTTAACAGGTGATATATTTATTCACGCATTAAGGGACGCAACAAGAGGTGGCATAGCAAGCGTTCTTAACGAATGGGCGATTGCTTCAGAGGCTTGCATTGAGATTGAAGAGGAATTAGTAACGATTGATACGCAGGTTCGTGGGGTATGCGAAATATTAGGACTTGATCCATACATATTAGCAAATGAGGGGGTATGTGTATTGGCAGTAGCAGAATGTGATGCCAAGAGAGCATTAGAAATCTTGCATAAGCATTCATTGGGTAAAGATGCGTCTATTATTGGAAGAGTGCGTAAGGATTTTTCTCAATTATCAAGGGGACATCTCGAGGAAATATATTTTCAACGTGTTGTATTGCAGACACAATATCAAAGTCAAAGATTTATGGAATATCCAGAAGGAGAGATTTTACCGAGAATTTGCTGATTTGTGCGAACTATCATGCTAAATGGGGGACTAAAGCCGCAGTAACTATGATGCACCTAGTACATGAGTGATATACTTTAATTCATTAATAAGCGATTGTAATTCTTTTTGTTTCTTGACAAGAGAATCTCGTAAATCCTGTGATTTGCTGTTTTCTCTTTGGATAAGCATTTGAGCGAGTGCTTCTTTTTTATCTGTGATTTGCTGTTGAATAGATTCTTCTTGTTGTTTCCCTAGTGCTGTAAAATATGTTGAAAATGCTAATGAGATTTCTTTGCTTTTTTCAGAAATCACTTTATAAAATAATGCAAATGATTTGTCAAACACAGAATCTAGCTGTATAGCTAAATCATTTTGCGTTTGAAGAGAATGTTTGCTGATAAGATCTGGTATGTGTGATTGTAAAAATGTGAGGCTTTGCTGTATTTGTTCCTTGTTTGCTTGGAGAATAATTCTTGGCTGTGTTGGTGTTACATGTTCTTGCGAGTTTGCAATTTGATGTAAATTTGCTTCTTCTGTTTCTTGGTTTGTTAGCAATTGCGCAATTTTTTCTGAAATTTTTTGTTTGTAATCGCGATTAGTGTCTACGAAACAATCATGCAGTGCTTGCGCTAAAATTTCACAAATGGTTTCTTTGCTTGGAATCTTATTATTGTTGTATCCATAAATTGCATCATGATAGATTCTACTTTTTAGCTTTTCTTGTTCAATCTTGAGATGTTTATTAATAAGATTTTCCGAGATTTGTAGAAAATTCTGCAATTCTTGTGATTTTGCTTGTAACTCACTTTGCTTGTTTTGCAAAGATTGTAAAAGTTCTTTGTTGGCTTTTTCTAGCTCATGTAGCATAATTTCTAGTTCTTCTTTTGAAGCATTAAGTATTTGTGATTCTAAAAGAACCTCTTGTTGTGCTTGAAGGGCTATTTTAAGAAAAGCACGATAAGCAAGATAGAGAATATCTTTATGTTTGAGACTATTTTCTCCTAAAAGCATTGTGTCTAAGTATTGCTCTACGTCCAATATCCCTGTTTTTTCAAGCGTATAACCTTGCGCTAATGCTTCTTCGTTTCTGTTGGTTCTATGGAGGAGTGCTAGGAAACTAGCTATCGGAATAAAATCAATACGTGCAAGTAGTGATTCTATATCGCCTTTGTAATGCGATTTTTTAAGTTGCATAGAGAGACTAGATTTTGTATATTCAAGAGATTGTTGTAGTTCACTTTCTCCTATTAAATCAGCTCTTGTTAATATCACTAAAAGTCTTGAGATGTTTTGTTCGACAAGTGATTCTATAATAAAGTCAATGTCGGTTTGTGTCGCCGCACAACTTGCATTCATCACATGAATAAGCACATCACATGTTTGAATGTAAGTTTTTGTGATTTCTTCCCTTTTTGTTACCGGATCGTCAAGACCTGGCGTATCTACAATTTCAACACCATTTTGTAAAAACTTTAAATCTGTCAAGAGTTCAATTTTTTTAACTAAATTACAAAACTTACTTTCGTGGTTTGCAGAAGTAAAAGTGTTTAATTGCTCTAATTGTATTTCTTCTATTTTCCCTTTTTCTGTAAGAAAATCATAGAGAGTGTTGCCAAATTTTTCTTCAGTAGTTGAGATGAAATCAAGCAGATTTTCATCATGAATAGCCGATTCCTTGAGTGCCTCCCATTCTTGAATGTTCCAAAAATGCACTTTCGCACATTGCTTTTCTCCATATTTAAGTACCGTAAGATTTGCAGTTTCAGGTATAGTAGAGCTACCTAGTATTTCTTTGCCTAAAAGAGCATTGAGGAATGTGCTTTTCCCTGCGCTAAGAATGCCTGTGATTCCTATAGAGAATTTTTGATTTTTTGTGTGAGTAAGAACATTATTAAGCTTGAGATAAAAAGAGTTATTGAGTTGAAGCTCCAAAAATCGTGCTTGTAGAGATTCTAATTCGGTCTTAAGTGTGTGCAAGTCAAGTTGTTGTGCTTGGGTTTTAGAATCTTTTCTGGCTTGAGAGATTGTAGCGTTAAGGAACTGTATAAAATTTCTAGCGTGAGTATTAGTAAGGATATCAGCAGCATTTAATCGAAAGATAGAATTTTTTAAATCATGCAATTCATTTATCTGTAGATTCTGCAATAAGTACCGTTGAAGAAGTTTGACGCTTTGTATAGTTATAATGTCTGATGCTGTTGGAATATGTTGTGAATAGCATTGTTTGTGAAGTGATTGAAACGACGGTGTTGCGCTATAAAGCGCGAAATTATTTTCATTTACCGATAAGAGTATGCTTTTTACATCGGTTGGCAGGGTGTCAATGATCTCGCAGCTTAATTGGGAATATTCCCCTTCAACTGCGCATTCATTATAGAATGTTTGAAAAAAACGCGTTGCAATATCCATATTTATGCTCCTTAATTATATGGTATTCTATAATAACAGTCTTAATAAACACAATAATCAAAGGAAATTAAAAAAGACAAAGGTAAGTTAAGAAAAAAGCTGATTATCTATAAAAGCCACTAAGAAATAGATTTCGTCTAGTATGATTAAGATGCCCACAAAAACAAGGAATATACCACATAGTATTTCAATGATACGCATTTGTTTTTTAAGATTACGTAACAGAGAAAGCCCTGCTTCTAGGAAGATTGCTAGAAGCAAGAATGGAAGGGCTAGTCCTACAACAAAAGCAAAAATAGCGAATATAGCGAGATGTTGGTTGGTTGAGGCAAGTAGTGTGATTGAGCTTACAATTGGACCAGTGCAAGGTGTCCATCCTGCCGCAAAACCTACGCCAAAAATAAAAGGAGCAATAGCTTTTAGGATTTGATTCTGTTCAAATTTTTTGAGATTAATTTGCTTTGTGTGATAGAGAATCTTGATTGGTAAGACTCCCAAGAAATGCAAGCCAAACAGGATAACTAATCCTCCTGAAAGATAACGTACAATAGGATAGTGCAATACATTATCGATGATATTAATCATGGCTAAACCAAATAAAAAAAACACTATACCAAATCCCGACACAAAGAGCAATGCGTTACGGAGAGTATGTGGTCGTGAGTAATTTTCTCTATTATGTAAGCTAGTACCGGAAATATAGCTCATATACGACGGAATAAGCGGAAGTATACATGGAGTAATAAAGGCAAGAACCCCTCCAAGAAAGCTAGCTAAAATCGGTAGGCGAAAAAAAAACGTTTGCAGGATTTCCATTGTTTTCCTTATGTTTGACATCAAAGAAGATTCTAACTAAAAGTTTTTATACGCAGAGTAAATTGCATAGATTTTCTGAATCAAATCAGTTTGTCAGTGATTTTATTATGCAAAATATCATAATTTTCTATCCATTCCCCACACCAACAGAGAATAGCAAGGAGATAAAAGCTAAGCTGGGCGTTGTAGAAATCAGCTCTTAACATAACTTTTCCGCATAGTAGAAAGAGCAATATGCTCATGGCAAAAAGAATCATATTTGCATATTCATAGAATCCGTATGTTTTTTTACTTTGTAGTGAATATAATAACAGGCATGCGCCACTACAAAGGAATATTATATTTATATAATGGCTTGAAATATTTGAGAAATAAGGGTGAAACGCACTAGCAGTAAGTGCTATTGTGGTGCTTGTTAAACGAGGTTTGAATATAAATAAAGATTTACCTAAATGATTCTGTATATCAATATGTAAACGAAACATCTTGTAACACAAAGGCAAGACAATAAAACCTAGCCCGCAAATTAATGCAACTACAAAATCTATCGAAGTATAATATTCATGCCATTCTATGAGATTTGGAATCTTTTGCGACTCCAAAAAATTGTCATTAGATAATGTGTAATGAAAAAGAATCTTGGCGCAGATATGATAGAACAATATTGATAGGCAAGAGACAACTATGAATACTATTAATAAAACAAAAGTAAGAAAGGTTTTACTAAGAACACGTGCTTTCACAGAGATTCTAAGGGAATTACAACAGATAATTAGTAAAACAACACCTAGCAAAATAAGACAGAATATGTCATAAATTTTACCGTCTTGGGCTAGAAGTGGAAAAACTTGTGAAAAAGTATGTGAAAATTCGGAACTCAAAAGTGCAAGCCCATTGAATGATAAGAGTGAAAAAAAAAGGTAGGAGCAAATAATAGTATTAAATCTCAAGATTTCTCC
The DNA here is from genome assembly GCF_003364265.1 of Helicobacter aurati. Lineage (GTDB taxonomy): Bacteria > Campylobacterota > Campylobacteria > Campylobacterales > Helicobacteraceae > Helicobacter_A > Helicobacter_A aurati. The sequence continues at coordinate 18,919 of NZ_NXLW01000011.1, forward strand.
TAAATAAACTATATTTTATTTCACAATCATAGCAAAAAATAGGAATGTCTGGATTGCTTACGATTTCATTTTTCTATTCTTAGAATCAATTATTGATTGACGTTATGCTCATTGTTACAAACATTTATAGAGTTACTTTTTGTAAATACTCTATATATTCAGCCATTTTTAAGTCATTTAAGTTTTAATAAGCAGTGATTTGCGCTAGTATAAAAGCAAAGTGATTTAAGGGAATTGTTGTGATTTGTTTAGAGCATGTCAATAAATTTTATGGCAAACATCATGTGCTAAAAGATATTAATCTTAATGTTCATGAAGGGGAAAAATTAGTCATTATAGGTCCTAGTGGTAGCGGTAAAAGTACAACTATTCGCTGCATGAATGGCTTAGAGCAGATTAGTGACGGTAAAGTGGTTATCAATGGTATTGAATTAACACACAAAACAAAACTTACTATTTGTCGCAAATATTGTGCCATGGTGTTTCAGCATTTTAATCTTTATCCTCACATGAGCGTTTTGCAAAATTTGATATTAGCACCTATGAAGATTCAAAAGAAATCCAGACAAGAAGCTGAAGAGACTGCCTATAAATATCTTAAAGTCGTAGGATTAGAGGAAAAAGCGAACGTGTATCCCGCCACACTTAGTGGAGGGCAGCAACAACGAGTGGCAATTGCAAGGAGTCTTTGCACACAAAAGAAAATCATACTCTTTGATGAGCCTACTTCTGCACTTGACCCAGAGACTGTGCAAGAAGTGCTTGATGTAATGCGTAAAATTTCAGAAGAAAAGGGCACAACAATGGTTGTTGTTACCCATGAAATGGGCTTTGCAAAAGAAGTTGCGGATAGAGTCATTTTTATGGAGGATGGTATGATTGTTGAAGAGAATGTGCCTAAAGAGTTTTTTAGCCATCCAAAAAGTGAGCGCACAAAGAACTTTTTAGGCAAGATTCTCTCACATTAAGGTTGTAGAGGTTTATCTTAAATTAAATATGAATATTGTTTTGAGTTTCTTGATTGTAGTTTAACTAAATATGTTAACGTGATTTTATTTTATTGTTGAGGGAATATTATGATGAGAAAAACGTTTTTTATTAGAGTATTAGTTAGTATATTGTTTATAGGTATTGGAATGCTTTTGAATGCGTGCAATGAGGGTAGTGATAAGGCAAGCGCAAAGGCTTCTAATCAGTTGGAGGCAATTAAAGCAAAGGGTGTTTTGGTTGTAGGTGTTAAGAAAGATACTCCTAATTTTGCGTTACTCAATCATAAAACCAAACAAATAGAAGGTTTTGAAGTTGATATCGCGAAATTGCTTGCAAAAGAAGTATTGGGTGATGAAAATAAAATAAAATTAGAGCCAGTAACAGCAAAAACAAGAGGACCATTACTTGATAATGGGACGCTCGATGTGGTGATTGCGACTTTTACTATTACAGAAGAGAGAAAAAAGACTTATAATTTTTCGGATTCTTACTATAAAGATCCAATCGGATTTCTCGTGTTAAAAGAAAATAACTTTACTGATTTTGAAAGTTTAGATGGCAAAGTAATTGGTGTTGCACAAGCCGCTACTACCAATCAAGTTGTAAGCAACGCGGCGCAGAATATGGGTATTAAAGTAACAATTAGAGAGTTTCCAGATTATCCATCTCTAAAAAGTGCTCTTGATTCTAAACGAATTGATGCCTTTGCTGTCGATAAGTCAATCTTGCGAGGTTATTTAGATAATAACAATATGATTTTGGATGATAGTTTAAATCCGCAAGAGTACGGTATCGTAACAAGAAAAAATGATACAGAATGGAGCAATTATGTGAATAATTTTGTTAAGAATCATCGTGAAGAAATTGATTCTTTGGCAGTTAAATGGAATTTAAAATAAGATTCTTTTGATTGGGAGATTCTTGTGGATAATTCGCCTTTTGCATTGTGGAGATGGGTGGATACCTTTAACCATATTCATCTTTTTATACAGGGTTTTTCATTAACTTTGCTTATTTCCGTGTTGGCATTAAGCATTTCGATTATTTTAGGTGTCGTCCATGCTTTGATGGCAACAAGTAAAGTAACTATTTTGCATTTATGGGCAAGAGCTTATGTAGAATTTTTTCAGAATACTCCTTTGCTAATTAATCTCTTTTTTTTATATTATGTTTTACCGCAGATTCCTTATTTTGGCGTTACTCTTGATGTTTTTACAATAGGAATGATTGGTGTGGGAGTGTATCATGGTGCTTATATGAGTGAAGTTGTTCGTAGTGGAATCGAGTCTATTCCACGAGGGCAGTTTGAGGCAGCCGCTTCGCAGGGGTTTGGTTATATGCAAAGAATGTTTTATATTATTCTTCCTCAAACTATCCCCATTGTTTTACCACCGTCTGTAAATCAAGCAGTGAATCTCATTAAAAATACTTCTGTATTAGCAATTATTGCGGGGGCAGAGATTATGTATAATGCAGATTCTTATGCTCAATCTACATTGAACTATGCTCCAGCCTATGTGGTTGCTGGAGTATTTTATTTTTTTGTTTGTTATTGTTTGTCTATGATTATGAGAAGATATGAACAAAAATTAAAACATAAGTATTTTACAAGATAGAGATTATCATGAGTATCGAGAATCTATATGCACTATTACACGGTTTGTGGCTTACCATTGTTATGGCTTTTTTTGCAGCAAGCGGTGCTATCATTTTTGGGTCAATTTTAGCTGTTATGCGTAATTATTTTACGCATAGATGGCACAAGATTTTTGGATATTTTGCGGGAATATATATTGAAGTTTTTAGAAACACACCTTTATTATTGTGGATGTATGCAGCTTGTTTTGTGTTGCCTGTTGTGCTTGGAATCCCCGCAAATTATTCTGTGTTGGGAACAATAGGGTTATTTTTGTATACATCTTCTGTTATGGCAGAAATTATTCGTGGAGGATTAAACTCTATTCCACGAGGGCAGTTTGAGGCAGCCGCTTCGCAAGGATTTGGTTTTGTTTTTACACTCTGGTATATTATTCTTCCCCAGTGTTATCGTAAAGTTACGCCGACTATTCTTTCACAATGTGTTACTACCATAAAAGACACTTCTTTTCTTGCAGCATTAAATGTAGCAGAGCTTACAAATGTCTCTAAAGATATTTTAAGTAGACTTACGAGTTTTGATGAGATTGTTGCTGTTTTTATTACGGTTGCTGGGCTATATTTTATTGTCTGTTTTTCACTCTCTTGCATTGTTCGATTCTACTCTCATTATACGAGGATTAGGACTTCTTAAAGTTATTCTTTTTTTGTAGTAAAAATGTAGAGGGAATGTAAAGCAGCATTGCAGTAAATCCTAGATACCATAAAATAAAATTCATGTGTGTATGTACAAAAGAATGCGCTTTACCAAGTATAAACCAACTTAGAGCAGGAAGCGCGAAGACAAATAACATAGACGTTAAAAGATATTTTTCTTCTTGATTTTTCATTTGTACTAACAATGCAATACTTACAATGAGCAATACAGCAAAGCCATATTTTCCTGTTCCAGCTAAAAAACTTCCTTCCCAATAGAGATATTTGCCTATTACAGTAAAAATATTCGCATTTAATGACTGTGCATAAACCGGATCAAAAGCTTCGGCTTTGCCTCCTATCATTCTACGTAAAAAATCATGTTGATAGACGTCTTGCAATCCCAACCATATATTTCCCTCACCACGAATATAAATATGCCAAGTGAAAGCCAAGAAAAACCCTATAACACTTAACGTAAAAAGTATGATTGTATAGATATATGCGGATTTGATAGGGATTAATCGATAATTGTTGCTATAAATAGGGGGTGTTTTCCCATATTTATAGCGAGTTATCAGAGAAAATACTATGACAATCAGGAATGGACTAAGAGAGAATAGCACAATACTTGTGAGGTATTCATAACTGCATAGAGACTTCATGCAAATTGCTAAGGAGTAACCTATACAACAAAGAATAATGGGAATCTTACTTTTCATTCTACATATATATATGTAGAATGAAAATAGGGCAGGTAAAAACCACACAGAAATGCTCCAATAAAGATTGTTGCCAAAATTTGTAACCCATCCAGAAAGGAACATTGAAGCAAAAAAGAGTATTCCAAAAAGCTTTCCGAAAATCTTCATCAATAATATACTAATCAACACAATCGACAATGCGCTCATTAATGAATTTATCATACGCAAAACATCGAGATTTTCCAAATGCAACATTTTGTATGTCCATGCCCATACAAAGCCTTGTATACCAATAGCTGATTTATATGGGTGAAAAGATTCTGGTGGAATATGTGTTTCTAGCATTCTCAATGTTCCGTTGCCATAATTGTCTTTGATTCCTTTGGCAGATACAAATCCCAATCCGTAACCTTCTGTATCAAAGTGATATTTTTGGGCTAGGATAGTTGCTGGAATATGACTTTCTACATCTTTACCGAATCTGGCAAACCAATTCTTTCCTGCAATACGAAAAGCATTGTTGTAAAAACTTGCACTCATTGCCAATACACACAAAATAAGAAGAATAATTTGTAATGTTTTACGTTCTGAAATGATCTTTGAGAGATTTTGTAAGAAATCAATACATTTTTCCATCTTTTTCCTTTATAAATTATTAGGCATTGAGCATAAGCAACAGCCTTTTGGGATAGCTCAATTCGTCAACTAATGTTTTATGCTGCTTGCCTCCATTGCCAAAACGCTGCTTTTACCGATTCATAAAAATTGAGCCCTTTGATTCATTGCGTAGCAAAGTCAGACTCACATTGTTATTGTTTGCTGCTTTCTTGGTAATCATAGTCCGTATTAATATGCCATAAATCACATTCTTTCCCTAGAATCTTATCTGCACACATAAGTCCCATTAATATGCTATGATCTTGATTGTTGTATTTAAAGCTGCCATTCCTTCCTATGAAGTAGAGATTCTTAAATTCATCAAGTGCTTTGTAGATTTTGTGTAAATTTTCTTTATAGCCTCGCTCATAGACGGGATAGCTTTTATGAATTTTAAGAATCTTTGTACGTTTTATAAGAGATTCATTGGCTACAAGTTGAGAATCTAACAAATCTTTTTTGGCAATTTGTGTAAGTTCGCTATCGCTAAGATTCCATAATTCTTCATTATCATTGGCCCAATATTCAAGGCACAAAATAGTTTCCGTTTTACCGCATTTGAGGTCTTCAGTCCAATTGGCAAAATTGGTAATTCGTCCTGTATGCGTGTTTTTGCTATGCACATAAATCCAATTATCTTTAAATAAACTAGATTCTTGAATCTTATTTTGCGTATCGGCAATGGGGCAATATATTTCTACATAAACTAAAATAGTGTTACGGAAATGCAATTGTTTAGCGAGATTCTTAGTGTTGCTATCTAATTCCCCTAAAGAAATAACCATATCATTAAAAGGTGCACTTGAGATAATAATATCGCCTTCAAAATTCCCTTTGTCTGTAATAACTCCCGAAGCTTTTTTATTTGTTGTTGTAATGCCTAACACTTGTGTTTGTAGGAGGATTTTCCCTCCGTGTGCAATAATGTCTTCTGCCATGTTTTGATAAACTACGCCACAGCCCTTTTTGGGATAGCTAAATTCGTCAACTAATGTTTTATGCTGCTTGCCTCCATTGCCAAGGAACGCTGCTTTTACCGCTTCATAGAGATTGAGCCCTTTGATTCGTTGCGCAGCAAAATCAGAATCAAGTTCACTGCATTTTATACCCCAAAGTTTTTCGGTATATGATTTGAAAAAAATACTATATAGTCTATAACCAAAGGCATTTGCTACCCATGATTCAAAACTATTGCCTTGGAATGGTTTGAGTTTTGCTCGAATATAACTAAGTACACAGAGAATAGATTCTATGATACCAAGCTTAAAAAGTGCATCAAAGCCCCGTAAGGGATAATAGAAGAATTTATGATTATAAAAAATTCGCGTAAGACGCGATACTTTTTCGTATTCATTGCGGGTATGATTATGCCAAAAGTCATTCAATCTTTTGTCTTTGCTAAAAAAGCGATGCGGTCCAATATCAACAATTTGCTCAAACAGATTAAGACTTTTGCTCATACCGCCAACTTTCGAATCAGATTCAAAAATGATAATTTCATAACCGTTTTCACTTAAAATTCTTCCTGCGCTAAGTCCAGCAGGACCTGCGCCGATAATCAAGACTTTTTTCATGATTATTCCTTGTATATAGGTTTTCTCAAATTCGCTTTAGTAAAACTGAAATGCTTATGTCCTAAGAAATTCAAGATAAAGCCAGCACCAACACCGCTAATATGTGCGAGAAATTCAATAGCAGTAGAATCCAATGAGAAATGTTTATTTTGCGTGAAAGAGCTAGAAGATTCCAAGAAAGATAAGATAGAAGGCAGATAATGCTGTAATAGTGAGAGACTAAACACACTAACATAGAGTGCTACTACGAGCCCAATCAAAGCAACAAGGCTAAATTTCCAAAAGGTAATTTTCCAATTGTACCCTTCAGCATATTGCGATGGAAAGATAAAAATGCTACTTAGAGAAAAATTCACAAAGTGCCCAATGATATAAGCAATAACAACGCTAAGCCAGAAACTCATAAAGAAATTCAAGAAATATCTCGACATCAAATTCGCGAATAATGCAAGTAAAGAGACAAAGAAATATCCTATGAATTGTTTTATTGCTGCATAATTTTTAGTAGATTGTCCAAAAGGATTTTTGAGCGATTCGTTAAGAATCTTTTTAGATTCTATCGAGTGTGATGTGTTATCCGTTGTGGTATGTGGCAGTTTGTTTTGATGATTCTGAATAATTCTGGTTTTTTTTGAATCGGCTGTCTGATTATTAGAGTGAATTGCAGTGTTGTCTGCAATGTGATTAGTATCTCGCATTGCTGTGCCATCTTAATGCGGATTTTATAATTGTTTGTAGGTTTTCGAATTGCGGATTCCATTGCAAGATTTTTCGCGCCTTTGTGCTATCACCAATCAGTATGCTAGGGTCCCCGTCTCGTCTAGGTTCTATGGTATAGGTAATGTTTTGGTTTGTGAGCGTGCTAGCGCATTCTATTATCTCAAAGACAGAAAACCCCCTTCCATTACTAAGATTGAAACTATCGCAATTACCGCCATTTTGCAAATAATGGTATGCTAGAATATGGGCGCTTGCTAAATCGTCGACATGAATATAGTCGCGAATACATGAGCCATCGGTTGTTCCATAATCATCACCAAAAACACCAAAAGATTCTCTCTTTCCAAGTGCAGTTTGGATAACTAAAGGAATAATATGTGTTTCAGGAGTATGGCTTTCACCAATATCAAAAAGCATGCTTGCTCCTGCGGCATTAAAGTAACGTAAAATGACATATTGCAATCCATAAGCGCGGGAAAAATCTTTTAACATTTGTTCAACTACAAGTTTTGAATATCCGTAAGGATTAATAGGGTTTTGAGGATGTGATTCTGTAATCGGTAGATAGATAGGATGACCATAAGTTGCGCAAGTAGAGCTAAAAATGATTTTTTTACAATTGTATTCTTGCATTGTCTCTAAGAGAGTGACCGTATTGGCAATGTTGTTGCGATAATATTTTGCAGGATTGTAGACACTTTCCCCTACATAGGCGAATGCAGCAAAATGGATTACAGCAGCAATGTTATAGGTACGAAAAATAGCCTTGAGGGAGTTTTTATCATTTAGGCTAGCTTGAATAAAAATCGTACTTTGATTGGGCGCGCTAGCAATGTCATTGCCAATTGGGCTTCTGTGTGAATCTGGATTGTTCGTTGTAGTGTTGGAAAGAAGATTGGCTTTATGTAAGAATTGTATTATTGCATGATTTTGTTGGATATTTTGCTGTGTTGAAAGATGTATTGTGTCGGTTGTATTACTTGTACAAGAGTCTTGCCCCCCCCCCCCCGTTTATTGCTTTGTTTAACAGAATCTATTGGTAAATTTAAAAAAGAGAAATTCAATGATTCTTTATGTCCATAAATGAGATTGTCAAGTACAATAGTTTTACTGTCCAGTGTATTAAGGAGAGCGTTGGTGTGTGAACCGATATAACCTGCACCACCTGTGATAAGAATATAAGAATCGGTAAGAGACATGTGTTGCAAGCCTTGCTGTTTAATGAAAATTCAAGTTTTGAGATTATATCAAATTTTGCAAATATTTCTTAATAAATAAGGAATGGAATCTTGAGTAAGACATAAAAAAGCCGTGAAAGAATATAATAAGATTCTGAAGCGAAAGTATCTAGTTTTAGCGTTAATTTCAATGAAAATAATAACGTGTTTGCCTTTATTCTTGTATAAATATGGAGATATTATAAGCAAAAGATGTTGTCTGCTTACGAAAACTATAAGCTCCATGCTCTTATATAAGGGAAGCGAATTGATATTTAGGCTGATACTATTTGCCAACAATGAGATTCTTCAATAAGATTCTTATGAATCTATGGTTATTGATGTAATTTATCTATGATTCTTAATTTAGTAACATAGTAAGTTAGGATTAATAAAGGATAACTATGCAAAATATTCAAAACACTACAAAAGACATTATCAATATGGAAACCACACAGACAATTACCGATAGTGCTCTTACTAGTCGTGTTATGTCAGACAATAAACCCATTTCACACGTTGCACAAACCATACAACCACAGACGCAAAGCATTATTCCCGTTCTTACTCTAGCGGGTAGTGATTGCAGTGGAGGGGCTGGGATTCAAGCGGATTTAAAAACCTTTAATGCACATAAGCTTTTTGGTATGAGTGTGATTCTAAGCGTAGTAGCAGAGAATACGTCTCGAGTAATTTCTAGCTATGATGTCCCTACACAATCTATTAGCGAACAAATGGAGGCGATTTTTGAAGATATTCCACCTTATGCTACGAAGATAGGAATGCTTGGCTCGAATGCTATTATTGATTGTGTTGCAGAGAATCTTGCATTTTATAAGCCACAAAATGTTGTTGTTGATCCTGTGATGTTTGCCAAGAATGGCTTCCCCTTGATGCCCAAAGACTGCAGAATAGCCTTTAAACGACGTATATTGCAGTTGAGTGATGTGCTGACACCAAATATTCCTGAAGCGCAGGAATTATGCGGTTTTACAATCAACGATAAAGAAGATATGCAAAAGGCTGCCTTATGCCTCTATGAAATGGGCGCAAAAGCGGTTTTGCTTAAAGGCGGACATAGTCAAGCAAATGCAGATGATGTTTTCTACAACGGCACATTTCATATTTTAGAATCTCCTAAGATTGCTACCAAAAACACACATGGCACAGGCTGCACATTAAGCTCCGCTATTGCCGCCAATCTTGCGCTTGGGTGTGATACTCTGTATGCTGTTAAAAAAGCAAAAGAATACGTATTTCATGCTATTTTATATTCATTGCAGCTTGGCAAGGGAAATGGTCCAACCAATCATTTTTTTAGATTCTAATTTTATATTCTATTTACCGCGTCTCTTTATGTGGTTTTATAGAAATATCTGTTGCGAAAAGTTATTTGTCCGCACCATTATTGGGGGTAATGATGGTCTCGGGTGTAATGTTAGTTGCATGGTAGACGAAGCTTTGGTAATGCCTTGCATAGTATTTGATAATCATTTGTTGCATGAAATGCTGTATAGACGGAGAGAACCATGCGTTGTTACTGCCTACAAGGATATGTTTCGCTCCAGTTTGGTAAGGCAAGGGCAGTGTTGCTTCATAGCAATTTGCTATTGTAATAGTGTGATTATCCCAAGTCAAACTAAGTGGTTTTTCTCCCGTATTAAATCCAAACGTAATATTGAATCGTTCTAGTAAGCCAGCAAGGTATTGTTGAAAAGGCAATGTTTCTCCAAAAGGCACAAGCACTACTTTGTCTGCCACAGCCGCTACTCCTTGTGTAAAAATATAATAGCTATTATAGAATCCTTCTTGTGTGTTGATGGGATTAATAAACTCTTCACTTGGAAATTGCTTATCGTGATTTTTTATTGTTGACAAGTCGAGGATGAAGGAATCTTGCCTCTTGGTATTTAATGTGATACCAAAAAGCAACTTGGAACGTGTTGTTTCCGTCCATGGTGTTTGCAAAGAATGTGAAGAATATTGTGTAATATTTTGATTAGCGATTGCGCTTTCTTTGGAATCTTGCAGTCGTATTCCTCCTGCATAAATGATAATCTCTCGACTTTTTGCCAAGAGAGCATTAAAGATTTCCTTGTTGTGATTAAGGCTAAAAGGAAAGCTCGTTTCAGGTAGCAATATCATTTTGTAGCCCTCATGTATTGCTTTGGTAATTTGTGTCATATTGTCCTGAATGATTGTTGCTTGATTGTCTTGTAGCCATCGATAATCTTGCGCATAGTTAGTTTGAACAATTTTGAGGATTTTGTTTGTAGTGAAATAATCTTGCATGCTATTGAAGTTATAATCGTAGCTGGCTATTGCAAGGAAGATTCCACAATAAGCAATTTTAGTTTTGCACATTATTAAAGATAGGCAAATGGCAAGACAGGTTAATCCCATTAAGGAAGGAATGAAGATTGTATATGAACTAAAGAATACAAGATTGAGCCAATTGAATCCAAAAGGATGAATAATACTTAGTGCTAGTACGGCAAGGATGCGAAAGAATAAAGCTTGAAAATAGAGTAGCAGACTAAATAAGATTGCATAAACAAGCCCTATGCAGATCACAAGCAAAGGTATAAATTCAGACGCGTCTTCAAAACGTAAGCTAAGCGACATCCAATAGAATCCAAAAACACCAATGAAAAAGCCAAGATAGAATCGATATTGTCGTGGCAGAAACAGCAAAATACTAATGCTTATAGGGTAGGAGAGGCTTACGCAAAGATAAGGATTCTTATGCAAAATATGCAAGAGTATTATGCCAATAGTAAGACAAGAAAGAATGATAAGAGGCATTTGCAAATGTGATGCTAACTTGTTAAAGAGAAAAAGCTGTTTGAATAATAATCGTCGAGGGACAATAGGCTGCGATGTTGCTGTGTAGTAAAGCAATACAACACTTATACTACTTATTATGATGAGTATATTTCCCCAAAACCCTAGGAGTTCTATTAGCATAAAACTCCAGAGTGGCAACCAAAAAATCAGCGCCGCAATGATGGCTGGGTATGCGAGTTTGCCTTGCGTATTGAGTAATCGCTTAAGAGAATCAAGAAACGATTGGTTGTGAAAACTTTTGTTTTGCTTATGTGAATTCGCGGCATTCATTTGAGGGAAATTAGGATGTAAATTATGCTTTGTATTACTCTGCAAGGTTTGCAACGTTATTGTTTGTAGTGTTGTCTTCTCTTGTAGAAAAATATAACTTTGTGTTTTGCATAGGAAAAACCATTTTTGGAAAAACTGCCACATTCTTTGCTCTCAATTAGGATTCTATAAGTTATCCCCAAAAGAATTTTCTTAAGGGCTTAGGAATAAATTTCTTCGTTTTGTCGCGTATTCGCAGTATTTCTTGATAATGTATATAAGCCATTCGTTCGTTGTGTTCTTTTTTCGCATGTTGTGAGAAAAGAATTTTTTTCGGATTGCTGGATTCGAAAATATTGCTAAAGAAGTTCAAAATTCTCTCCCTTACTATATATATATATATATATATATATATATATATATATCAGAATTAGAAAATTCAGAAAACATGTCGTCATCTAAGGAAAAATCAGAATTATCAATATTTGTGAAAGTGTCTTGTTGTGAATTTTTTAATGTTTGTTCTAAGTCAAGGAATGCTGGTTCTTTTAGCATGGCGAAATAGGCATTATCGTCATTATCAATACGTTTAATTTCTTCTAGTAGGTCTGCGAAGTTTTCAAAATCATGCGCATTAATAAAGGCACGTGGATTAAAGACAAATCGATTTGTAGCATATTGTTTATCGCACAAGCTCCAATCTCCCCAATAAATCGGTACGCAACCATTCGCATAACTTTGGATAATCTTTTCTGTTACATACCCTAAATAAGAGGAATTTTCTGGGCATAAGTTAAATTTATAGGCAGGTAGCCACTCTGCTTTAGGTGATGAAAAATCGCTATATCTGTCGCCAATACAAAATCCTATGTTATTTAGCCATTGTCCCCCTGAATCTACTTTTTTATATTGACAAATTGCCTTGAAGAGTTGTTCTCTATAAGGATCACCATGAGGATTGCTTGCGAGGAAACTACAAAATTTTTGTTTGGATTCCATGAATTGTTGCGCTCGAGAATGTTTTGTTGCTGCAAGAAGTAAGTCTCTTGTATAGAGCATGAATAAAGGCAAATGTAAATGTCTGTCTCCAAATTCTAAGAAATCGAAGTCTATACCATAATCTGCTATATTCCAATCTGTCCTTACATTTTCGCCTGTATAAAAAATGCGCACACATTCGTATTGCAAATGTTTTTTCCCAAATGAACCATAGAGCAAGAAATCTGGTTTGTCGGAATAGTTGATGTGATATTTTTTGCTTAAGATTTTGACAAAATAGTTTTTGTAAAAATTTTCCTCGTTTTCTTCATCATCCCAATCTACTATGCGCATAGCAATAGCTTTTTTCATAGTATCCCTTAGACGTGGTAATTAAGGCATTATTATAACATAGCTTGGGTTGATTAAGGAGCTATATCATTGGTTCTATTTTTATGACTATTTTGGGAATCAATTGTGAGCTGGCTGTATGGAATCTTTGCTAAGCTTTTGTTTTTCTAATTCTATTTCTAATGCTTGTTCTAATAATTGCGTGTATTGATTGCAGGCTGTTTGTTCTCCTGCTCGACACTCTTTGCTAAGAGTATCGAGTTTTTTTTCTAGTTTTTCTTGGTGTTTATTTGCGCTTTGTTGTATAGTGTAGTATTGCAAAGTGAAGATTGAGATTGCAGCAATTGGAATAAGAAAAATATCTGCACGGCGAAATTTGAATTTTAAAAATCTCATTATTTCTCCTTAAGAAAACCGATATAAATTCTAACATACTACAATGATTTTTTGAAAATCTTGATAGAATCTTATCGCAAATTTTCTCTGAAGATTTGTATGCAATCTTCAAACAGAAATAAGGAAAAATATGCAGGATAATTTAGAGACAACCATTCCTTCAAATATTTTTGAGATTTTTATTCAAGAATGTCTTCAAGAAAAAAACAAACACACTAGCAACACACCATTACATGCGCTTATTGTTAAGGCACAATACGCTCTTGCGCAAAGCTCCCCTTTGAGTGCTAATACTAAAAAGATTCTTAAAGGATTGCTCAACGATAGTAATACACCCATGAAAGTGGCAATTATAGGGCAATTTAGTAGTGGAAAAAGCACATTTTTAAACGCCCTTTTAGGTTCAGAGATTCTGCCTAGTGGTATCACACCTGTTACGGCAAAAGTTTGTGAGATTGTCTATGGAGAAGAAACTACTTTAGAAATTCACTATAAAAATGGCATGATAATTCATAGGCATCCAGAATATCTCAAGCAAATAGATTCTATTGAAAACGCAAAGATTAGCTTTTATAGGTTGTTTGTGCCATTGGATTTATTGCGAGAAATCACTTTTTTAGATACCCCGGGGTTTAATTCACAAAATGAAAGCGATACTAATACAACAAACGCTTTATTAGAAGAGGTTGATGGCATTATTTGGTTAAGTCTCATCGATAATGTAGGGAAGAATACTGAGAAAGAGATTCTACAAAAATATATTCAAAAGTATGCGAGCAAAAGCCTTTGCGTATTGAATCAAAAAGACAGGTTAAAAAATGCCGATGAAATTAACACAAGTCTAGCTTATGCTAAAAGGGTATTTGGTGATTTCTTTGAGACAATTATTGCTATTTCTGCAAAGCAGGCGATAGATTCTCTCAAAATGCAATCTGACACTCAATCCGCGCAAAAACTCTTTGAAGATTCCAATATAAAGGCTGTGTTAGATTTTATTACAACATGTATTAAGCCCCAATCTATCTATGCAAAAGAATATAGAATCTTACGTAACTTACGCATGCTTCTTGTTATAGAGAAAAAGAAAATTCATCGGAGCAATCAAGCGTTTATCGCATTAACAAAGAAATTAGGAATCTACATTGAACAAGTGCGCTTTCACGCATTGCAAAGCGGACTTGAAAAGAAGTTTCAACGTCTTTTTAATGCCTTTGAATTACATTTAGATTCTTTAGCGCAAGAGATTTTTAATAGTTTTGAACTCAAGGAAATTATTATTGTACGTGAGAGTAAAAGTAGATTGGGGTTTAAAAAAGTAGTAAAACAGACAAAAAATATGAGCTGTATTCCAAAGGATAGGTTAATTACTCGACTTTGTAGCGATGAAAATGAGTTTATGCGCAAATTTAAAAAGTTGGGCTTTGAGATTAGTGAATTTGGTAAGAGTTTTGAGGAATTTATACAATCTGAAACAAAGGAACTTTATGCGCAAATAGAGGAATGGCGCACGCATTCTTTGCGGTTATTGCAATTTGGTTGCGATGATGATAATAGTGATTTGGCATTAGGGCGAATGATATTAGACAAAAGATTCTGGGTAGAAACATTGGAATGTGAGATTTTGAATGATTATAGAATAAATGCTTTACATTGCATTCATTTTTTACAAGATGAATTGTCTTTTTTGCAGAAGATTCTTAATATGGATTTTTGCAACATGATAGCTTTAACACTAGAAAAACTGCATTTTGAAGTACAGAACGCTCTTGCAAAGCACCGTAGCGCACCAGATTCTTTGCCACTGTATAATCCTACGTTAGAAAATGTTCGTATTTTTATTAATAGCGGGATTCATTACGGATTATTTCAAGAAAAACTTAGCCTCAATTTTTCATTATACAAAAAAGCATTATGGAATCTTTCCGAAGAACTTACAAGGCTGCATCAAGACAAAAAAGAGCTGCTTACTTTGTGGATACAGAATAATAATGACAAACAAAATATTTTGCAGAATTGCACTCGTGATATTTTGTCATATCTGCAAAGTTTACAAAGATAAATTAGCAATGATTTATATTCTTGTTTTGACAGTTTTCTTAACAAGCTATTAAAAGCAGATTGGGCAGTGTAGATTTGTTGTTGCATTATTGGTGCTCTTAAGTTTAGATATAATATCTTTAGGCTAATAAAGATTTGCGCTTACAATTATTGAGGAAGAATTATGGTTATTTATGCGTTGATTGTTTATGCGTTGATGAGTGTAGCTATTGTGCTTTCTTGTGTTACTTTTTATAAGCCGTCATTTTACTTTTATAGCCCATTATTAAAAATTGCTTTTAGTTGTGGCATTTTTGCGCTTTGTTTATTCCCTCTTTCTTTCAGTATTTCTTCGTTTTTTTATGTTTTTTTTGATATTCCAAGTTTTTCTATTCTTATTCTTTCTATTGTAAGTATCGTGCGGTTTTTCTTACCAAGCATTCGTTTAATGATAGGCTATCGCGGTTTTATAGCACTGTTTGCTGCATGGTTTTTTTTATCATTAAATTCTTTAGATATTTGGGTTTGCGGATATGTGGGCTTAAGTGATGAGATATTGGTTGCGACGTGGATTATTGCGCTTATTTATTGTATTGATAGGTTATGTGCAGTGATGCTTTTAATTGCATGTATGTTGTGGTTATTGTTTCCTAATATGACAGATATTTATGATGGGTTGTTTGATCCAATTGTTGCTATTTTTGGCTTTTGTATGCAAACTATTTCTCCGAGCAAAGCTGTGTTTATGAAATTTTCTAGGGTATAAATATTAAAGGATAACTATGCACGAATATTCTCTTGTTGCTTCGCTTATTGAGCTTGTATTGCAAGAATTGGATAGACATAATGCGGATTTTGTAAGTAAAATCATTGTCAGTGTAGGAGAGAGGGCGAATATAGAAAAGACGCTTCTTATAAGTGCTTTTGATATATTAAAAACGGAATATAAATCATTATCTGAATGTAAAATTGATATAATTACAGAGCAACTTTTACTTGAATGTAGGGATTGTCAAAAGTCTTTTCATAGTCTCAATGATCCTAATTGTCCTTTTTGCAACAGTAAAGATACTATTATTATTAGTGGCAGAGAAATAAAGCTAGAAAAATTGGAATTGGAGATTTTATAAAGGAGTATTTTTGAAAGAAGATGAAAGAGAAGTCTTAGCACATATTATTCAAAATATTGATGAACAAGAAATTTTTTTAGAATTTGTTGCAAAAGCGGAGGCAATTAAGGAATCTTGGCAAATTGTCAAGATATTTGAAAATAAGAAAAAAGAATTTGCAGAACGTTTGCGCGAATACAATTTGCTTATTAAAGACAAAGAAAAACAACTCAAGATTCTTACTGCGGAAATTACCGATGCCAATAATCTCTTAAAAGATGCTCATAAAGAACTCGATGAGGTACAATCAAGATTAGATTATGTTCGCACAAATGCAAAGATTGTTACAAAAACCAATCAACAACTTACATTCCAGTGTCAAGAAGAGGAAGATGTTGAGAACATTTTAGATTTTGATGGAATCATAGGGGATTTCCAGCCTGTAACTGCAGTAAGCGTGCATGTAAAAAACGGGGCAACGGCTATGGCAAGGGCTGCGCAAATCATCTATGATTCTACTCTTTATGTAGCTTATCAAAAGGCTAGCAATAGGCTTTTACAATTGAAAGAATATGTTACAAAGTTAGAGCTTACAAATAAAAAACTTGCTGTGGAGTTGCGCGATTTGTTTGAGGAAGATAGCTTCAAAGAGATGCTGAATTCTTATGAACAAATGCTTCCACATGCGAAATATGATGAGAACAGAGAATTAGAAAATACGATTTCTTTCAATCCGATACCCAAAAAATCTCATACTAATTTGCAACAAGATTCTATACAATATTCTTTTTTGGGAGATTCCCCTACATCATTTCCGTATGATTCGGCAGTAAGGCAGTCTAATAACCAATTTAATGCACAACATCAGCAACAAGACTATGCTTTAAGCGATTCGACTTTTAAGACAAAGAATCTTCATCTTGATTCACTTGACTTCAATCGAAAGGCTCAGAAAAAAGAACAAACAGTTGAGCAAATTTTCAGTAAACTCAATGAAATATTAACAGAAGATGGTATGAGCATACAAAAACAAGAAGCCATTAAGGAAGCTTTAAGGAATGTCAAATGAAACAGCAAATGAGAATCTTTGTGAGTGCATTAGAGCCTAGCTCTAACCTGCATTTAAAGAGACTTGCTGCTATATTACCTAAGCATTGTGAGCTTATGGGCGTTTGTGATTCCGAAATTGGCAACGCTTTGTTTCTCCCTAGCGATTTTTCTGTGATGGGATTTAGCGATGTCGCACAAAAAATATTATTTTTACAAAATGCGCTGAAGATTCTAAGTATTGAGGCAAGTTTGTGCGATCAAGTTTTGCTTATGGATAGTTCTTCTTTTAATATTCGTTTAGCAAAGCTGATTAGGAAGCATAATCCGCAAATCCCTATTATGTATTATATTCTTCCACAGGTCTGGGCTTGGAAACCTTGGCGTGCCAAAGAAATAGAATCTCTTTGCGATAAGCTTGCTTCAGTCTGGCGTTTTGAGCTTCCTTATTATCGACGAAAGGCTCGTTATGTCGGGCATCCATTGCTTGATATTTATAAAGACAATGAGGACTTTAGCAATAAAGATTCTAATATCTTTGTTTTTATGCCAGGTAGTCGCAAGACAGAAATTAAACAGCTTATTTATGAATATAAAATCCTTGCAAAAAAGCTCTTTGCCTTGAAACCGGATGCGGTACTTCGACTTATTGTTCCCCCTCAATTTAAAGGTGCAACGATAATGAAGCATTATGGAAATATAGACGACTTTGAATTATGCTACGACACAAAGGAGGGATTGAAGGGCGCATGTTTTGCATTCATTTGCTCTGGTACCGCCACTCTTGAGGCAAGTCTTATGCAGATTCCCTTTGTGCTTGTTTATAAAGCAAGATGGTTGGATTATATTATTGCTCGTATGTTTGTGCAGCTTAATTTCATCGGTTTAGCAAATATTATTTATCAAGCAATGCTCGTTGAGCAGGGCAAACAAAGTGAAAAAGTAGGGTTAGGAAGCGAATGGCTACATGAAGAATTAATACAGTGGGATTGTTGCGCAGATAACATGTTACAGGCTTATCAACGTTTTGATTATGAAAAATATTATAATGGAATTCGAGAATTACGTAATTATCTGGGACATGGAAGTGCAAAAAATGTTGCTGAATGGTTGTTAGAGAATGAATATTCCATACAAAAAAATTAGAATCTAAAGCCAGAATAAATATATTTTCATATAGTTGAAAAAAATTTATAGGTTCTTGTAGCATTGTTATTGTCGGTGGTGATAGTAACAAGCATATTAGGAAATCCTAAACTTGCTAATTGTGTCGCAATTTCCTTATTTCCCCATTCGATAAAATGTATCCCTTCTTTGCTTAGGGATTCAAGAAATTCATATTGTATTGCAGAATATTCTTTGAGATATAAATCATAATGATAAATGCAGGGAATCTGTTTAACATGCAATAACAAATCTTGATGATAAGATTCTTTATTATTGGTTTTTAGAGGTTTTTGCGGATAGTTTTGATTGCTATCAAGCGAATACTCTTGAATGAAACTAAAGCTAGGGGAATTTACACATTGTATGCCTAATGTTTGCGCATAATGTGCCACCAAAAATGTCTTGCCTGCGCCAATTTCTCCTTCAAGTAGAAATATATGTATCCCCATTTTTTGATAGTTTAGTAGAGAATCTATAACGGCTACCAAGTTACATTCGTCTGTTGTGATTGTTGACAATTCTTGCATAATGCCCTTTCTATTTTGGTTAGTCAATCATACTCGAGCTCTTGAAAACGTGCATTATGAATAGAATATTACTTTAATAATGTTTCTTAAAAAGTTACATTTTTTTACAGAGTCATTTATATTTCAAGAATATTCTATAATTTACTGAAAAAATATTCAATTTTAAGCTTTATTTAAGAAAATATTGTATAACTTGTTATTAAATTTTAGGATAGATAATTCTAAAATTTATATTATTTGATTCTTAATTATATTGAAATATATTACTTTTAGTAGTTATTGTCTTTCATAAAACAATAAGAATTGGTATTATATGTTTTAATATAATTTATAGTAACTATTCATAAGAGTCTAATGGTATTAATTTTTAATAAGGAGTTTTTATGTCAAAAACAATGAAAGCAGCTATTGTTGAGCAATTCGGTAAGCCATTAGTTGTAAAAGAAGTCGCGATTCCAAAACCACAAGAGGGTGACGTGTTGGTAAAAATTGAGGCTTGTGGCGTATGCCATACAGATTTACATGCCGTTGATGGGGATTGGCCAGTGAAACCTAAGCTTCCCTTAATACCAGGTCATGAAGGTGTCGGATATGTTGTAGAAGTTGGTAAAGGCGTAAAGCACATCAAAGAAGGTGATGCAGTGGGTATCCCGTGGCTTTATAGTGCTTGCGGACATTGTGAACATTGTATGGCTGGTTGGGAGACGCTTTGCAAGGAGCAGCAAAATGGAGGGTATTCTGTTAATGGTGGATTTGCAGAATATGCCATTGCCGATGCAAATTATGTTGGCGTCCTAAAGAAAGACAGCAATTTTCTGAATGTAGCTCCTATTCTTTGTGCAGGTGTAACTGTTTATAAAGGATTAAAGATGACAGAGGCAAAACCCGGTCAATGGGTAACGATTTCTGGAATCGGCGGTCTTGGGCATCTAGCAGTGCAATATGCAAAAGCTATGGGATTAAATGTTGCAGCTATTGATGTTGCTGATGATAAATTAGAGTTGGCAAAAAAATACGGGGCAACAGTTGTTGCAAACGCCAAAGAGCTAGGCGAGCAGGGTACGATTGATAAAATCGTAAAAGAAACCAATGGCGGAACACATGGTGTGCTTGTAACAGCTGTGCATCCCGTTGCTTTCAAACAAGCCGTAGGAGTAGTGCGACGAGGCGGCACTGTGGCGATGAATGGGCTCCCTCCTGGTGAATTTCCTGTCAATATTTTTAATATGATTCTTAATGGCGTAACAATTCGCGGGTCCATTGTTGGGACAAGATTAGACTTACAAGAAGCGATTAATTTTGCAGAAGAAGAAAAAGTACGTGCGCATGTTGCACCTGCTAAGCTAGAGGAAATCAATGATGTTTTTGATAGAATGAAAAAAGGTAAAATTGACGGTCGTATGGTCCTTGATTTTAGGAAGTAATTTTTCTTCGTTAATTCATTAGGCTTTATATCAAAGTGTATAAGCCCAATTTCTCTCATACCATGATTTAATCGTCATGGCTTACATATTTATAAATCTTTTCTTAATGATTAATTGCTTATGCTGAAGGATGTGTTATGTCAGATTTACCCCTACAAGTTATTGCAACGCAAAATGCCATTTTACTCATTAGAGAGCTTCAACTTCAATATGGTGAAATACTTTTTCATCAATCGGGCGGTTGTTGTGATGGTTCTGTTCCTTATTGTTATGCTAAGGGTGATTTTCAAATAGGCAGCAATGATGTATTGTTAGGTTATGTTGAAAATGCACCTTTCTATATTCATAAGGCGCAGTTTGTTTATTGGAATCATACACAGCTTATTCTTGATGCAAAAGAAGGGAGCGGGAGTGAATTTTCGTTGGAATATGGTTGCGGTAAGAGTTTTTTCTTAGATTCTAGAATCTTTACTGAAGATGAATATCGCTCGTTGAAAAATGCACAAAAGATTTAATGATTCGTCATTGCCGAATCATAATCAGATTCACGGCAATATGGTAACACTTATTTAAAATAAAGCAGTGGGATATTGTCAGTATATCGATAACTTAGATTCAGTTTGTTCTATTGAATGAATGGCTGCAATTTCTTTTCTTTCTGTTTTCTCTTGTAAAGTGCTTATGGTATTAGCAAAAATCAATGAACAATTATTCATCAAACCATTCAGATAGTCAAGTTTCTAACATTTATAGACGTTTATAGGTAGTTTCATAGTTGCAAACAAATAACAGAATATTTATGCGCTCTTTATGGGTTTTCGCGATGTTTAAGTTTGGTTTTATAAAAATCTACAAATTTTGTAAAGAGTTGAATCCTAAAACGTAAAATATTGCAATGTTTCTTTCGCTCTCGTAATTTACGTTGTATGGTATTGACTGTTTAATAAATCGCTTGGTTGTTTGCTTAGCCCATCTTGGCTTTGATAAACAATACGAGTGATAGGATAGGCTATATGGATATTTTCATCTTGTAAGTATTTCTCAATAATTTCTTGCGCAATAAGACTTTTGAGATGTAATGTTCCATAGGCATAGTTTTGAAACCATACAGAAATCTCCATTCCATTTTCTTTGATAAAGTTAAATACTCGTGGATTAACATTGACTGAATGTACGAAAGAGAATCTATCTCGCATACGTTGCATTTGCATCCTTGTTTGTTCTGTATAAAGCTTGGCATGCGTGGTTGCGACTTCTAATGCAATGTTTTTTGCTTTAGTGATATTAGAATCAAACGTAACACAAACTTCGACACTATCCCAAATATTGCTTAAATCCCCATGAGTATAATTGGCAATCAGATGCGTAAATATATAGTTATTCGGGATAAAAATAAGCCTTCCAGCACGGTGATTATCTCGATAAGAAGTAAGTGTAATATCATCATAAATGGTAATCCGTAGCATTGAAATATCGAGGACATCACCAATAAAAACTTCGTTTTCTTTTTTGATTCGGATTCTATCCCCTACATGCACGCTGCCACCTACAACTATAACAAGCCAACCCAAAGTACTCATAAACATATCTTTCATAGCAATAGCAAGCCCAGCAGAAGCAAAGCCTACCATTGCTACGGCGTAAGTTGCGTTGTCAATATATGCAAAAAGCAAGATAAGGAAAATGACCGTGATATTAAAAAAATTAATAACTTTACTTGTTGTATAGGCTCTTTCATGGTGGTGAATATAACGTTTGACAAGCATTTTCAATGCAAAAGCAATGACTATGCTAATTAAGATTCCAATGCCAATATATCCCAATTTAAGAATCTGATTCTTAATGTGCATTTCTAAATTCGCAATAATTTCGTCTGAGTCTTTGCCGAAAACATCCATTGTTGTTTCAAAAATATTACGTGCGCTTTGCAATTCTAAAATTTCATTTTGAACATCTTCAAGAGAATTTTTATAGTGATTTTTTTGCGATATTGCTAAATGATTGTCTTTAAGAATAGCTTGAAGGATTTCTGATTTTTTCTCCAATGTTGTAATGAGTTGGTCTAAATCATACTTGTTTTTTTGCATATTATCTCGGACAGAAGAAATATGCTTAATGAAAGACAATGCTCCAAAGATTCCAAAAGGATTATTAATAATTGGCGGCTCATTTAGGAGTGGCTTATCAAGCAATTCTCCAAACGGTTTGCTACGATATTGCTCCAAAAGACTTTGTTGTTTTTTTAGTGTTTCTAGTCTGTGAGATTCTTGAGAATTTAGTGTAGATTCCAAGTTGGTTTTTTCTAGAATCGAAATTTCATTAGAGATGTGATGATAGTTTCTAAAATTATCATATCGTTTGAGCCAAATACTGTCGTTATATTTTAATTGCGCATCGATTCTATTAAGCTTTTCTTGATTCGAATATTCATTGTGTGTTGCACGGTTATTTTTTGTTTCGGCTTGTGTGGTACGTGGAATGTTTGTGGCACTATCAGGGTTCTGCGTTAGACTTATTTGTACTGTCAAGCAAAAAACAAGCAAAAAACAAGCAAAAAAATGAAAGATTTTATTTTGTTTTACTATATTAGCAGAATTCATGTAGAACCTCTAATATCGTGTCTTTGTCAATATCGTTATGGATACGAGCGCAAACATGCGGTTTTGATTCTAATAATACAAAATGCAGTTTGGAATCTAAACTCTTTTTGTCAAGAAAGAAAGATTGGTAAAATAACTCTTTATCTTTAATGCAATACATAGTTGGTAATCCACACCGATTTAATAACTCTTTAATTTGCTGCATTTTATTCTTTTTAAGAATGCCAAGTTTATAAGAAAGTGCATTTGCCATAACGATCCCCATACTCACTGCCTCGCCGTGTAAATATTGTGTAAAATTTCCCTCTAATTCAATGGCATGTCCAAAAGTGTGTCCGTAATTAAGCAAGGCACGTACACCATTTCGTTCTTCTTCATCTTGCTCTATAACTCGCGCTTTAAGTTTAATGCTTTGCTGAATCATAGTCATAAGGAGAGGGGATTCTAAGAGCTTATTTTGTATGGGTTGGGTTTTGTTGTGATGCGGTGTTTCTAATCGTTGTATTTCTTGCTCTAGCTCTTCTAGCATGGAGTAATCAAAGCAAGCAAAAATTTTAATGATTTCAGCAAAGCCAGCACTGATTTCTCTTTTTGGTAGAGTTTGCAAGAAGTTTATATCGATGTATACGGCACTTGGTTGGTGAAAGAGACCAATTAGATTCTTACCATATTTGTTGTTTACCCCGCATTTTCCACCCACACTTGCATCAACCATTGCAAGCAATGTTGTGGGAATGCTGATAAAATCAATGCCTCTTTGGTAAATTCCACTTGCAAAACCTACCATATCTGTGATAACACCGCCGCCTAGAGCTATCATTAAGGAATTACGATTAAGCTTCGCAGTAAATGCTGCATTAAGGATTGTTTCAATGTGCTCTAAATCTTTAGTAGATTCACCATCTGGTAGAATACAAATGGGCAGGCTATTGATTTGCGTACTATTTTTATTGAACAATGCGAGTAAATCATTAAGAAAAATTTTGGCAATAGAATCTGTTGTTACAATAAGAATCTTTTTTGTAGTCATTTCTTGTAATTGTTGAGTGTAGCAAGTGAGATTCCCAAAGTAAATAGGATAACTTTTTGACGTAACGTTAATAGTAAAATGATTAGCAGTGTGTTTCATTGGTTTATCTTTATAGGGGTGTATCTGGGCTTATTGTATCGGATTTTTATTACTTTGATTACTAAGTATTAGCCTTTCATAATTTTTGTTGCCTAATGTAAAGAGGATATTTATCGCAGTATCTTGGTTTTAATTGCTATTTTTTCTCCTGCTGTAAATATATGTTTGGTAAAGATATTTACTCAATTTGTGATAGCCTTTCATTTTACAAAAATTCCAAAACACAAGGTGAGTTTATGAAAAAATCATTCCTTTTTACTTCAGAATCCGTTACTGAAGGACATCCAGATAAAATGGCAGATCAAATTAGCGATGCGGTACTTGATTATATAATAGAGAGAGA
Source organism: Helicobacter aurati (assembly GCF_003364265.1). GTDB lineage: Bacteria > Campylobacterota > Campylobacteria > Campylobacterales > Helicobacteraceae > Helicobacter_A > Helicobacter_A aurati. The sequence goes on from NZ_NXLW01000011.1 coordinate 43,277, forward strand.
TAAGAAGGCACGTGTAGCTTGTGAAACACTTGTAAGCAATGGCTTTTGCGTTATTGCAGGAGAGTTGAAAACACATATTTATGCTCCTATGCAAGAAATTGCGCGTAAGGTTGTGCAAGAAATTGGCTATACGGACGCGCTTTATGGTTTTGATTATCGTTCCGCGGCTGTACTTAATGGCATTGGTGAGCAAAGTCCAGATATTAATCAGGGCGTAGATAGAGAAGACGGAGAAATTGGTGCTGGGGATCAGGGATTAATGTTTGGTTATGCCTGCAAAGAAACAGCCTCACTAATGCCCTTACCTATTTGGCTTTCCCATCGACTTACAGAGGGTTTAGCGCAAAAACGTAAAGATGGAACATTGCCTTTTTTGCGCCCAGATGGTAAATCTCAAGTCACTGTACGTTATGAAGATGGTGTACCTGTGGGAATTGATACGATTGTGATTTCCACACAACATAGCCCTGAAGTACAACAAACTCATTTAAAAGATGCCGTGATTGAGGAAATTGTGCAAAAAGTATTACCCGCACAGTACTTAAATGATAATATTCGTTATTTTGTCAACCCTACTGGGAAGTTTGTTATCGGTGGACCACAAGGCGATGCAGGATTAACGGGGCGCAAGATTATTGTAGATACCTATGGAGGAAGTTGCCCGCATGGTGGCGGTGCCTTTAGCGGCAAGGACCCAAGTAAAGTTGATAGAAGTGCAGCGTATGCCGCACGTTATGTAGCGAAGAATCTTGTAGCAAGCGGTGTATGTGATAAAGCAACTGTGCAAGTAGCGTATGCTATTGGAGTGGTTGAGCCAGTTTCGATTTTGATTGATTCGCATAATACAGGCAGAGTAGAGGATTCGAAGCTTACAGAATGCGTAAAACACATTTTTCGACTCACACCAAAAGGCATTATAGAGTCTTTGGATTTATTGCGTCCTATTTATCGTCAAACAGCAGCTTATGGACATTTTGGAAGGGAATTGCCAGCTTTTAGTTGGGAGAAAACAGATAAGATTGAAGCAATTAGAGATTTTTGCGGTTTGAAATGATAATTATTGCTTGCATGAGATAAGTTACGTTAACTTTATTGTTATCCGCAAGCTCCCAATATTCTTAGGGATTCTAAGTTTCTATATTTTGTCTCAAGAATCATATTGATTCTCAACCATGTCTTTCTATTTACGATTTCACTTACCCATTCAATAACCCCGATCATTTAGTAAGAGTGTTGCAGCAGAATCGGTGCTTTATTAACTCTTGCTTTAGACTTCTAATAACTTTATTGCATTATTGGTATTTGGAATAATTTTAGGTTTTTGCAATCGTTTAATGAGGCTTATGGGTGGGTGCGCCATCAAATTTATTAACATTTAGAGCTGAAATAGTTAGAGTAAGCTATGAAGTTATTAGATCCCAAAATTTAAAAATTTGTATGAGAAGTGAAATGTGGAATATTTTGCTATTTTATTATGTATGGAGATAAATAAATACTTATTATTTGATTATCAAATAACCATATAAGATTTATAAGATTTATATCGAGGTGGCGGACAGGGAGGGATTCGAACCCTCGGTAATCTTGCGACTACGCATCCTTAGCAGGGATGTGGTTTCAGCCAACTCACCCACCTGTCCATAGCTAAAAGTAAAAATAGAGTTTGGATTCTATTCTAATAAATATTAAAAACTACTTAAATATTAAAATAACAGACAATATGTTGTTTTATATTGAAAATAACAAAAATTTTTACAAATTAGAGAGCTTGTGCTTTTTGCATTGCATACAATCTACTTGCATTACCTACAACGCTTATTGAACTTAGACTCATGGCAATACTTGCTATCATTGGGTTAAGTATGATTCCAAAGCCGCTAAATATACCCATTGCAATAGGTATGCAAATACTATTATAGAGAAATGCAAAACCGAGATTCTGCGTAATATTATTGAGTGTTGCTTTACCTAGTTGCAATATTTCTACAAGACCCAACAAATGCTTATGAAAATAAATAATATCGCTATATTCAATACTGACTTCATGCCCAGATGCCATAGCTACTGAGACATCAGCTTTTGCAATGGCTATAGCATCATTTATTCCATCGCCTACCATCATGATTTTATGTCCTTCATTTTGTAGAGAATGTATATAGCGCATTTTATCTTCGGGAAGACATTCTGCGCAGTGTTTTATTCCTAAAAGATTAGCGATACTTGCTACATTGCTTGCAGTGTCTCCGCTAAGAATTTCGCATACGAAACCAGCCTTTGTAAGCTTGTCTATCGTTTCTTTTGCATCTTGTTTAAGAGTTTCTTGTAAAACAAGATTGCCCAATAATTGATAGCCGTCTTGTTTCTTTTCTGCGAGATGAATAGTTAATAAATTCTCTTGAGACTTCTCCATTATTGTTATGTTGGCTTTTTCTTTAAGAATCTTGGCATTACCTATTACAAAGTGTCTTTGTTTAGAATCTATCTCTAATGTGGATTCTAGGCCAGCGTTAGCAAGAATAGTCGTCCGCTTATTCTTATAGAGTTCGAATCCTTTCCCTGCTTGCACGATTGCTTTAGCAATCAGATGATTGCTTCCTGTTTCAATCGAAGCGCAGATTTTTAGCAATTCTTCTTTTGTATGGCATGATTGTGTATCGATTAGGTTGATAGAGTGTAATTGTAGATTTCCATCTGTAAGCGTGCCAGTTTTATCAAAAATAATGTAATCTATTTTTGATAAATTTTCTAGGCTTTGAGAACTTTTGAAAAATACACCTTTTTTATTCGCGCGTGCATTAGCAAACAGGGTTGCCATAGGAGTTGCAAGCCCCAAAGCACAAGGACAAGAGATAAGGAGAGTGCTAGAAAAATACAATAGAGCCGTTTGTGTATCTGCATAAAAAAACCAAAATATTCCACTAAGGATAGCGAGTATTATAACGATAGGCACAAAGAAAGCTGAGATTCTATCCGCTAACAATGCAATACGCATTTTACTTTCATAAGTCTGTTTAATAAGCATCTGCATTTTGTTGATTGTAGAATCTTTTGCTAATTGAGTAACACGTGCAATAATCATTGTATCTGTGTTAAGCGTTCCTGCGAAAAGCAAAGAATCCTTTTCTTTATTAACGGGTAGGCTTTCCCCGCTTAACATACTTTCATCTATGCTAGCGTTAGGAGAATATAGTAATGAATCAATGGGAATAAAACTTTGTGGCAGTATTTGTATATAGTCGCCAATTTGCAATGTATCCACTAAAACTTCTTGTATTTGTATCGCTTGATTGCTAGCAGTCGATGCTTGCATCGAATCTACAATTTCGGGATTAAGAATCTTTTGAGCAAACTTAGTGTTTCTTTCAAGTAACTTTGTAGCATTCTGTGTAGCAAGAGACTTTGCATTTTCCTCAATATATTTACCTAGCATGACAAAACTAAGAATCACACAAACGCTTTCAAAATACAAATGCCAGTTTGCCAAATGTTCCTGCGTTATCACTCCAAATTGTAGCAGTGAATATAAACTATAAAAGAATCCAGCCAAGCTTCCTATGCTTATTAAAGAATCCATATTTGGTCTCAAGGAAATAAGTGCTCGAATGCCGCGAAAGTAAAACGTCCTTCCTAAGTGCATAACAATAAGGGTAATTATGAGTTGTGCCATTCCATTATAGAAATTATTGTATAGCCAAGCAGGCAAAGGCAAATGTAGCATTTCATGTAGCATACTTATATAGAGTATTGCGGCTGATAATATGAGGCTTAGTAGTAGACGTCTTTTGTTAGTAAGTAATCGATTCTCAATGAAACAATGAATCTTATTAAATAATGATATGTTTTGCGTAGAAGAATCAGTCAGGAGTACGCTTGGATTAGGCGATGAATGCAACGAAGCAGGGTTGCCATTTTGAGTGATATTTGTTGGGATTGCAGAAGCTAGAGGGGAGTTATGAGCTTGATTGGATAATGTAGAGGAATTTATATCCGAATCAATAATCGCTTCGAATCCTAGTTGTTTAATGCTTTCCATGATGTGTTGGACACTGCATTGCAAGGAATTAAATTTCACTATTCCACTATGTGTAAGAATAAAGATATTCGCTTCTAAGATTCCTTGTTGCTTTCGCAAAGCGCGTTCAATAGACGCAGAGCAACTCGCACAACTCATGCCTTTAATTTGCAAACGAAGAAGTTGTATAGCGGAATCTTCAGCCTCTACATTGTGATTCTGTGTTTTGATATACAAAGGCTTGTTATGCACAGGTGCTAGCCTGTTTTGCTGTATATTATTATGATGGCTATCAGTAGAAAAACGCATATTCTTGTTCCCTCCTCCTTTGTAAATAAAGCAAATTATAGTTGATAATTTTACATTTAGCCAATAATTTTTGTCAAGAGAAAGAGCCAGATTGTGGTTGTAAACGATAGAATCACTTTTGTTTATTTTATATAGGGATATAAGATGATGAAGTCAAAAAAAGTAACATCTCTTTATGAATGTCAGCATTGTGGATGGCAAAGCAGTAAATGGCTTGGTAAATGCCCTAATTGCAATGCTTGGGAGAGCTTTATTGAGCTAAGAAATCAGCATGGATATTCCTTGCAATCTCATTCTACAAATAGCATTTCCTCTGATAAAAACGCAAAGGCACTTCCTATAACGCATATTCAAGAAGAGCAAGTTGAGCGATTTAGTTCTACGCAAAGTGAGTTGGATATTGTGCTTGGAGGTGGTATTGTGCGGGGCGGGATATATCTTGTAGGAGGCAGTCCTGGTGTTGGAAAGTCTACATTGCTTTTAAAAGTGGCAGGGGGGTTAGCGAATGGACAAATGCAAGGGGGAAATTTGACAGCAGATGGAGCGGGTAGCATGCAACACACATCTATCAAAAAAGTATTGTATGTTAGTGGTGAAGAGAGTTTAGGGCAGATTCACAATCGGGCAAAACGTTGCCAATGCTTGAGTGATAATCTCTATTTATTGAGTGAAATTAATCTTTTAGAGATTAAAGAGAATTTACTTAATGGTGGATTTGAAGTTTGCATTATTGATTCTATACAAACGATTTTTTCGCCTAATCTTTCTGCTGCACCTGGTTCTGTGTCGCAAGTAAGAGAAATTACTTTTGAGCTTATGCGACTTGCAAAAAGTTGCAATATTGCTATATTTATCATCGGACATATTACAAAAGATGGACAGATTGCAGGTCCTAGAGTGTTAGAACACATGGTAGATTGCGTACTCTATTTCGAAGGTGAACGTACAAATGAATTAAAGATTTTGCGCGGGTTTAAAAATCGCTTTGGTACAACAAGTGAGATTGGAATCTTCGAAATGAGAGAAAATGGCTTGGTGAGTGCGAATGAGGCAATGAAGAGATTCTTTACTATCAAGAAAGATATGCCCGGAAGTGCTGCCGTGGCAATCATGGAGGGAAGTAGATGTATTGTTGTGGAGATTCAGGCACTAACTTGCGAAAATGATTTTGGGATTCCGAAACGATTATCCAATGGCTTTGATGGCAATCGTTTAAATATGTTGTTGGCTTTGCTTGAGAAGAAAATGGGGATTCATTTAAGCAAACATGACGTATTTATTAATGTCGCAGGTGGGATTAAAATTAATGAAACAAGCGCGGATTTGGCTCTGATTGCAAGCATTCTCTCAAGCTATAAAAATCGCCCGCTAAAATCTTGCACAGCGTTTATTGGTGAAATAAGTCTTATTGGAGACATTCGAGAAGTAGGTGGACTGGAGTTGCGATTGAAAGAATTAGCGAATTTTGGTTTTAGTCATGCAATTGTCCCTAATATTCCTAAGGGATACAAAGGGCAAGTGAAATGCACAAAAGTGTCGGAAGTTGCGAAGATCATTGATTGGATGTAATCCTCTAATGAATAATCTTACTATGATGAATCAAAATATTTACTCGGCTTTTAGATTCTCTTTGTCAAACTTTATGTTTGATATTACTTATTTTCTTGTTTGTCATAAAGCTCGCTTTCTCTTGCTATGTAGAATTGTGCGATTTTGTCATAGGCAGCTCCCCAAGCCTCTAAAACACGATCGTCTGGGTTGAGAATATTTTTGATAGCTTTCAGCAATGATGTGCCAACTAAAGGATAGTGTTCTGGTTGTACCTGAAGTTTTACATGAGTGTGCGCCACTTTATCGACAAATGAGGTTAAAGCGTCTAAGTTTTCTATATTTTGCGCTGCTTTTAAGATAGCTGTCGCCAAAGCTTTAGGTTGTTCTTCTGATTCTTGTTTTTGCGGATTAAAGAGAGGCTTCACTTCGGGATAGTCTTCAAATAAGATTCTATAAAATTCTTTTGTGATTTCTTTACCATGTTGTTCTAATGCAGGAATGCAATCTTTAATAATTTGTATTTGTTGTTGTGTCATAGTTTTCCTTATAAAAAAGTTAAGGAGGTGATTGTAGCTTGAAAGCAAGATAGAAAAATTGACCTATGTCAATAAACGGGCAAGCAAACGTCATTTTGTTGCCGTCTTTTGTGTCTCTTAGATGATATTCTCCAAAACATGATAGAATCTACAACCTTTATTCATTAAGGTAGCCTTATGTCAAATCATAAATTGATTTATTTTATTCTCTATCGATATCTTAAGTTTGATAAAACACAGCCTTTTATTTCCATTACTGCTTTGTTGGCGTTTCTAGGTGTCGGTGTAGGGGTTATGGTTCTGCTCGTAACAATGGGCATTATGAATGGTATGATAAAAGAATTTGAACGTAAACTCTTTATTATGAATTATCCAATCACGATTTTTTCTACTTCGATGCAAGGTTTGCAAGAGGACTTGATTGTGTTTTTGGAGCATAGATTCCCCAATTTGCAATTTAGCCCGTATATGCAAACACAAGCTGTGGTACGTGAAGGTAGTGAAATTTATCCCGTTATTGTATATGGTGTGGATTTGCCACGTGAGAAGCGAGTGAATAAAGTACTAGAAGAGAGTAGAGCACAAATTTTTCATCATACCTTTTCTATGCTATTGGGCGAAAATCTCTACTATGCTTTGCATTTGCAACAAGATGAAAAAGTTACTTTTATATTTACGGATTTAGCACCGACAGGATTAGCACTTACCCCTAAGCTTAAAAAATTCAGTGTGGAATCTACTTTCTCAAGTGGATTAAGAAATTATGATAACTCCATAGCTTACACTTCATTTGAAGCTTTACGTGCTATTCGCGGATTAACACAGAATGTTTATGACGGTATACATATTTTTTCGCAAAAACCTATGGAAGATATTATTTCGATTCAACAGGCAATGCAAGAATATCAAGACAACACAGGTAAGATACTTTATGCCGAAACGCAAGGTTGGTGGGAGCAAAATGGCAACTTTTTTTCTGCGATGGAATTAGAAAAAAAAGCACTTTTTTTGGTTCTTATGTTGATTATTCTCATGGCAAGCCTTAATATTATTAGCTCTTTATTGATGGTTGTAATGAATAGACGAAAGGAAATCGCCTTACTTATCAGTCTTGGGGCAAGCAAGAGTGATATAAAAAAGTTGTTTTTTCGTTTAGGGGTAGTCATTGGCGGTAGCGGGATAATTTTTGGAATCATTGCGGCTTTTGGAGTAATGTGGATATTAAAGACATTCCCTATTATTTCCCTTCCCGTTGATGTTTATGGGGTATCAAGATTGCCTATTGATTTGTTAATGAGTGATTTGATAGGCACTATAATCGGTGCGATTTTTATTGTTTGTTTGTCTTCTTATTATCCTGCAAAAAAAGCTAGCGAAGTGAATGTATTGCAAGTATTGCGCAATGAGTAGCCTAGAATAGCCTAATTTAGCAAAGATACAACGTTAGTTCATCGGCTAAAAATAAATTGTTAGCATAGATTCTTGAATCTTTTTTATAGCATAGTTTGTTATTAAGGACAATAGGCAATTTTTCTTGATTCAGTAGAGTTTCTCGCACTCCGACTTCACTACGTAGCCCTAAAAAAATTTCTTCAAATTCTAAGTCTGTTTTACTCAATTTTTCTATTGTTTTATGCAAAGGATTGGCGATATATTTTTGTAGATTCTTTGGAGCATACTTACGATTTTGCCCCACTCTGCTTACCGCACTTGCGCCAAACCCCAAATATTCTTCACTATTCCAATAGCCTAAGTTGTGTTTGCATTTTTTAGGTATGGCAAAATTTGAAACTTCATAATGCAATGCGCCATTCGTGCACAAAAAATCCCTTACAAAAACCCCTAAGCTTTCTTTTCGCAATAAATGATGTTGATTTGTTTTTGCAAAATGCGAATCTTTATCAATACTTAAGCTGTATGCCGAAAGATGTGAAATACCCAATTGCAATGCGGATTCTAATTCATGTTGTAGTCTGTGTTGAGAATCTAATTGGCAATCATAGATTAGATCAAGGCTTACATTATCAAAAATACGTGTTATCACATCAAACGCGTATTGTATATCTTGCAGAGAATGTTCACGCTGTAATAATGCGAGCTTATCAGCATAGAAGCTTTGCACTCCCAAGCTTATGCGATTCACACCAAAGGAATGAAGTGCATGTAACCATTCGAATCCCAAGTTATTTGGGTTAGATTCTATTGTGATTTCTGTTAGGGAAGAGTTGTTCGAATCTTCGTGTTTGCAAGCCTTGTTGTTTGGTGAATCTTGTAAATTGCAAAGCGGTAAAAGTAGGGCAAAGATTTTTTCGTAATATTGAGGTTTTATAAGATTAGGAGTACCTCCGCCGATAAAGATACTTGAAATGTGCTTGATATTGTATGAACTGAGATTTGATTCTATCTCATGATATAACGCTCGAAAATAATCGTCTATTAGATGTTCTTGATGTGTTTGAGAGAAAAAGGCACAATATCCGCATTTAGAATCACAAAAGGGAACATGGATATATATTCTCATAAATTTCTTTCTTTAATCATTCAACTCAAGTAACTTGATAAATCTTATCAAGAAGTTTGCTAGAAAATTCGCTAGAGACATTAAAATGAAATTGCAAGGGCTGTAAATTAGTTTTGTTTGATGATTTGCAGCACTTGTAATAAACTTATATTTTCGCGTTGCATGCCTGATGTCATATTCTTTACAGTAATGGTTTTTGTTTTAAATTCTTCTTCGCCAATAATCAGACTAAATTCGTGCCCTTTGGTGTTGGCGTAGTTAAGAGATTTTTTAATTTTTGTAATATCTGGATAGACTTCGGCTCTGATATTACTTTGCCGTAATGTTTCACCCACTTTGTGTGCAAAGGGTAAATAATCTTGATGCAAGGGAATAATAAGTGCCCTTGCCATTGTGCCTCGTTGCTCGAGTAAGCCTAGTTCGAGTAAGCCTACCATCAATCTATCAATGCCTATGCTTGCTCCAACGCCGCTTAACTGCTCTTTGCTAAAGCTTTGCGTGAGATTATCATAGCGACCACCACTGCATACGCTACCGATACTCTTTAAACGATTAAGTGTCGTTTCATAAACAATTCCCGTGTAATATCCAAGCCCTCGAGCAATAGAAAAATTCACACGGCATACGGAAATATCAAATTCTAAATCATGTAAAATGTGCAACATAGATTCTAGGCTTTCTAAGCCTCTTTTTAAACTTTCATTGTAGTTTTTTAGATAGGCAATCTCTTTGAAGAAGTCCTCATAATGATTGTTTTGCTTAATTGTAATGATAGAGCAAATTTCTTCAGCCATTTGCACACTGATAGATAATTCTTTTTGCAATTCTAATTTGACAGAATCTATTCCTATTTTATCGAGTTTATCAATAATTCTTAATCCAGAATCAATATTATCTTGTAATCCAAAATGTTCAAAAATCCCATTGAGAATCTCTCTATGATTAAGCCAAATGCTAAATTCTTGCAGATTCAATGCAGTTAAAGAGCTATAAATGACTTGCAAAATTTCGGCATCACAACTTAGTGAACTACTCCCAATGAAATCAAAATCACATTGTGTAAATTCTCTGTAACGACCTTTTTGCGCGCGTTCGCCGCGAAACACATTGCCTATTGCATAACGTTTGAAAGGCATTTCAAGTTCATGTCTATGTTGTACTATGAATCTTGCAAGCGGCACGGTTAAATCAAAACGTAAAGCAACATCTCTATTTCCGTGGTCTTTGAATCTGTACATTTCTTTTTGTATTTCATGGCTACCTTGTTTTATAAGTGTCTCGGCATATTCTAAATGCGGTGTTTCAATTGGCATAAATCCGTAGCTTAAAAATACCTTACTTACGACATTAAGAATCCTAGATTTAGCTGCAGATTCTTTAGGCAATCTATCGCGGAAACCACTAAGAGTTTTAGCATTAACAAGTGTATTGTCCATAACGTAAAACCTTGTTATTCTGTGCTAGAAGTAATTTGATAATCGTTAAGAATGGCTAAGAGATATTCAATATTTGAATCTGCTTTTTGAATAAATGCAGGTAAATCAGCAAAATTAAGCGGAGTTGTTGTTTTTCGTTTGAGGGTAATTTTTGCAGATTCTTTTCGAGAAATAAGCACGTCAGCTATTGCACCGCCAGCTTTAGAGAGGTTAGCATTTGTTTCGCTAGTAATTTCTTTGAACTGCGCCAATGAGGCGGGTATCATAGCAGCCCCTAATGCAATGGTAGAATTATAACTTTCTCTTGTCATGTCTGGCTGTGTGGTTTTCATTGCTTGAAATAATGAATCACCTAGTTTGCTGCCTTTTAATTGAATGGTAATTTGTTTGGGATTAACTCGGAATTTAGAAAGGATGTTTTTTAATTCTTTTTCGGTGGTATTTTCAGATATTGTTGCAAGCGAATCTATTATTTCGTCAAAATTTTTAGATTGAAAGTTTTCAGATTGAATATCAAGTAGATTATTTAATAACAATGTGTAGATTGACGAATCAATTTGGCAGTTTATTTCTTGAGCCATAGTAACTTTTTGTACGGAATATTGGGTAGAGCATTGAAATCTTTGTGGCAAAAATGGCTTTTGTGTCGCTGTAATCTCTTGGTCGGTTATTTGAATATTTCCACTCATGTGAAAAGATGCGTTTTTATTGTTAAGCGCAGTGGTAATCTTGAGGTTTTTTATTGCAGTAGTACTAGTAGAGTCATTTGCAATCATTATTTTTGGTGCACTACATGTTGCTTTAAAACGATCGCCTTCACAGGAATAACTATTGTCCTTTGCCATAAAGCGCATAAAACTCTCCGCGATATCTTTAGCTTCTATAGTAAAAGCACTATTAAATAACCATAGGAACAAAAGAGAAAGGCTAGAGCAAAGAGAAAAGATTCTGCAATAAGAGTTACTAAGAGAATGTCGCATGATATTCCTTGAAGTTGAATTTGTGTAAGAATTATGATTATACAACAAAAAGTTATTTTTATTTGATAATTGGGATTTATTTGAGAGTAGTGGTTTTGTGATATAATTTAAACAGCCTTGCATTTTGAGGGGATAATAATGTTACGATATGTGATATATTTTTCTTTAAGTATTCTTTTAGGAGTAAGTATGGCAAATGGAAAGGACAATAAAAAGCCAAACAATGATAGTGAAATAGTTGAGAAAGCTGCTACAAAGGCGAATGATTTTCGACTATTACATGAGAATGCTATGGATTTTCTTGTGATCAATGGGATAAAAGTACCTGTTATTAGTGAAATTTCTTCATTTCTCCCTGTTGGGCATTTGCAACTCGTTTTTATCGGCGGTGGAAATATTTTTAACCCGAACAAAAAGCCGTTAGCAAAAGTTGCTAGCACACTGCTTAATTTTGGTACAAAGAAATTAGGAAAGGTGGGATTTGCCAATTTACTTGACAGCAAAGCGGTGAGTATTAATGCCTCGGTTGGACAAACTACTTTAACTATTGAAGTCGATTTTTTAAAGGAATATGAAGATTTTGCTTATGAGCAATTACATAGTTTATTAAGCGATCCCAATATTACAGAATCTAGCCTCAAAGATACAAAAACACAATTACAGGCTGCATTTATGAGCAAGCAAAGTGATTTTGATTATCAGGCAATGACATTGCTCAATAAAAACGTTTTTGCAAATACTCCTTTGGCATATCCAGCACTTGGCAATAAGGTTTCCGAAATAGATTCTATAACCTTAAGAGAGGTTAGAGAATATTTGCAAGATAATCTTGCATTAGCAAGATTGGTGGTTGTCATTGGAGGAGATATGAATCTCTCCTCTAGCTTAGAAAAACTTACTAAGATGCTTTCTATGTTGCCACAAGGCACACAAATCCAAATCCCCAACTATCAAGTTAAAAAGAACCCGTTAAAAATTTTGCGAAAAGACACGCAGCAGGCATTTATTTACTTTGCAAGTCCATTAAATATTGATAGTCTTCGTACCGAAGGATATAAAGCGCAAGTAGCTGGCTTTATACTTGGGAGTTCCGGGTTTGGTTCTCGTTTAATGGAAGAAATTCGTGTAAAAAGAGGGCTAGCTTATTCTGCCTATATGTATCCTAATCTTTCTAAAATTACCACTTCTTTCTTTGGATATATACAAACTGCCATTGACAAACAAGACACAACTATTGCGCTTACACAAGAGATAGTTAGAGATTTTGTAAGCAAAGGTGCTACACAAGAAGAGCTTGATTCTGCAAAACAATTTATCATTGGCAATAAGCCATTAAATGAAGAGACGTTAAGTCAAAGATTGCAGGCAAAATTTATGAATTATTATAATGGATTGCCACTTGACTATAAAGAAGAATTTATTGAAAATGTAAAGAATTTAGATTTACAGACACTTAATGATTTTATTCTAGCTCATCCAGAAATCGCTAATTTGACTTTTAGTGTTGTTACTAAGCAAAATAAGTAAGCAATCATTTCCTATTCTAATCAAATTATGATAGCTCAAATTTATAGGAGAAAAAATGCTTATATGTTGCTTTTTGTTACCTTGGTTAAGTCTTTTAATGATAGGTCGCCCATTTGCCGCAATCATTTGTCTCATTTTACAAATTATTTCTTTGATAGGTAGCTCTTGGATATGGTGGCTTATAGCAGTGATTTGGTCAGTTTACGCTCTTAATCAATATAAAACATACAAGAAAATTGAGGAAGCATTGAATCAATATGAAATAGATAGAGAAAGCACAGAGAGCTTCAACAAATGATAATTTTTGGTAAACAATGCTTTGAATATGTTTTTTTGCATAGTCCTAAACAAATACAAGAAGTTTATCTCTCAAAGGAAATACCAAGAGCACTGTTTCAACAGATTTGCAAGCACAATATAAAAATTCTACGCATAGATAATCAAAAGGCGCAGGCTCTAGCACATGGGAAAAATCATCAAGGCATATTAGCAAGAATAACAGATATAGAATTGATGAGTTTAAAAGAGATAATAGAATGTAATTCACTGCTTATTCTTTGTGGATTAACCGATGTCGGGAATATTGGATCTATCATTCGAACTGCTTATGCCATGGGTGTAGAGGGCGTAATTCTATGCGATAGAGAATCTCTTCGACAAAATACATTAGAGGGAATATTTCGTGTAAGCAGCGGGGCACTATTGAATTTGCCCTTTTGCTTTGAGCCTTCGAGCCTTGAAGTAGCCAATCAACTTAAAAATCGTAATTTCTTTCTTTTAGGTGCTGGTATGCAAAATGATGTAGCGCATTGCACAGAGCGAAAAAACGATACACTGGAATTAAAAACTACAAAAAGTTATAAAAAATGGGCGTTATTTATTGGAAAGGAAGATAGCGGATTAAAGCAAAAATTATTAAAAAGATTCGATAAAATTATTCATATTGAAATGGCAAATCAATTTAATTCATTGAATGTGAGTATAGCAACCGGGATTTTGCTTGACAGAATACGATGTCAAAGACTTTAAAATTACAAATTTATTTTAAATAGAATCAAAGGATTGGAATGCAGGATTTTGAAAAATTGAAAGAGTTAGATATAGAGGAAATTCATCGTAAAACGCGTATTACTGTTTCAAAACTTCATGATATTCTTGATAAAAATTTTGCAAACATTCATTCTATACGTGCACATGGATTTATAAAGATTCTAGAACGTGAATTTAATCTCAATCTTCAAAGTTGGATAGACGAATATGAACAATATCACAAATATAAGAACACGCAGGATAACAAACGTTTAGAATCCACAGTGCCAAATTATACACTAAACTCGGCACAACAAAACTCTACAATAGAATCAAAAGAATCAAAAACTACCGCTAAAGGAATATCAAATTCGCAACAAATAAATATCCAAGAAATCAAAACAACTAAACAAAATGAAAAAGCGAAAAACTATAAAAACACTTTTCGCAAACATGGTATACAGCTAAATACAAAGAAAAATACAAAAACGAATAAAATCATAGCTTATAGTCTTATTGCAGCTTTGGTAATTCTATTAATTGTCGTTGTGGTGATTTATAGCGTTGATACTGCTTCGTCTACCCAAAATACACAACAAAACAACAATGACACACAACCGCAGGCACAGGAAACATACCCACACATCTCTTTAGAGGAAGCGATTCTCGATGAGAAAGAATCTTCTTCCGCAATTACTGATTCTAAGGATTCTGTAAATAGCAATGCACTTGATACAGAAAATGAAGCCAAAGATTCGCGCAACGCAAAAGAACAGCAAAAGAGCAAGCCCGAGCAAGATTCTCAAGTTGTGGTAACTCCTTCTGATACTCTTACGATTATTCCTAAGAAAGACGTGTGGTTTGCGTGGATAAACCTTACCACTAAACAAAAGGGTGAAAAATACACCAAAGAATCTTTTACTTTGCAAACAGATGGTCCAATGATTTTCCATTTTGGAAACATGTTACTAACTTTTAGTATTAATGGCAAAAAATATGATTTTCAAAAAGGCGGTGTTACTTATTTGCTCTATGAGAGAGAATCGGGATTAAAAGAAATTTCTCAAAAAGAATTTAATACACTAAAAAGGAAGGCTAATTAAGGTGTATCAATATATTTATAAGCCAATATTGACCGTTTTATTAATCTGCTGCACTTTATTGCATTTTTTAGATGCACAAATCTCTTTGCTGCAAGAAAAGATTCGGAGTTTTATTGCTCCTAAAACCTATCAAAGTAATGCAATATTTATACAAAAATTGTTTAAAAACGAAAAAAGCTTTTATAAAGATGACAATATTAATGTTATCAAAGTTCTCAATACTCTTAAGGCAAACGGATTGCTTACCCTTAAGTTAGCAAAACCTAACAATATTACGATTTCCTTTCGAATTAATGCAAAAACTTACACGGATTCTAACCCAAGCTTTATGTTTCTTGCCTACACGACTAGCAATCTTTTAAGTAACATGGGATATTCTTATTTCTATGTAACACATGCCAAGAAAAACCACGATTCTCTTTCCATTAGTTATACCCTTAATGCAGAATCCGAAATCGATCCGACCGTGCTGATTGGAAATATTCAAAAGCGAGGTTATAATATTGTTGATGTTATAAGGGATTCGCCCACACATTGGATATATGTTATACGTTTAGAACAATCTAAGATTACGCATGCCCAACAAATCACCAAAGGTACGTCGCAGCTCAATCAAGTTAGCGGTAAATATTGGATAACATTAGGAATAGCAGGGGTGTTGCAAGTAACGCTCGATAATGATGAAAAATGGAATCCAAAGATTCTAATTTTTGATGACAATATGAATTTACTCGAAGCAATTATGTCAAAAGATATGCAGAAACAATATACTCTTAAAACCAATGTAGCTATGCGTTTTCTTATGATAACTGACAATTACAATCCTGCAAATCTGCGCAACGGAATCACATTAACTTTTACTCCCAATAAATCTGAATGAACGAAGGATAAACTATGTGCGGCATTATGGGTTACATTGGCAATCAAGAGAAAAAAGACATTATTTTGCAAGGGCTAAGAGAGTTGGAGTATAGGGGTTATGATAGCGCAGGCATAGCAGTTTTGCAAGATTCTAAATTGCAAACTTTCCGCGCATTAGGAAAATTAGAAAACTTAGAATCTGTATTGCAGGGTTACGAATTTAATGGGTATGGAGTGGCTATTGGGCATACAAGATGGGCTACACATGGTAAGCCTACCGAGCTAAATGCTCATCCACACAAAGGAGAACAAAGTGCCGTGATTCACAATGGAATCATAGAAAACTATAAAGAGCTTAGACAGGAATTAGAAAATCACTCTGTTGTTTTTTCTAGTCAGACAGATACAGAAGTTATCGTGCATTTGTTTGAGAGATACGCAAGAAGCCTTTCGCCAGAGGAAGCCTTTCGCGCGACCATTCAGAGATTACGTGGGGCGTATGCTATTTTGCTCATTAGTACATTGCAACCAGATAGAATCTTTTATGCAAGGCAACATTCGCCATTGCTTATTGGAGTGAAGTTACGTTCTACGACCGATAGACAGCGCGATATATCATCGGCATCTCATATTTATTCGAATTCTTCACAGGTAATTTGCCCTGAATTGGAATCTCTCTTTTTTTCAAGTAGTGATTCAGCATTAATAGGCTGTATTGATAACGTCATGTATTTAGAGGACGGAGAATTAGGGAGTCTCTCACTTCATGATTCCTTAGAACAATCGATGGTTAATCGCTTGAAGCCTTTTTGTGTACAAAAGGCTTACGCACAGAAAAATGGCTATCGATATTTTATGGAAAAAGAGATTTATGAGCAAGAAGGAGTATTGCTTGAGACATTAATGGGTAGAGTAAGCGAAGGAAAAATAGAATTAGAAGAATTAGATATAGAGTTTTTCACTTGTTTTACAAGCATAGCAATCTGTGCCTGTGGAACGAGCTATCATAGCGCGTTAGTGGGTAAATATCTTTTAGAGAGAAAGGCTGCAATTCGCACAACAACACATATTGCAAGTGAATTTCGTTATGCAAAACCCGTACTAGAAAAAGATGAGCTTTTTATTGTTATTTCACAAAGCGGTGAAACAGCAGACACTCTTCAAGCACTTAAGCTTGCAAAGGAAAACGGTTTGCCCACACTCGTTATTTGCAATGTAGATAATAGTTCTATGGTTCGTTTGGCTGATTATTGCTTACTGACACGTGCAGGTATAGAAAAGGGGGTTGCAAGCACTAAGGCTTTTGCAACACAGGTTATGGTATTGTGGATTTTTTCTGTCTTGTTGGGGCAAAAAAGGGGCAAGGTGGATTCTATCGGATTAAAAAGTGAAACAAAGGCTATGTTAAATGCTATTAAAGCCACAAAGATAGCACCTTCTTTGCATGAGAGAATCAGGAGACTTTCTAAACGATATTTGCATGGACACGGCTTTTTCTTTATTGGGCGAGATATTTTTTACCCACTTGCATTAGAAGGTGCATTAAAACTTAAGGAAATTAGTTATTTACATGCAGAAGGATATGCTAGCGGTGAAATGAAGCATGGACCGATTGCTCTTGCAGATAGCGAGCTATTCACTCTAGCCCTTATGCCTAAGAATCTTCTCTATGAAAAAAACAAGAGTAATGTTGAAGAACTTATTGCAAGAGATTCTACGCTTTGTGCAATTAGCCCTTTTGATTTTGAGTTAGCTGATGATATGGTTAAGATTCCGCAATTCAGTAGTTACATGGAGGAATTTTTCGCAATGATGGTTATTTTGCAATTACTTGCTCTAGAGATTGCCATTCGATTAGGTAATGATGTGGATATGCCGAGGAATCTTGCCAAGAGTGTTACTGTTGAGTAACGATAAAGATATATCAATACTTATAATGCTCTCAAAACCACTTCCAATTTCCTTAGGGGCAGTAGATTATACGGATTTGCACATTTGCCCCATAGCTTTTTAGAATCTGTCTTTAATCGTATTATCAATGAGGTTGAGGGCATATCGCGTGGTGTATGATATTACTAGCAAACCCCCGGTAACCATTGAGTGGGAGTGAGAGGATTCATGTTTCACGAAATACTAAAGGGCCATAGTCTGCACATATTGAAAAACCATATTGCCGATGCATTCATAGATATCATCATTACTTCTCCGCCCTATAATGTCGCACATCAATACGAAAATTATAATGATGATTTAGAGTTTGAAACCTATCTTGATTCAATGCGTGCGATATTTACAGAATGCTATCGTGTCCTTAAAATCGGGGGAAGGATTTGTGTCAATATTCCTTTTGCCGTGAAAAATAGAGAATCTAAGCAAGTGCGATTTCTTTCTGTGTATATGACGCAAATCCTTAATGAAATTGGCTTCCATGAGTTTGAGCTGATTTCTTGGCATAAGGGTAAAGATATTAAACATTTTCAAGGCGATAACACTGCTTGGGGGAGCTGGAAAAGCCCCTCTTGTCCTTCGTTTAGACCGCTTGGAGAATCTGTTTTGGTGTTTTATAAGAAGGAACGAACACATAGAGGAGACCCTCAAAGCATAGATATTTCTAGCGAGGAATTTAAAGAATGGACAAAAAATATATGGTATTTTGATAGAGAAAAAGAACAGGGATTTGAAAATATCCTTTGTGCAAGTAATAATGCAAAAAAAGATTTGCACCCAGCCCCGTATCCCGAAGAATTGATAGAGCGATTATTAAAAATCTATTCTTATAAAAATGATATTGTCCTTGACCCATTTAATGGCACAGGAACAACAACATACATCGCAAACCTCTTAGAGAGGCAATTTATCGGGATTGAATTATCAAACAAATATTGCGAAATCGCAATCAATCGCTTAAATGACAAAAATAAATCTCTGCCTATTCTAAAAAGCTTCCCTGATAGAATGGCAAATTTAGTCAATAGCGATAATACTTTGGATTCGCTCAATGAAGTTTTTCCCTATAAAGAAGCCTTTAGCCCTCATTTGATACAACAATTACAAGAAAGATTTTCTTGCTCCATACAATCGCTTTATGACCCATTTTGTGGTGTGGGTTCGAGCTTTTTAAATCCAGAGATTCAATTCTGCTATGGATTGGATACCTCACCTTTTGCACTAAATGTAGCTAAGGCAAAACTAGAAAAACTAGATTCTAAAAACCTGCAAAAGGCAAAAATGGCTATGCAGAGCTTTGAATATAGCAACAAGGATTATCCCTACCCGCAATGGCAGTCTTTTGAAAGATATGCGGATAAGCGATGTTTTAATATCGCTATGGATTTTATAGAATCTTTTAAAGATTTCGATTCTAAAATCTATCATTTTGTAAAGTTTTTGATATCTTGCAATTTAGAAAAAATATTAGATTACAAAAAAGATGGCAATGGGATAAAAAAACGAAAATCTAAAATTAAAGATACAGAATCTTATCTCAAAGATCTTACTTTAAGAGCTTTTGAATTAAAAAAAGAATTTGATAATAATAATATTAAAGAATTAAGCCTAGAAAATCTCTCCTCCGTCGCCCACAAACCCAAAGATAAGGTTGATTGTATTCTGACTTCCCCTCCTTATGCGAATTTGTTTGACTATTTTGAGATTTATAAAATGGAGCTATGGGCTAGCGGAATTATCCAAAGCTATGAGGATTGGAAAAGACTTAAAAAATCTGCTTTAAGAAACAATAAAAATGCCAACTTGCAAATAAGAGATATTATAAACAATGCTTTGCTAGATGAGACGCTTGCAATCCTTAAAGAGAGAGAATTAGAATCTAGCATACTTACAATGTTGAAGAATTATTTTTTTGATATGCAAAAGGTCTTAAAAAACTGCTTTGATGTGCTTAAAAAGAATGGGTTTTGTTTTGTTGTAGTAGGGAATTCTTGCTACAAAGGAATGCCCATAAAAACAGATGAAATCTTAGCCCATGAAGCACAAAAAATAGGCTTTAGATGCAAAGAAATCATCATAGCCAGAAAACTCAAAACTTCAAGCCAACAAATGAAGATCCTAGATTCTCAATCCAAATTTTATTTACGAGAAAGCATTCTTGTATTGCAAAAGGAGAAATGATGAGGCAAGTTGGTATGCGGTATAAAAGAAAAGATGTTGATTCTTTATCGCCCAATCTTTTAATTCAATCCTATGAAATACATAAAATGTTCGATAATGGATTATTTGGATTTTTCTATGATGAAAATGGAAAATTGAGAATTAGATTCTCTTTGTCATACTGAGCATTTGAAAAATGCGATGCGGGAGCGGAGCGACTGCACGAACGAAGTTCTTGCCCATACTTGCTCATTCCCGCAGGGATAAACATT
>NZ_NXLW01000012.1 GCF_003364265.1 Helicobacter aurati
CAACCGCTCGGATGCAAATAGTATTATCATAAGTGCGATTATCGCCCATTACCCCCACACTTCGGACATTGAGCAACACGCAAAACGCCTGCCACACTTTGTCATAATATCCCTGCTTTTGCAATTTCATTAGTATTAAAATTCTCATTATCATATATTGTTGCATGGAATTTTCAGTTTTTCTAATATCATTTTAAAATCATTCAATGAGCTTGGATTATTCTTAAGCTCTAAATATTCAATCCCTAAAGACTTCAATTGGTTTTTATTTTGAATACTTAATGTATCGGCTATAAAAATATTCGTATCTCTTGCGATCACTGCATCCGCAGATTCTGGATTACCTCTGCCCATTAGTTTGACTTCAATCCTATATTCTTTGCTTTTATCAAAGTTATAAAGCTTAAAATCTACTTCTCTATCAAAATCTAATTCCCCATTTTTTCTAAAAACTTCACTATTAATAAAATCCTTTTTAATTCCACATTTTTCACACAAAGCCAACATTAAAGGCTTTTCTACTCTTTTACCTATACTACTCCAAGCCCCACCCCTTAAAGCGATTTTCTTTGTTGCCAAAGCATTAATGACTAATAAACTCTCATTTAAGTTTAACTCTACCGAAATTCCCTTATAAGAAATCTTTAAATTAATCCCGATATTTCCACTGCTATCATCCAAAGAATCTAGCAAAGATTCTAGATAATCAATATTGGTATTCGCCACATTTAGTACGATTTCTTTTGTTGCACTCCCATAAATATTTGCAATAGTTTTTTTATTCATGCCCGCAAAAATTGCTGCTTCACTTGGTTTAATATTTGCATTATTAATGAAATGTTGTTTATACCATTCTAAATTGATGCTCCTATCATTTAATTTTACTTCTAAAATTTGCCTGAAAAAATCTAAAGCAAAATCTAAAAACTCTAAATTAATTGCATTGATAACTTCTTCTCTGTAATCCTCTCCTTTTAAAAGTTTTTCTATAGTCTTATTTATAACAATAGAATCAAATCTCATGAAAGCCTCTTTGTCTTAATTTTTCTGCATAATCCAAATTTTGCTCGCATAAAAGCGGAATCCTACCCATTATATTTGCAACCTTTCCAAATGTTCCACTTCCAGCAAATGGGTCGCATACGACATCGCCTTCAAAAGAATAATATTTCAATACTTTTTGGCAAAGTTCTTCCGGAAAAACTGCTGGGTGATTTTTATCAAATTTTGGTGTAATATACCAGCAATTTGTCGAATCTATTTCGTCATCATTCTTTAACTTTTTATCATAATCCTTAATGTTTTTATCTAGTAAAAAAGGAGAATTTTTGCGATATACCATAATGCTCTCTGTAATGCAATTTGGCTTATAGCTTAGAGGCTTTTTTGTTTGCAAATAACCTGCTATACGATTGGGTACAGAGTATTCAGGCTTTATCCAAATAATTTCATCTATAAAGTAAAATCCACTTTCACATAAAATCTTATGAAAATCGAAATGTATGGGATAGCGAATACTCTCGAACTCACGACCAACTCTTTTAGTAATTACAGGTGAAACATTAATAAGAATAAATCTACCATCTTCTAAAATCCTATAACATTGCTTCAAGGTTTCTCGCATAGAATCTAAATATTCCTGATAGCTTTTATAATCACTATAAAGCCTTGCATTATAATATGGCGGTGAGGTAAAAATGAGTTGAATTTGTTGTTCTTGTATTTTATTAAGAGTAATGCAATTGTCTCCCACAAGCAAAGAGGGTTTTAGAATCTTTCTTTGAGGTTTTAGAGCTATCTTTTTTTGTTGCCTAAATATAGAATATTCAAGCATTTTTTGCATGACTTCATTATTATAATGTTTTAAGATTCTATCTCTCAAATCTGCAAATCTTGCTTCCTCTTTTGACTTATAAAGACAAGTACGAAACATTTGATAAATAACTTCCATATAGTGATTATTAAAGGCTTCTTTAGATAAAAACTCATAAATTTTATCATTATTTTTTTGCCGACCGATAGAAGAGACTATCTCCCTTTTAATATCAATACTTAATTTCTCTTGCATAAATAGTTCCAAAAGAATAACAAAACTAGAATCTGATTTTTCAAGTCCCAATCTTTTAATAGATTCTATGGTGGGAGTATCGATAAAAAATGTTTGCGTCATTCCCTACTCCCACTCAATCGTTCCTGGGGGTTTGCTAGTAATATCATACACCACGCGGTTAATACCCTCAACCTCATTAATAATGCGGTTAGAGACAGATTCTAAAAAGCTATGGGGCAAAAAATAATTGTCTTTAAAATTCATCTTTAATGCTCTCATAATTCCTCTCTTTAAGAATTTCTGGCAATTCTTTGACGGAGGGAAATTCCTCTGTAATTTCTAAACAAAGTGTTTCAAGGAGCTTATCACCAAGTAAGTTAGCATATTTACCGCGCATTGCCTTTTCATACCAAGCAATCAAATCAGATTCTGTAATAATGCTTTGGATTCTGCTCTTCCAGCCAATTTGTGTAAGCAAGGATAGAATAACAGATTTTTCTGCTTCTTTACACACAATAATAATTCTATCGCTTTGAATATTAGACACAATGCTTTCTGCTAATTCACTATCAAGACTTAGATGCTTAATTTGTATTGCCACACCCCAATTTGCATACATATCAAGTCCTCTATCTGCTGCATTTGTTACACCAACCCTATAAATACGTGCTTGCTGTGTAGTAAAAAGATTGCTAGAATCCAAGCACATTACAGATTTTGTAAAATCTTCAAATTCTTTTAAAATATTAAGTTTGTCTTGATTGATTGAAAGGGTAATGTTTAATTCTAAAATTTGTGCTAATGTGTCAAAAAGCGAATGCGTGATAATCTCATAAACTTTATCTAAGCTGCGCTTTAATCCAGCCTCACACCAAAACAAATTAATAAAATGCGAAATCTCAAAACTTGCCTTATTTGTATTTAGGCAATATTGTAGCGCATTGTTAAGCTGTGTATATTTGCCGATAAATTTATTATAGATATAGCTTTCAACTGTTCCATTGTGTTCTCTATTAAATTTCCCTAATTCTGCTATGAGTTTAGGAGGAATTACATTGAATAAATCATCTTGGAATTTTGCCGAACTTGTAGAGATTCTGCCAAGTAGCGCAATGCAAACTTCATCTCTCCACGTTTTGCTTTTAGTTCTGTATGTTTCAAGGTTGTTTAAATCTATATCGCCAAAAATTCTATCACGGTAAAGAATCTCTGCGATTTGAATCGGTTTATAGAAGTGGATTCTTGATTTTGCAATGACTTTATCCAAAGCCTGTTTTGCTACTTTTAGCATACTTTTTCCTTACATTGTGTTGGAGCAAACTCACTCAATGCTTTGAGTATTTGTTTAGCGACTGCTTCTATGACAGGCACTGCTACACTATTACCTGTTTGTTGTTTGATTTGCGTATAGGAAACTACGATTTTATAGTCCTCAGGAAATCCTTGCAATCGCAACATTTCTCTTTCTGTTAATCGCCTCTCATTATTAACCAAAAGATAATTTGCTGAAGCTCCAGCCCTAAGAGCACAAGAAAAATGATGAGGCGTAATAGAACCACCTACATTCTCGTGGGTAATGTAAGGTTTTGCAATTTCTTTCTTCATTCTTTTCTGTCTAGATTCTTTAATATGATCCTTAACATAATATTTTTTCTCTACATTAGATTCTAAAATCTCTTTGAGTGTTTTTCTGCGATGGATTGAATATGGAAAAACAAAATCTACTTTTTCCCTAAAACCACAGATAATAATTCTCTCTCTTTTTTGTGGAAGCCCAAAATCAAGAGCGTTTAACACTTTACTATAAACACAATACCCTAAGAATTCTAAATGTGAAATAATCGTTTTAAACGTTTGTCCATTGTTGTGGGTAGTTAAGTTACGCACATTTTCTAACATAAAAGCCTTGGGTTGCTTATCTTTCAAAATGCGTTCAATCTCAAAAAATAATGTCCCTTGAGTCTCATGTTCAAACCCCTCTTTATTCCCTATAATACTAAAGGGCTGACAAGGAAAACCAGCTAACAAAATGTCAAAATTTGGGATAATTTTAGAATCTATTTTGGTAATATCGCCTTTTGGATATTCTCCAAAGTTTGCAAAATAGGTTTTAGCGGCTTCTTTATCCCATTCTGATGAAAACACGCAGATTCCACCTAGTTTTTCAAATCCTAGCCTTATCCCTCCAATTCCAGCAAATAGGTCAATGAAGGTAAAGTCTTTGAATGTGTATTCTTTTTCTTTTCTCTGCTCTAAAATCATCTTAGAAAACAAATTCATTCTCTACTCCCACTCAATCGTTCCTGGGGGTTTGCTAGTAATATCATACACCACGCGGTTAATACCCTCAACCTCATTAATAATGCGGTTAGAGACAGATTCTAAAAAGCTATGGGGTAAGTGCGAAAAAGTCGCCGTCATTCCATCGATTGCCTCAACCGCTCGGACGCAAATGGTGTTATCATAGGTGCGATTATCGCCCATTACGCCTACATTTTCAATACCAAAACAATAGTTTTTGCGGTAATAGGATGAAGTGTTCACTATTTCTTCCATACAATATGCCCATTGATATTATGCTTTTCATAAACCTTTAGCACATCTTCTAGGAAGTCTATCAATTCTTTTTCATTGGTATCTTTTGCGCTCTCTAGCATCCTTAAAAACATTTTCTTTCCTGTTTCGGTTTGTTTTAAATTTTTCTTTAAGAAATTATGCTTACTACAAAGCGTTTGCCCATTTTCTAAGGTAGCTTTACCACCTAAATCTTTGGGCTTAATATGGTCAATATGCAATTCCACACCCTCCTTTTTCCCCATTCCACAGATAACACATTGATAATTATCTCGCTCTAAAATTTGCTTTTTAAGTGTGGGGATAAAATCCTCTAAATCCTCTCGCAAAACAACAAAATCAGGATCATAGCGATAAATTCCTTTTGCAATTTTTTGCAAATAACCCTTTTGATGCAAGCTCCTAATCCCTCTATCTGGGTCCCTAAAAACTTTTCCTGTGCGACTCTGCCATTCTTTCACAACCCAATCCACAACTTCGGGGTGTGAAATATCCCTTTTGGGATTTGCTTTAAAAAATTCCATTATTAAATCAAGTTGACTACCTGCTTTATTATTCATTCAAACAATCCTTCCTCTTTTTTAATTATTTCTAAGAAACGATTTTTTGAAAGTTTGCAATAGTTAGAATCTAGCTCAATGCCTACAAACTGACGCTTATTGAGATAAGATTCTATCATCGTTGTGCCGCTTCCACTAAAAGGATCGCATACCACATCGCCCATATAAGAAAAAAGCTTAATACATCGTTTGGGTAATTCTCTAGGGAAAGGAGCGGGGTGTCCAATGCGTTTTTTAGATTCTCCATTAAAAGTCCATAGCCCATTTGTCCAAGTCATAAACTCTTCTTTGCTTATATTGCTTTGCCCTTTATGTTTTTTCTTCCACTCGCCTTTATAAAGCACGAGGATTAGTTCCACAGGAGCAATCACATAAGGAGCAGAAGCAGAGAGCCAACTTCCCCACGCAGTGCGCCTTGAAATGTTTCCCTCATTCCATATTATCGTACTGTGGTATTTCCAGCCTACTTTTTTGACAAGAGTTGTGATGTCTGCTCCTATACTTTGCTGCCCACCTTTGTTTTTATCAAGCGGAATATTAAGGCAAAATCTTGCTCCATCTTTTGCCCAAAAATAGCAGTTTTCTATCCATTGCCTACTAAATTTCAAATATTCTTTATAATCCTTAGAATCCGCATTAGAATTATATTCTATGCCTACATTATAGGGAGGAGAAGTAATAATTAAATCAAGACTTTGAGATTGCAACAATTGTCTGTTGAGCACAGAATCATTGTGTAGCATTATATTTTTATAGTTGAATATAGTATTGTTTTTCTTTAAATTATTATGTATATCATGTGCTATTGTCATTTGCATTTCTTGAATATCATATATTTTTGAGTTTTTGATTTTTTCTATTAGCATTTATATGCCTTCATTAAACTTTGCGTCATTCTCTACTCCCACTCAATGGTTCCTGGGGGTTTGCTAGTAATATCATACACCACGCGGTTAATACCCTCAACCTCATTAATAATGCGATTAGAGACAGATTCTAAAAAGCTATGGGGCAAATGTGCAAAAGTCGCCGTCATTCCATCGATTGCCTCAACCGCTCGAACGCAAATGGTGTTATCATAGGTGCGATTATCGCCCATTACCCCCACACTTCGGACATTGAGCAACACGCAAAACGCCTGCCACACTTTGTCATAATACGCAAAATCTACCATGCTATAACATTTTCAACTTTTCTTGATTTATTATTCAAACTTTCTCCTTTTTTTCGTTGCAATTCTCCATATTCACATTGAATGAGATTTTGTTGATTATATTCCTCCATCCATTTTTGGTTAATTTTTATGGCTTCCTTGCTTTCATCTATTCCTATGAATTTACGTTCTAGCAAAAATGCTTCCTTAAGAAAACCTCCACTTCCACAAAAACAATCCATGACAAGAGAATCTACATGGGAAGACATTTGGATAATGCGTTTTAGCATGACATTATTTTTTTGCGTAGGATAAATGGGATTCTGTGTGTCTTTAAATTCCCAAATATCTTGTATTTTTTTACCTCGAGAATCTTTCGCATACACCTTTTTTCTAGGCACTCCATTTTTGCTCCATTCAATCAGCCCCTCATTATTTAATCTATTAAGATCCTTAAGACTACAACGCCAATGTCGTCCTTGCGGAGGTTTTAAGCCATTCCATGCTTGCCCACTCTCGCCATTTTGTGTCACTCCTGGTGCATGAAGTGGGATAGTTGTGT
The DNA here is from genome assembly GCF_003364265.1 of Helicobacter aurati. Classification (GTDB taxonomy): domain Bacteria; phylum Campylobacterota; class Campylobacteria; order Campylobacterales; family Helicobacteraceae; genus Helicobacter_A; species Helicobacter_A aurati. The sequence continues at coordinate 6,900 of NZ_NXLW01000012.1, forward strand.
AAAAGCCTTTGTCGTCTTGTTTTGTGAATCGTTTGCCTAAATCATCAAAGGAAATGTCCTCATGAATCTCATTCCAAATGTATTGACGACTTTTTGCATAGAATAGAATCATATCCTTAATATTTCCATATCCTTTTTTAGAGAAGTTTTTAGGATTACATTTGATACGCGTAATATCATTGATGAAATTCTCTCTTCCAAAAATTTCATCACATAGAATTTTGACATAATGTCCCATTTTTGTATCAATATGGATATAGAAACTCGCTCTCTCGCTCATTAATTCTTTGATTAGAATTAATCGGTAGTAGAGGAACTCTAAGTAAGATTCTAAATTAAACTTATCTTGATAGGCAACTCTTGAATCCAAGCTCGCACTCATTGTGCTACCCATTCTAAAAATATTATTTGTTCCAAAAGGAGGGTCAATATAGACTAAATCGATAGCGTTTTTAAAAGTTTTCCCCTGATTAAAGGCTTTATTCTGCAAGAGATTCTGCATTGCATTGAGATTGTCATCAAAAATAAGCAAGTTTTCTTTTGCAAAATTCCCTTGCAATTCTTTGCTAAATGAAACCTGTAAAAACTCTTTTTGAGATTGAAAATGATTAAATAAATTAAGCATTGTTACACCTGATAAAGAAAGTCTCTTAAAAGTAAAGCAGATAGAATGTTGTAATCCTTATATGTTTGCGTTAGGATTTCAAACATTTTGTTTCTGCCATGAATATAGCATACTCCATCTAAGATTGCAATTTTAATAATATCTGTATTTAAAGTCACATTGAGCAAACTCATTGCATCTTCGAGTTGAGCATTTTGATGTCCTCCAAAATCGCTCAAAAACTTTGCTTCACCAATAATTATTTTTCCATTGAATCGTGCAATAAAATCCAAGCCCTTTGAGCGTGTATAGCCTAAATTTTCCCTTGCAAATTTTTGCATAGCCAAATCGGAAGCATTCAAAATAGCATTTCCATTAGTATTTTTGAATACCTCTAGGCTAACAGGTTGGATTCCTAAAATGCCACTATTCACCCATCGCTTGAATAGCGGTCCGATTTGTCGGTTGGTTTCTTTGGGCTGTGAGATATTCTCATAAATTTTCTTGAGCCCCATTTCTCTTAATCTGCCACAGATTCTCGCTATTGTCGCTGGATTGCGTTTGATAGCAGTTCTGTCACGCCTTAAATAGGCAATATATGAATCTTTAATTGGAAACAAATCAAAATCAAGCAGAGATTCTATAATTTTTTCTTGCTGATTACAATTAAATGCTTCTTCAAAACTATTCCATTTTGTAGAGTCTATATCCCTGATATTATCGGGACTCATGGGATAGACTCTAAAAAGCTGGTCTAAATAATCTCTCTGGTTGGCTAATTCTATGCTTTGATTAAGAAAATAATTCATTCTCTACTCCCACTCAATGGTTCCTGGGGGTTTGCTAGTAATATCATACACCACGCGGTTAATACCCTCAACCTCATTAATAATGCGGTTAGAGACAGATTCTAAAAAGCTATGGGGCAAATGTGCAAAAGTCGCCGTCATTCCATCGATTGCCTCAACCGCTCGGACGCAAATGGTGTTATCATAGGTGCGATTATCGCCCATTACCCCCACACTTCGGACATTGAGCAACACGCAAAACGCCTGCCACACTTTGTCATAATACCCCTGTTTTTGCAACTCCTCTATAAAAATACAATCCGCCTCACGCAACAAATCCAAATCCCTCTTATTCACCTCTCCCATAATGCGAATGGCAAGTCCGGGTCCGGGGAAAGGGTGTCGCATTAGCATCGACTCTGGCATTCCTAGCTCCCTGCCTAACGCCCTCACTTCGTCTTTAAAAAGCTCCCGCAATGGCTCAATCAGCTCAAATTTCATCCACTCGGGCAAACCCCCGACATTATGATGGCTTTTAATCGTCTTGCTAGGTCCTTTTACGCTAACAGATTCAATCACATCAGGATAAAGCGTGCCTTGAGCTAGGAATTTTATCTCACCCTTTTGATTATGCTTTTTTGCCTCTTTTTCAAAGACTTCAATAAAAGTCTCGCCAATGATTTTACGCTTAAGCTCGGGGTCTAGCACACCTTTAAGGCGACTTAGAAATAGCTTGCTTGCATCTGCGGTAATGAGCGGGACTTTTAAGTTTTCTCTAAACATTTTCTCTACCGCCTCTCTCTCGCCCTTGCGTAAAAGCCCTGTATCGACAAACACAGGGATAAGATTCTCCCCAATGGCACGATAGAGCAAGGCGGCGACAACGCTAGAATCTACCCCGCCACTAACGGCACACAGCACTTTGCTCGGCGTCTCTTTGTCGCTTTTTGTGGAGTCTGCACTCTCAACTTCGGTCATTAGCGATGAGCTAACTCCCTTGTTTAGAGCTTGACAACCACAAAAATTGTCTAAAGATACTTCCGAGCTAGATTCTAAATGATTTTGCTCACTCACATTTTGTCTCTTTATGTTTTGCTTTTCGTCTAGTATTCTAAGGTTTTGCAAGTGTGGGTTTGTGGCTTTGCCACTGCACGCGGTAGTGCTTTCGTGGTCTTTTATGGATTTTGTGTGTGAGGCTAGACTAATGGTCTGCGAACCTGCAAAATCCACAAAATCTGCGGAATGATTGCCCGAAGCTGAATGCCTCCTAAAGCACGAATTAAGGTGGTCATTCACCATTCCCACACTTTGCATAAACGCATACATCATTGTGCTACCTACAAACTTAAAGCCTCTTTTTTGCAAATCTTTGCTAATCTTGTCTGAAAGCGGGGTTTTTGTCGGTATCTCACTCATAGACGCAAAATGATTGATGATTGGCTTACTATCTACAAAGCCCCAAATATACCTATCAAAACTCCCAAACTCGCTTTGAATCTCCAAAAACAATTTCGCATTATGGATTGCGGATTCAATTTTTGCACGATTGCGGATAATGCCCTCATTACTCATCAACTCTTGAATCTTTGCTTCATCATAGTGTGCGATAATTTTTGGGTCAAAGCCATCAAATGCTGCCCGAAATGCCTCGCGTTTTTTGAGAATGCTAATCCAGCTAAGCCCTGCTTGAAAGCCCTCTAAAACAAGCTGTTCAAAGAGTTTTTTGTCATCGTGTAGCGGCACCCCCCATTCTTTATCGTGATAATCCTCATAGAGCTTTCTTGCCACTTCGTCTTTATCTCTCGCCCAAGCGCAACGCGTTTTCCCTAGCACTTTTTCGCGTAGTTTTATAATCTCATTTTCGGCAAAGTTTCGCATATTCCAACTCGTGTCGCTTTTGCAAATATCAATGGCAAAATTTTGCAAAATCTGCCCCCCACACTCGCTATGCACGACTTCGGGGTGGAATTGCAAAGCATAGATTTGTCGCGAAAAATCCGCAATGGCACAATAATGCGTATTACCCGATTTTGCAAGCTCCACAAAGCCCTGCGGGATAGATTCTACCTTATCAGCGTGGCTCATCCACACGATAGAATCTTGCTTGATGTTTTTAAAAAATGTCTCGATAATAATTCTCTGCTCTTTTGCTTGCTTAGTTAACTGCGCGATATGGTTATCTGCCGAATCGATTAAAGAATTTAGATAAATATCGTTATGTGTGGAAGGAAGTTTTGATTGCAAGGCATAAATAAGCTGCTGTTTATCTATAACGTATAACAAATAATTCTCGTTATAAATGGCTAATTGATTGCTGTTGCGCGCAATATCATGACGATTTATTAACGTAAACCCTAGAGTTTCATAGAAATTGCAAGCCTCTCTTTCCTCCGATAAACAAGCCGTATAGAGCTTCTCCTGTGTACATATTGTTACAAAAACATCAAGTAGTGCTTTGCCCTCTACTGCAAAACTTGTATTTTGAGAGGTTAAAAAGATTTGAAAAATATCCGTCCCAAACACATCGCTTACCAAAAAACCAAGTGTTCTATTCTCTTGATCGTCTCGTTTTTGTTGTCTATTGTTATTCACACTTAAGCAATGTTTGCAATTATCGAGAATTTTTTGCATAACAGTAAGACTAGAATCTAGCATTTCTTGAGGTAGGTCATGATGTGTTTGCGTAAAATATTCATACCATATCGCACTTAGATCTAATACCTCCTTAGAATCCGTAAGATTAATTGCAGAAATTTTTAATGGACTTTCAGAATTGCGAGATTGTGTATTCTCTTGAGAAATATAAAAATGCTTATAAGCAAGAGGCATGATTCTACTTATCGTGCGAAATTCATAATAACGAACGTTCTCTTCTGCATTAACAATTTCCCTTGTCTTATCCATACCAATGCGTCTAGCAACATTCTGTGAAGCAAGATTGTCTTCTCGACAAATGCAATATATTTCCTTTGCTCGTAAATGCTTAAATGCATAATCCTTACAAGCCTGTCCTACTTCTAACGCATAACCTTTATGCCAATAATTTTTGTGAAACATATAAGAAAGTTCAAGATAAGTCGTATAACACAGCCCCGCTTGCCCAATAACTTCGCCGCTTTGTTTTTCCACGACAACCCACCAACCAATGCCAAACTTCTGGTAATTTGTCCTTTCATTCTCTATCCATTCTTGTACTCCTTCATCGCTTAAAGCCCCTTTCCATGCTTGCATTGTTTCAGAATCTTGTAGCATAGCCTTTAAAGCCAAATAATCAGATTCTTGTAATGGACGCAAAATTGTACGTGGCGTTTGCAAGCTAAAATCATTGGTTAAAGTGTTCTTGATTCTATAAACAAGTCGTTGCATTTCACGTCCGCGATAACTCCAGATTGTTTCACCAATCAGAGTCGCTTGCAACTTGCTTGCCACAGACAAAGAGGCTTCATTACCTTCTTTAATAAGGAGATAAACTTCATTTGTACGCAACACCTTAAAAGCATATTCCTTGCATCCTTCTGCAATCTCTACGCCATAGCCTTTATGCCAATGACTCTTTTTAATGATATAAGTCATACCGAGCACTTTCTTATCATGATACTTTTGTAGGCTAAGTCCAGCTTGTCCAATCATTTCGCCGCTTTGTTTTTCGATAACAGCCCAAAGTCCAAAGCCAAATCGTTTGTATCTCTCTTGTTGCGTTTCTAGCCATTCTTGCACACTTGCATCATTAAAATTATATTCCCACGCACCCATTACTTCATAATCAAAGAGCATGGCATTAAGACTAGATATATCACTCTGCTTCATTTCGCGCGCAATCAGCCTTTGTGTGTCAAAAATAGGCATATTATAAACCAAACCAAAATGACGCATAAGATTCGGAACTTTCGCTCGAAAATGCACAAGCGGGAAATCTCTGCCTTGTCTATCTTTCGCGCTACGTGAATAAAGATAAAATCCCATAGAATGATAAAACTTAATCGCATCGGAATTTTCCTCATTGCAATCTAACAATACTTCCTCATAGTCTCCCAATCTCGTTTCTAGGGCATGCCGCATTAAAGCCTTACCAATGCCACTTTTAAACGCACTCGGTCGCACAAAAAGCATTTCAATCTTATTCCCCAACAATCCAATAAATCCTAAACTCGTTCTGTAATCGCTAGCGAGGATAATGTGCAATGATGGTAATAATTCCCTTATATCCCGTTCTATCTCTACAATATGCTCTTGTCGCAGAAAGTGGTGTGTTGCATTAACAGAATCTCTCCATATCGTTACGATTTGTTCTGTTATTTCATCAGTGAGCGTTAACACTCCAACAGGAGCGTTAGATTCCCTTTCGTCATCAGACTTTGATGTAACGGCATGGAATCTCTGAAATTCTAAGGAAGCTTTTTCATTCTTTTCATGTGATGGAATAAGGGCTAAACTCTGCCAATCGTTAGCCGTCATTATATAGACAAAATGCGGCATAGCGACATTACCACGCGACGTGTGTATCTTCCCAACAATTCGCATTTCCAGACGTTTTGCTACGTTTTGTGGCGCAATTTTATCTGTTGCAATCAGGCTAATAAGAAGCGGTAAGCCCAATATTTCAAAAGCATATTCCATACAAAGTCTGGCAGATTCTGTCGCGTAACCCTTATGCCAATGTTCTTTCTTGAAAATGTAGCTTAATTCAGGGAAAAAGCCTTTTTTACTTTGTAGAAGTTCGTAGATTTGTTGTTTTTTGTGGGGATTAGAAAAATAATTATCTCGCGTGATAGATTCCAAAATGCTAGAGATTCTCTCCTCTTGAGAATCTCTAGACGTGCTAGATTGTTGTTTAGAAACGTTTGTTGCATGGAGACGTGAATCCACTTGTTGTAAGGTGATTCCACATTGTCCAATCATTTCGCCGCTTTGTTTTTCTATAACAGCCCAAAGTCCAAAGCCATAATCTTGATAAGATTGTATTTGATTGTTAAGCCATGCCCTTGTCTCTTCTTCGCCTAATGGTCTGCCCCAAGCACTCATTAGGTTACTATCTTGTAACATCGGCTTTATATCTTTCCAATCAGAAAGAGAAAGTTTGCGCAAATAGAGATTAGCACTCGCGCGCAATAATTCACTTTCTTGAAGCTCTTGCTTATAACGGCTTGGCGAATAACTGAAATCAAGATTCGATGAAGCTCGTTGCTCATACTCTACATTTGGCATTTGTATTTGCAATGTGGCTTTACCAAATTCTTGCGCTCGCGCCTGTGTTACTTTCCCACCAAAAAAATCAGCAATGTATTGCATGCCGTAACAAATTCCTAATATTGGAATATTAAGGGCAAATATTCTAGAATCTGGTTTATACGCATCTTTCCCATAAATACTAGCAGGTCCACCACTTAAAATAATTCCTCGCGGATTCTTTGCTTTAATAGAATCTATACTCGCAGAATAAGGAACAATTTCCGTATAGATTCCGAGCTCGCGCAATCTCCTTGCAATAAGTTGAGTGTATTGAGAACCAAAGTCAAGGACCAAGATTTGAGTTTGATGGACACAACCAATAGTATTATTCATCATTTCTCCTTTATGAAATAACATTGTTACATTATATGCAATTATATCTTTGATTTAAACTACGTTTAGAAAATTAAAGTGTCTTGTAAGTGCCTACGTATTACTTAAGTGTATTTCAGTAAATCATGAAGAAAAGACAACTCGTAACATTCCTATTCGTTGTTGCGTCAGTGGTAGTTACTTCACTCCAAAAGAAACTATTTTCTTTAATCCTTCGCTCACAGTCATGTCGGATTTCTTAATCTTGTCTTTATGGATTCTAAAGAGCAATCCAGAAGTTGGCGGCGCAAAGGGGCAAAATACCCAGAAATAATCTTTTTCTTCTCGCGTGATAAATCCAATAATTTCATTGTTTCCTATCTCCACAAACGCAACGCCTAAATATTTTTCCTTTGAATTCCCACTTATCATGGTAATCAAATCTTTCAGGGTATGATAGACGCTCCCAATAAACGGAATCTTTGAAACAAACCATTCTCCCACTTTGATGAAAATGGCGTTTTGATTTTTTTCGAATCTATAACCTAAATAGAAAATCATTAATAACATAAAAACAAGCAATCCGCAACTAACAAGAATGCTCGGAAATTGCGTGTCAATTTCTTCATTAGCGAACATCTCCACAGCAAAAGATACAGCAAGGCTAAGTAATGTCCAAAGAGAATCAAGCACACCAAAGAGAAAATACAGCAGCCAAATCACAAGGGCGAACGGCAAAATAACCATAATCCCCTTACCGAATATGCGAAACAGACCTGACATAATAGTTTCCTTAACGTTAAAATAAATCACTTGCAAGACATGATTCTAAAAGGGCAATCGCTGGTTGCCCTACAAGTCTCTTTGCTGTCGCTCTTAGTTCATTACAAAATCTATACATTGCGGCAGTATAACAAAAAAGATTCTATTCGCTTTTGTACTGCAACATTCCCTAAGATAAATATACAAGCACCCAAATCAATGCCGCCTTTTTTCCCCAACAATGCTAAACGTAAACTTTGCATAAAGAGGCTAGGCTTTATTTTTGATTCTAATCTTTGACTAAAATCATGAATGAACGTTTTGTAGGCTTGCGCATTATCGCCACAAAAAGATTCTAAATGCTTAGAAAAATCTTTAAGAGAATCCACAAGTGTTGTTGCATGCTGCGCTGTAAAAAGTTTATGGAACATTGATTCATCATACACTGCTCCTTTTTCTTGATTGAGATTGCTCGCTAACGGAGCATAGAGTATTTCTATAATCCCCTTTTGAAAGTCGCATAAAGTATTGACTCTAGTTTTTACTTCGCATAACAAAACAGACGCTCTTTCTTTGGAATCACGCATTAGTTCATGCAATTCACTAAGGTTGAGTAAAGCGGCTAAGGTTTGTTCATCAAGCGTTTTAATATGCTCACTATTTAACCAATACAACTTTGAGAAATTGCAAGCCGAAGCCTTGCTATTAATCTTTTCAGGATAGAAACATTCAAGCATTTCTTGCAGACTAAAAATCTCTTTGTCCCCGTCACTATAACCCAATCTAAACAAAAAATTCAGTAAAGCTTCAGGAAGGATTCCAGCTCGTTTGTATTCTAAAACCGAGAGTGCGCCATCTCTTTTGCTAAGTTTTTGCCCCTTTTCATTGCAAATCATAGGAATGTGATAAAATCTAGGTATCGCAAACCCCAAAGCTTCGTAGATAATGAGCTGCTTAGGCGTATTAGAAATATGATCATCGCCACGCAATAAATCCGTAATATTACTTAGCGCATCATCAATAGCAACGACAAAATTATAAGTGGGCGTTCCATCATTTCGCAAAATCACAAAATCATTAATTTCACTTGCCGCAAAGCTAATCTTGCCCTTAATCCCATCAACAAAGCTTATTTCTCCTTGTAGCGGTGCTTTAATGCGCACACAAGGCTTTACATCCGCTGGAATCTCCCCCGTATAATCACGATATTTACGTGTAAGCTCTGTATGATTGCCACTTCTCTCTTCCCGCATAGCCTGCAATTCATCGGGGGAAAGATAACAAAAGTAGGCTTTCTTAGAATCTAAGAGCTTCTTCGCGTATTCTTGATAGATTTCTAATCTTTGACTTTGATACCATACAGGCTCATCATATTCTAAACCAACCCACTCGAAAGCCTCTAGGATTCCCTGTAATGCCTCTTGAGTGTTGCGTCTCGTATCTGTGTCTTCGATTCTTAAGAGAAACTTTCCTTTTTTTGCCCTCGCATGCAAATAACTATAAAGTGCCGTTCGTAATCCCCCTATGTGTAAATGTCCAGTAGGAGATGGGGCAAATCTTGTAACAATCATGCAATACCTTTCAACAAATTTTAAGACAATATTATACTCTGAAATTGCAGTTGGAGAGAATTGCATTGATTCTTAGAATCAAATCTTTTTACAAGGCTATATATTATTGTGGTGGGTTGATTTACGGTATTTCCTAATACTCAAATAATTCAATCAATCTTGATAATTAGCTGTATTTCTAGTAATTGTTTATGGTATTGCTTGTTTAGAATCTGTAACTTAATATCAGATTTGTATTCTCGTTTTGAAATTATTTCATTAAAACTTGCTTTTCATACTTCATTGCATAACTCATTCATCATAAAGCTTATAGACAATTTCTAGCCTATAATCTTGCTGTTATTTCTACTAAAAACCGCAAACGAATTGCGACTTTTAAACTTAAGTGAAACATTAATTCAAGATTCTATCGTTGCTTATTGTAGAATCTCGCGCAATCTATGCAACCTTGCCTGATAAGCCTTCCTAGCCATAAGTGCCTCTTCCATATTTACACTTTTAAATCGAACTTTATGATTGGGAGGTAATTGTCCCATAGTATCTAAATCACAACTAATCACCGTGCAATACATTGCAAACCCGCCGCCGCTTGGAGCATCGCGTAAAAGCACGATAGGTTCATTCCCGCCTGGTGCTTGCATAGAGCCCACAGGATAACACGCATCAGGGATATTACTCGGATCGCTGCCTGCCCCAAAAGGCTGTGGAAGATTCTTGTATTGGAACTTTCGCCCAGTTTTAAAGCGATAGCCTGTCCTATCTGCTTCACTTGAAACCACAAAAGTATCTTCAAACAAACCTCGCACAGATTCTTCTGTAAGCTTATAATCCTGCAATCCCATAATCACACGTAACGTTTCTTCTGGTTGCAATGTAACTTTAAATTCATTAGGGAGACACTTCCCAACTTGTGGAATAGCCTCAAAACTTCCAATAGGCAATGAATCATTTACTTGGAGTTTCCTTCCTTTATATCCACCAATGCCGCCAAGCGGATAAGTCGAGCGAGAACCCATCACAACAGGCACATCAATACCGCCCTTAACACAAATATAGGCTCTTGCCCCGCCACGTAAAAAATCAAAACTTAGTTTGCCACCTGCTGGAATCTCAATCACACTATACGCGGCTTGTTTTTCTCCATTAACAATAGGCGTCATTTGCGCGCCTGTAATCGCAACATAACTCTTTTCACTAAACTCAAGTACTGGTCCCATAAGCGAGACTTCAAGTGCGGCTGCATTTTCGTCATTTCCGAGCAAAAGATTCCCTGCCTTAAATGAAAGCTGATCGAGCGCGCCGCCCGGCGGAATACCCAAATGATAATATCCATATCTACCAGAATCCTCAACATAAGTCGCTAGCCCGGGCTGAATAACTTTGATACTAGCCATGTAGCACCTCCAAAAGTTGTTTGTTGTATTGTGTTGGGTTGCTTTTCCATTCATTAAGCGAGAAAGTTGTGTTACGTATTTTTAAGCTGAATGTGCCATTTTCAACTTCACTTACGGCTTGACGATAAGCATTCTCATCGCACGGTGTAAACTTAATAATATCCCCCGGATTAAGAAACACCATAGAATCCTTGAAATAAGAAAGTTTTTGTTGCGGATCCCATACAGGGGCTGGAGTGATGCCCATCATCTGATAGCCGCCCCCTCCCTGTACAGCATAGATACAGCCAAAACATCCACCATGTCCAATTGTGAGCTTTGGCGTATCTGTACGTGCAATGAGATATTTTGGAACTTCGATTTGCCTTTGCCTCTCGACAAGCTGATACAACCAAGGAAGCCCTGCTACAAAACCTATCATACTGACAAACCAAGGGCTTTCTGAATGTGCTTTAATAAAGCTTTGCACAGAATCATAGCCATTAATCTTAGTAGCATATTCAATATCTGTCATATTAGAATCAAAGTTAGAATTAGCAGCGCGAACTTGATGGTTATTACGGAATCTCATAAGAGTTTCATGCGTTATAGAATCCTGATACCACACAGGAAACTCAATAATCCTTGTCTTAATCTCCGCATTATCTGCATTCACTTCTTGTTCAAGCTCCTTTAGTAGGCTAAGTGCTTTTTGATAATGTAAAATGTCTGGATTGAAACGAATCATAAAAGACGCATTTGCCGGACAAATCTCTGTAATTCCTGCAATATTTTGTTCTTTTAGTTTGTTACAAATTGCCATAGCTTGGAAAAATGCTTCCAAGCTCATGCCATCCTCGCTGATTTCAACATAAAGAAATTCATCTCCGCCGAAAGTATATTTAAACATGCTAACCTCCTTAATTACGATTTTGTCGCGCCATCCACGATTCTAAGAAATTAATGTGATACCGTCCATTCATTACGTCGGAATCTTGAAATAAATCTTTGAAAAGCGGCAATGTTGTTTTGATACCTTCGATTCGAATTTGTTTCAACGCGCGATTCATTCTTGCAATAGCCATTTCTCGACTCTCATCATAAACAATCATTTTTGCTAGCAGAGAATCATAAAATGGCGGAACGACACGACCATTAAACAACATTGTATCAATGCGGATTCCCGCTCCTGTTGGATAGAATACTTCACTGATTTTGCCCGGACTTGGAAAGAAATTATTGTTCGGATCTTCTGCATTGATGCGAACTTCGATAGAGCTACCTCTTATCGCAATATCTTCTTGATTAAAACGCAAAGCTTCTCCATCGGCGATACGTAACATTTCACGTACCAAATCCACACCTGTAATCATTTCTGTGATGGCATGCTCGACTTGAATTCTCGTATTCATTTCGAGAAAATAAAATTTCTTTCTCTCTTCATCATAGAGAAACTCTAATGTTCCAGCCCCTTTATATTTCACAAGCTTCGCAAGTTTTAGTGCACTTTGACACAATTCCTCACGAGTCGCACTATCTAAGGTAGGGCTTGGAGCTTCTTCGACAATCTTCTGCCTTCTTCTCTGCAAGGAGCATTCTCTATCGTAAAGATGAATCACATTTTCGCCATCTCCTAAGACTTGCACTTCAATATGCCTTGCCTTTGGGAGATAAGCCTCAAGATACACTCCGCCATTTCCAAAGGCGGCTTTGGCTTCAGCACTTGCGATATTAAACTGCATTTGTAATTCATTGGAATCTTGTACAATGCGAATGCCCTTTCCACCACCGCCAGCTATTGCTTTAATGGCTATCGGATAGCCGATTATTTCTGCCGCATGCAATGCCTCTTCAAGATTCCAAAGCACATCACTGCCCAAAATAGTCGGCACTCCCGCTTCTTTTGCCTGTAAAATCGCTTGCGATTTATCTCCCATTGTCTCAATAATCTCACTACTTGGTCCAACAAAAATAAGCCCAGATTCTGTAACTTTACGCGCAAATTTCGAATTTTCACTCAAAAAGCCGTATCCCGGATGAATAGCGTCTGCTCCTACTTTTTTCGCTGCATCAATGATTTTATCCATATCAAGATAGCTTTTATACGCCAAACTCTCTCCAATATGTACTGCTTCATCTGCACACTGCGAGGCAAGATTCCCTTTATCTGCGTCAGTATAAATAGCTACCGTGTTCATACCTAATTCTTGTGCTGCTTGAATAATTCTGACAGCTATTTCGCCGCGATTAGCAATTAAGACTTTTTGTATATTTGTCGGTTTGTACATATTTATTGCTCCTTATCTTAGAATCTTATTGCTCTTGCTGCCCATTAATCTCAACTTTACAAAGGACAAAGGAAATTCATAGGGAATTATAGATTTCGGTTATAGAATCTATCAATTCCCTATGAATTTAGAATCTTAATATTCGCCCTATATTTATAATTCACACATCACGTAACAAGAGCTCATTCTTATTGTCCTGAAATGCGACAAGTAAGCAATTTGGCACTTATTTACTAGGTTTAAGCAATAAATACCGTGAAGCCTCACGGCATTCGAGAATGAATAGCCTATTCTTTATGCAATCCTATTCAAATGAAAACGAATGATTCTAAACTGCCTACTCAACTATAAACAATACATCACCGGGATTCACAAACTGCTCATTATCTACTTTAATTGCAACAATGCTGCCTTTGTAGCCTGCCTTAATTTCATTAAAAGTTTTCATTACCTCAACTAAACACACAGTAGTGTCTTCGTCCACTTTGCTACCAACCTCTACAAAGGGTGCTGCATCTGGATTGGGTTTGCGATAAAATGTACCTGGTATTGGACTTAAAATTTCTGCCATGATATTCTCCTTAATTGATATAACTACGATGTGTGAACGACTGGTTTCGTAATCTCTATACCGTTCTTCGTGAGCAATTCTCTTGTAGCTTGAATAAGGCTTAATGCCCCTGCGGTATCACTATGAATACAAACAGAATCAAAATCTACTTCAATAATTTTGCCCGTAACAGACACCACAACGCCCTCTTTACAAGCTTTCAAAACCTTACTGGCTACTTCATCTGGAGTGTAAGCCCTCGCTCTACGAACCATAACAAGCTCTCCATTATCGCCATAGTCTCTATCGCCATAAAATTCCCGTACATACGGCTGCTTGAGCTCTTTGGCTACTTCATAAGTCACTGTGCTTTGCATGCAATAAATAGGAAGTGTAGAATCGATTCTTTGTAAAGTTTTAATAAGCAGCTCCGAAAATTCCCTATCTTTTGAAGCATGAATATACAACGAACCGTGCGGTTTAAAATGATGTAATTCTCCGCCTTCAAGCGTAATAAATTCGCGCAATGCTCCAAGTTGATAAAGACAATCATTAACCAATTCATCAGCCCTTGCAACAATATGTCGCCTACCAAATCCTACTAAATCGCGAAATCCAGGATGCACGCCAATAGCCACATTATTTACAATAGCGTGTTGTATGGAATGTCGCATAATATTCGGGTCGCTCGCATGGAAACCCGCTGCAATATTGCAACTACTAATTAAAGGCATGATTTCATCATCAACACCATCACCAATAATCCACGCGCCAAAACATTCCCCCATATCGCTATTGAGGTCAATTTGCGTTTTCATTAGAAATCCTTTACTTGTGATATTCATTTGACATATAGTTTCGTTTTAATTTACAATAAGAGTGAGATAAGAAATACAAAAAATATTGTTACATAGAAATTGTTTTTCAAAAATTTGAACACATATTCAAAAATATAGAATTTTTAACCACAATATATAGCAAATAAAGAATAAATTTCTACATTATCATAATGTATAATAAAGTAACAATGCTAAAAAAAAAGAACAATTATCCAAATGAATTACAAAGAAAATACGATTAAAAGCGCAAACGAGTATTTAATCGCTTATGTTAGAATCAAGTATTTGAGACGGGAGATTATGTATGGGAAGAGCTTTTGAATACAGAAGAGCCGCAAAAGAAAAACGATGGGATAAAATGAGCAAAGTTTTCCCCAAACTTGCTGCAGCCATTACATTAGCCGCAAAACAAGGCGGAATAGATCCAGAAATGAATGCGAAACTCCGCACAGCTATTGCTAATGCAAAAGCGCAGAATATGCCAAAAGACAACATAGAATCTGCCATTAAAAGAGCGACTGCAAAAGAAGGGAATTTTATTGAAACATCATACGAAGGCAAGGGAGCAAACGGCGTATTAATTTTTATTGAATGCGCAACCGATAATCCTACAAGGACGGTAGCAAATATCAAAAGTTACTTTAATAAAACGCAGGGCGCGAGCTTGCTTACAAATGGTGCTATTGAGTTTATGTTTGAACGCAAAGGTGAATTTCATATTGACTTAAACGGTCAAGATAGAGATTCTATCGAGCTTAATCTTATTGATTATGGTTTGGATTCTCTACAAAAATATCAAGGCGAAACAGATGAAGAATCTTCGAATAAACATAGATACATTGCGTATTGTCAATATGAAGATTTTGGGCAACTCGCTGCAGGATTAGAATCTCTAGGCATTGCCCCACTTTCAGCAAAGCTCGTACGTATTCCCACCTCTCCTATCACTCTTACAGAAGAACAAATCATAGAGCTAGAAAAGCTACTCGACAAGATTGAGGATGATTCTGATGTACAAGCAGTTTATACTAATCTCGCCTAATTGCTTACAAAACGTTAGTGGTATTATTGTACAACTGTTGTCATAATTGTCGTTGTAGAATCTTGAAACTTCTTCTTAATGTTGCAATAAGAAATGTACTAATTCCTAAAAGTAAGGCATAGCATGTTCAAGCAAATTCTTCCTCTTTTAAGTATTCTTGTTTTCCGATTTCTGGGGCTCTTTATCGTTTTACCTGTTATTTCTTTGCTGATTTCTACTATGCCTGATGCTAACGCAATAACTATTGGAATCGTCATAGGCGCGCCCTACTTGTTTCAAGTGCTTTGTCAGCCGTTCTTTGGTCGTTGGAGCGACAAATACGGTAGGAAGCCTATACTTATTCTAGGCTTAATCATTTTCTTGATTGGTTCAATTATTTGCATGCTAGAGAATTCTATCTATTACCTTATAATCGGGCGATGTATTCAAGGTATGGGAGCTATTGGGGGGATTTTGACTGCGTTAGTAGCGGATTATGTGCCAGAAGAAAAACGAACAAACGCTATGGCACTGATGGGAATTGGAATCTTCATTAGCTTCATTACGGCAATGATACTAGGAGCAATCATAGGCACATCGCATGGGCTTAATGCTCTTTTTGGACTTACCGTAACAGTAACTCTTATTTCACTTGGCATTGCGATATTTTTTGTAAAGTCTCCACCAAAAATCCTCTATTCCTATTCGCAAGATTCACAACACTACATGAATAACGAAATGAAAAGAAGTATTGTCATTATGGGTATAAGTAATTTCCTTGAAAAATTCCTCATGATTTTTACTTTTGCAATAACTCCTATTATTCTGAATCAATATTTAGAAAAAACAGACTTCTGGAAAGTGTATATTTTGGGTATTTGTATCGCGATGATAGGACTGGGACCATCTTCTGTATTAAGTGAAAAAAGAGGGAAATCATTACAAATTTTGCTTATAAGCATCATGCTCTTCTTGATATGCTATATCGGCATGGGACTCTATATTGATTCGGTAACGATATTTATCATTTGCTTAGTGTTTTTCTTTGTAGCATTTTCCATACAAGAAGCACTTTTGCAAAGCCTAGTAAGCAAATACGCGAAAGCCCGATCTCGCGGGGCAGTCATTGGCGATTTTAGCGCAGCTGGATTTGCTGGAAGCTTTGTGGGTGCAATGGTTGGAGGCATGTTTCATGATTATCAAATTATTGAAGAATGGCACGGCTATTTTTCAATAATCCTAGTGATATGTTTGTTATTGTGGGGAATCACTGTGAAATTTTGGTTAGCCAATCCACATAACGCAAAAACACTC
Source organism: Helicobacter aurati (assembly GCF_003364265.1). Classification (GTDB taxonomy): domain Bacteria; phylum Campylobacterota; class Campylobacteria; order Campylobacterales; family Helicobacteraceae; genus Helicobacter_A; species Helicobacter_A aurati. The sequence continues at coordinate 23,551 of NZ_NXLW01000012.1, forward strand.
TATGTTCATACATCAGAGATAAAAATCCCAAATGATACCATAGAATCAGCCTTGCAAAATGAACACATTATAGAGTGGTATCGCAACATGAATGAAAATACGATAGTTATTAAATACCGCATTGACAAAATAGATTCTGAAGAAATCCTGCAATCACTAGGCTCAACCAAAGAAAAATATTCTCAAAATCCTACGGATAAAGTGCCGCATTCTTAATATATTCCAATAAACTTGTAGCATAAGAGCCGCTTGGCAGTGTAAACTCTAAAATCGCTTGGGCTTCTCGTGGCATATAAGAGACTTTCATGCTATCTGGATACACCCATGCGTATCGCCTCGTGCCCTGTGCTTGAATATAATGCGCAAAACGAGATTCTATAATTCCAGCTTGCCCTGTCGCAAAAAGGGATTTAGTGGTATTTTTTGATACAGAATGCCCAAGAGAATCAGCAAGATCTGCCTCTTTAGAATCTTCACCAATATTCATAGATTCCCGCCCGCTTAGTAATCCCGTGATAGCGATTTGGGACTGCTCCAATCGTTCAATATCGCTTATCATCGTAGCAAAAGAGCCATGAGCATCTCGGAGAGATTCTCCTCTTGCTTGCCCTAACACAAAGAATCTGCCAAACGGATAATGCTTGCAAATATCCCCTATGAGCGGCTTTAATCGCAAAGTAGAGGCATGAAGCACTTTGAGTACTTGCAGTGGCAATTCTAATTGATACTCTTGCTGCAAGGCGACTTTTGCTTCCTGTGGATTAAGGGAGGAAATAATCGCGCTGATTTTCAAACGAGATTCCAACCAAAGATTAAAATAGTGACTTTGCAAGCTGGAAATAAGGAACTTTTGTTTTTTTGTTTGTTTATTAGGGGGCTTTGTAATGGACTTCGCAAGCAAATAATTAGCACCAAAAATTCCAAATCGCTGGAATCCAAAGAAATTGGGGAATCCAAATCGCTTTGCTTGTAGCGCTTCACTCTGCAATCTTGTGAAGTGGTAAGGGGACACCTTTTTTAGTCGAATAAAGAACTTATTGCCGCGTAGATGTCCAATTTTTAGTTTATTATTATGCAGGGTTGATTCTATGATTTTGATATTTTTATGAATGACGTGAGGAATGTTGCTAGAGACTTTTGACGGGAGAGAGAGAAACTGATAACTAAGAGCGTGTTTATCTTTCAAGCCCGCATATCCAATGTCTCTTTGTGGAATCTGTAAGACATTCGCAAGAATCTCAATAGCTTCAAAAGTACTAAGATTTTTCTTGCGAATTTTTATTATAGTGTGTTCCCCGCTTCCTTGAAATTCGTATAAAGGGATTTCCTCTACAATAAAATCACGAGAATTATGAGCGAAAACAAAATCAATTGGTGGATATGATTTACCGTAATACATCATACCTGCTCCTTAATAAATGAGTAATTATAGCATTCAAGGTCATATTTATAATATCATTGACGGGTAGTTTATAAGTAGTTTTGTTATAATCAAGGGCTATATCTCTTGTAAGGATCATTATGTATCTGCTTGAATTTTACTTGCTATTTTGGGGGATTTCATTTATCTGCGTTATACCAACTCTAATCGTTGGTGCTATCTATATCATCATTAGCAATAAACCTGCTACAAACAAAGAAGAATTTACTATTGACACTATGCTTGGCATTATCAAGAATATACAAAACAAAGAAGCTTTCAATGCAGCGTTAAATCAATTCAAAAGTAAATATAAAGTCTTTAATGATCAAAAAAAATTCGATACATGGATAAACTGCATTAAAGAATTAACAAATACAAGTTACTGGGATACTGACGCTATCGCAAAGTTTGGACAAGAATTAGAGGATGCGAATAGCGCACATGCAAAAAATATTTCTGTTGCTATTGCTACTGTACTAAAAACTAAAGAAAAAAAATGATTATTTGCAAGGAATGTTATGAAAGAATTAGCAATTTATCCGGGGACATTTGACCCCCTAACAAATGGACATGTAGACATTATTAGAAGAAGTGCTACAATGTTTAAACAAGTGATTATAGCGGTTGCAAAATCAGAATCTAAAAACCCTCTTTATGCTCTCAATGAACGCGAAACAATGGTGAAACTAGCACTAAAGGAATATGGATTCAATAACGCATCATGTTTATGTTTCGATAATCTCTTGGCGGATTTTGCTAAAGAATTGGGCGCAACTGTAATTATACGTGGACTCCGCGTGGTAAGTGATTTTGAATACGAACTACAAATGGGTTATGCTAATGCTTCCCTTAATGACTCGCTTGATACTATTTATTTTATGCCTACGTTGCAAAATGCCTTTATTAGCTCTTCTATCGTCCGCAGTATCATTATGCACAAGGGTAGATTCAATCACCTTGTGCCTGAAAGTATCCATAATTATATTAAGGGCAAATAATGCGTTACTTTGTTATTGAAGGAATCGATACAAGTGGCAAAAGCACACAATGGAATCTATTGCGAAAAAAATCCTCTCATGCTTACCTTATAGATTCTTTTTTGCAAGATTCTATGTCTACTATACCTCCTGAAAGCACCGTCTTTATACAAGAACCAAGTAATACTCCTCTTGGGAATACAATACGTGATATTATTTTACATAAGCAGATTCTCAATAACTCGCGAGCTATGTTTTTGCTATTCTTAGCACAAAGAGCTGAATTGCTTGCTCATTGCAAATCCCTGCCTAATATTGTCATTTCTGATAGAAGTCTTATTTCTGGAATCTCCTATGCCACGGATATTGATATAGAGCAGGCTCTCATGCTCAATCTTTTCGCAACACACAATATACTTCCACAAAAAATTGTTTTTTTAGAACTAAGTCTTGAGGCTCTACAACAACGTCTCACACAAAAAAATACTAGCAATACACAACAGCAAATAGATAATATAGAATCAAAAGGTGCAGCCTATCTCTATCAGATTCAAAGGCGACTCAAAGAAACGCTAAAGATAATTACACATTATGCACAAAATAATCAAAGGCAAATAGAGATTTGTTCTCTTGATGCAACGGAACCACAAAACATATTACATGAAGAAATCTCTAATTTTTTCAAAATATATTGAATCATAAGAATAACAATGTATTGCATTATATGCCATAGGCTAAAATTCAACATCATTTGTCAAAAGTGCCTTAACTCATTGTGGCATATAGAATCCAAAAGGCAGCTTGACAACGGATTAAAGGTCTTTAGCTCATTTGCATTTAGTGAATTAAAAACTCTATTGCATACAAAAGACAATAGCATTGGTAGCAGAGTGTTTAAGCGATTAGGAACTTATGGGGTAACAAGATTCTTTGATACCCATAAGAATCTCTTAGAATTAGACAGAAGTGATGTTGCTATTGTTTGTGTGCGCAATAAGCATATTGGGCTTTATTCGCATAGTGCTATTCTTGCGCATTGTTTCAAACAATTCCGCTTCAAAGTGTTTTACAATGTTTTAATAACGGGCAACAATATTCGTTTCATGCAGTTAAGTCTTCAGGAGAGGAAAAGAGCGAGCAGGGAGTTTTACTTTGTTGATTCTGCGCTCAAGGGTAGAACGTCGATTATTTTAGTGGACGATGTGATTACAACAGGACAGACATTGTTTGAAGCAAGCCATATTATTAATTCTTCAAAGATTCATGTACTATGCGCATGGACACTCTGCGATGCACGATTTTAATTATAGCATGTTGTAAAAATATGTTATAATACGGGCTTATTTTTTGCATTTTATATAAGGAATACAAGATGGCAACAGTAATTAGACTAACAAGAATGGGTAGGAAAAAGAAACCTTTTTATCGAATTGTTGTAACTGATTCTCGCAAGAGAAGAGATGGCGGCTGGATAGAATCATTGGGTATTTATAATCCTGTTACGAATCCAGCGGTGATAAGAATCAACAAAGAAAGATTAGAATATTGGAAAGGTGTGGGCGCAAAAATGAGCGAGCGAGTAGCATTGTTAAGCAAACAATAGCTAGAGAGAAAATACGTGAATAGAGTCTAATATGCACAATACTTCGGTTGAAAAATTCCTTGAGATATATCTTAAAAAGATTGTGAAATATCCTGAACACATTGCTATTAAACGTGAATTAGGTAAAAAATCTGATTATATGCTTTGCATAGAAGCGGCAGAAAAAGATGTCGGTAAGATAATTGGTAAAGACGGTAAAATGATTAGTGCATTAAAAAATGTAATCGCGGCAGTTAAGGCAAAGGATAACGTCTCCTATGAACTAATTGTTATACCGAAAGAAATCTAATCTTTATGAATTATTATCATCGTGATAAATATTTATGCAAAGTTGTATGTTAACCAAACAAATACCTGCTTGTAAATCTCTTGTTATTAATTCTAGCGAGCTTGTTTTAGTAGCTTCTCTAGGTAAAGCCGTCGGATTGCATGGCGGTATTAGGGCGTTTGTAGTAACAGACTTTCCAGAAATTTTTAGTAAAAATACACGTTTTTATCTTTCTAATCACTACATTACCTCTGAAGATTCTATCTCTTGCATGCTTGTTACTCTTACAAACTATCACGCGCAGAAACAACTGCTTTTTTTTCAAGAAATCACGCAAAGAGAACAAGCCGAGTTATTCCGGAATACTGCAATGTACACTACGATTGCAGAAACCAGAAAGCTATGTTCATTGCAGGAACATGAATTTTTCTATTTCGATATTATTGGAATGCAGATCATAGAGGATGAAGAAACGTTAGGCGAAGTAAAAGATATTCAGAAGATTGCAAACACTTACTATTTTATTGTCGATAACAACTTCCTAATCCCCTACATTGACCGTTATATAATCAGAATCGATAAAAACACTAAACAAATTTTTACACGGGATGCGAGATTCTTACGTAGCTAACTATTTCATACAAACATCTTATTGAAATTTGAGGAAACACAGCATTATGTTTATAGACAATGTAGAAATCTTTATACAATCAGGTAATGGTGGTGCTGGAGCAGTAAGCTTCAGAAGAGAAAAGTTTGTTTTACAAGGCGGTCCTGACGGAGGCGACGGAGGCGACGGAGGCGACGTTTATATAGCAGTAGATAAAAACACAAGCACTTTAGCCAAATTTCGCGGGCACAAAAATTATATAGCACAGAATGGAGCACAAGGTGGTGCGAAAAAATGCCATGGTAAAAAAGGCAAGGATATTGTACTTTATATCCCACCAGGGACACAAATCATTGACGCACACACAAAAGTACTGCTATTTGATTTGGTACATGATGGAGAAAAAATAAAGATTCTGCATGGTGGCAAAGGAGGCTTAGGCAATGCGAGATTCAAAAATTCCATTAACCAACGTCCCAATTACGCGCAAAAAGGCATAGCGGGCAGCAGCTTAAGAGTCATTCTAGAATTAAAGCTCATAGCCGACATTGCTCTAGTCGGATTCCCTAATGCAGGAAAATCTAGTTTAATAGCACGGCTGACTAATTCAAAACCAAAGATAGCCAACTATGAGTTTAGCACGCTTGTTCCTAACTTGGGAGTAGTAGATATTAACGACTTTTCATCTTACACTATCGCAGATATTCCGGGTCTTATACAAGGTGCAAGTAAGGGTAAGGGGCTTGGCTTGCAATTCCTACGTCATATTGAACGCACGAGGATTCTATTGTTTGTGCTTGATATTTCACGTTTTATAGAATCCACTTTTATAGAATCCGACAAGGAAAATTCTTGCGAATCTACGCATCTCATCACACAATTCACCATTCTATTTGAAGAATTACAACAATATTCCCAACTCCTCGCCCACAAACATTATGGTATCGCCTTAAGTAAAAGTGATATAGCACTCTTACAGTCCTTTCATCAATTTAACTTCATGGATTATCACGTATGCTCCTTACAAACAAAAGCCTATATTGCTCCTTGCTTGGAACATTATATCCATGTTGGCTATACACATAGCCCTAACAGCTCCATGCAGGAAACACACATGCAAACACAGCAACAAAGCAAAAAAACAATGCTAGATTGTGCGCCACTTTTTATCCTGCCTTTTTCTTCTGTAAGCGGGCTAAATCTCGAATCATTGCGCAATTTACTTTTTTATGCTTTAGAATACACTTCAAGCAAACAACAAGAATTTCCATAGAATCACTAATGCGATAAATTCTTTTGAAATTTTTGTTGTGCTACAATGTATAACATAAATACCCGAAAGTAAAAAAATGGCAGAAGAAGAAAAAACCCACGCCCCTTCCCAACGTAAGATAGAAAAAGCAAGAGAAGAAGGTAGTATTGCAAAAAGCCCCGATCTAGTGGGCTTTGCTGGGCTTATTGTCGGGCTTTTTTTGCTATTTATTATCTTCCCCTTTTGGGTGCATAATTTGCAATTACTTTATATAGAATGCACTAAATTATTCCGTATAGATTTCACTATTAATAATATATTCACGCTTTCTATTACAACTTTTAAAGTCGTATTTTTATGTGTATTGCCCTTTTTTCTTGCATTGATAATAGCTGGGATTATAGGTAACGTTGCACAATTCGGTTTCTTACTTAGTTTTAAAATCATTCAACCAAAACTTGACAAAATTAACCCAATTAAAGGTGCAAAGAATCTTTTTTCACTAAAAAAATTACTCGATGGCTTGATGATTACTCTCAAAGTAGGTATTGCCTTTACCATAGGATTCTTTATCTTTATAGGATTCTTAGACGAAGTAGCGGGTATATCTTTGGCACCACTGCATGAGCAGCTTAAATGGCTATATCAAAAGGCTCTTATTCTGATTAGCTCTTTGCTCGCAGTCTTTTTGGTAATGGCAATAATAGATTTCCTTATCAAACGTTATCAATACATTAAAAGCCTCAGAATGAGCAAGCAAGAGCTTAAAGACGAATTTAAACAACAAGAAGGTAACCAAGAAATAAAAGCAAAAATCAGACAAATCATGATGAAAAACGCCATGAATAAAATGATGAGTGCTATTCCAACAGCAAATGTTGTTGTTACAAACCCCACACATTACGCGGTAGCGTTACGTTTTGATAGCGATAAAGAATCTGCTCCTGTGGTAGTAGCCAAAGGAATAGATCATCTTGCCATACGCATTAAAGGCATAGCGAGGGAAAATGATATACTGGTGGTTGAAAATCCGCCTTTAGCCCGAGAGCTTTATCGTTTAGTTGATGTAGATAGAATGATACCGCAAGAATTATTTAGTGCTGTCGTTGAACTATTTCAGTATGTTGCTATCCTTGAGAGGAAAAGAGGAAAAGAACCAGAATTTATGCGGAAAGCGCAGCAAAGAACAGGAAACATTACCCACAATAAAAGCTCCACTTTAGAGGGCTAAGGCAAGGAATCATAATGGCATGCCTTTACCTCAACGACAAAAGAATCTTTAATCATCTGATTTTTTGCATACTATTGATCTTGAATTGCCTCTTACTCTTGTGGTTTATCGCACAAACAAGCATCTATTCACAAGAGGCAATACGATTTTTCCATTTTCAAGATTCTCACGCAAATTTAGGCAGAGAATTTAGTGCTGCTTTTTGCTACAAATTAGCCTTCATAGGGGTAAGCATTGTTCAATGGTTGGGAATTCATGCAATTTATAATGATTTTGGACTACGTGCACCTTTTCTGCTTTTACATATCTGTAATTGTGTTTTATTATACATTATTGCCCTAAAAATGCTAAGAAAGGCTCAAGATAGTTTGCTTTGCGTGGGAATCTTTATGCTTATTCCAGGTATAAGTGTGAGCGCATTGGTTGTGTCAAATACTAGCGTACTTATTTTTTTATCCTTGCTTATTATCTATTGGCAGGTTATACACAACCGTATAGCCTATCCACTTTTTGTTGTGGCGATTTTTCTAGATTCTGGTGGAAGCATTCTTTGTCTGGCATTGTTTTTTTATGCTCTTTATTACCGTAAGAATAAGACAATTATTTTTGCGATTCTATGTTTTGGAATCAACATGTATCTTTTTGCCCCTATTTATGGCGTGCCGAAATCTTATTTTTTAGACACAATTGGATTTCTGGCTATTATCTTTACGCCTGTATTTTTCGTGTATTACTGTGCCTATTTATATTTCTATACATTGCACAATACTCCTAGCTTTGTTAATGTTATTGCCTTTATTGGTTTTATTTTTGTTTTGTTGCTGTCTATCAGACAGCCTATTAAAGCCGATAGCTTTATCCCATTCTTAGTCGTTGGTATTCCTGTTTTTGTCGATAAAATGCAAACTGAATTGCGAGTGCGATTGCCGCAATTTAGAATCAAATATCTCATACGTATAGGATGTATTGCTTCATTCCTTATATTTGGAAACATTATATTGTTTGGCAACAAACTTACTTACTATTTTAGTAATGAACACAACTTTGCTTATCCGTTTTATGCAGCAAAAGAAATCGCCAAAGAGCTTTATGCCAAAAATATTACTCATATTCAAGTAGAGGGCAATCTAGGCATAAGACTTGCCTTTTATGGAATCAATACAGATTCTACTGCCCCTTATCAACTAATCCAAATTCGTAACGGCAATATCAATATTGTCTATGGCAAACACACTGTTGCACAATATGGCATTATTAGGCAATAATCAAAAGATTTTAAGGTAATATTCTTCTATTTCATTCAACATGAAAAGGAGGAAAAATGGTTCTAGGAGCAATGAGCGCGCTAATTACGCCCTTTAAAAATGGGAAAGTTGACACACAAGCTTATGAAGCATTAATAAAAAGACAAATACAATACGGTATGGACGCATGCGTACCTGCTGGCACAACAGGCGAAAGCGCAACTATGAGTCATGCTGAACATAAAGAATGTATTGAAATCGCGGTGCAAACCTGCAGAAATACAAAAGCAAAAGTGCTTGCAGGCGCAGGAAGCAATAATACAATAGAAGCTATTGAACTCGCGCAATTTGCGCAGAAATGCGGTGCCGATGCAATACTCTCTGTCGTCCCTTACTACAATAAACCCACACAGCAAGGTCTCTATCTACACTATAAAGCCATCGCAGAATCTGTGGATATTCCGATTATGCTTTATAATGTGCCATCAAGGACGGGAGTGGGTCTTGAAGTCGAAACAATTATCAAACTCTATCAAGATATAAAAAATATTTATGGCATTAAAGAGGCTAGCGGTTCTATTGAACATGTGTGTGCAATGTTGCACGTAGATTCAAGTCTCAAAGTACTAAGCGGAGATGATTCCTTAAATTACAGCATATTATCTTTAGGTGGGCAAGGCGTAATATCTGTAACAGGGAATCTTTTCCCTCAAGATATTGTAAGCCTTTATCGATTCGCAATGAAAGGTGATTTCACAAGTAGTTTAGCTGTTTCTAATAAACTTTATGGTATAAATAAGGCTTTATTTCATCAAAGTAATCCTATCCCCATTAAAGCGGCAATGTTTCTGCATGGATTAATTCCTACGCTTGAGTATCGCTTGCCATTATGCGAACCCAGCAGGGAATGTATGAAATTAATTGAAAAAGCTTTAGAAAAATACGAGGTACAAAAATGAATAATAGTTTAACAAACACAACAGATTATATGAAAGGTAAAACACTTGTTATTAGCGGCGCAACGAGGGGCATAGGTAAGGCAATACTCTATAAATTCGCACAAAATAGTGTGAATATCGCTTTCACTTACAATAAAAACGAAGAAGAAGCGCAAAAAATTGCACAAGATGTAGAATCAAAATACCATATTAAAGCAAAGTATTATCCACTCAATGTCTTAGAACCAGAGCAATATATAGGTTTATATGAGCAAATCGATAAAGACTTCGAAAGAGTAGATTTTTTTATCTCAAATGCTATTATTTATGGGCGAAGTGTCGTTGGTGGTTTTGCTCCTTTTATGCGCTTAAAACCCAAAGGATTAAACAACATTTATACAGCAACTGTCTTGGCGTTTGTTGTCGGAGCACAGGAAGCTGTAAAAAGAATGCAAAAAGTCGGTGGCGGCAATATTGTAAGTCTTAGCTCCACAGGGAATCTCGTCTATATGCCAAACTATGCTGGACACGGAAATTCCAAAAATGCTGTCGAAACAATGGTTAAATACGCTGCGCAAGATTTGGGCGAATACAACATTCGAGTTAACGCAGTAAGTGGAGGACCTATCGATACGGATGCTTTACGTGCATTTCCAGACTACGAAGAAGTTAAGGCAAAAGTAGAATCGCAAAGCCCACTCAAAAGAATGGGGACCCCTCGAGATTTAGCTGGAGCAGCATTTTTCCTCTGTGATAATACCCAGAGCGCATGGCTTACAGGACAAACTATTGTGATTGATGGTGGCACAACCTTTGTGTGATTAAGCAATAAACAAGCATTCGGATAGCTAAGTGATGGCAGAATCTTTATGGAGTGCTTGCTTCGAAAAGCTAACATTAATGTTAGCAAAACTTGATTCTCTATGTGCATGTTATTGCTATTTTCCTAAAATAAGACAACAACAAATTGCTGATTCTATCCCGCAATCTCTAAAAACTCACAACGATTCTTTCTACGACCATCATTCTTCGCATAATTTGCAACAAACGTCATTGCAACCAAATAAAAAACATATAGCCAATCTCTCTACTCTCATGCAACAAAATACTTTCCATTTTCCCCACAATGCCGCTTCACCTGTCTATTATTTGAATAGACTGCTACGTCGCAAGATACGTATTCTCTCACTCGATATATTGCAGCATAAGGAATTGGTTATACAGAAACAAGAATTACGTGAAAGAGAACAAAATGAGATACTTATAGCAAAAGCTAAACAAGCAAAAATTCCTCTAGCAACTCACGAATGTCAATTCATAATGAAGTCTATCGATAAAACCAATGTATATTTTGAAACATTCTTTGTAGATTCTTACGCGCTTTGCAAAGAATCTTTAAAATCCAAAGAAAAGATGTATTTTATCAATCCCTTTGATATCTTCAGCAAACTTACTGTGCTATTCCCTGATTTACATCAATATACAATTATTCTGCAGGACAAAGAAAAACATGCTTTAGCGCACTACAATCATGGTACTCTCCGCTTTTGTATAATAGTAGAGAAGAAAATAGCCTTACAAAATTACTTTCATTTACTTGATTCACTAGGGGAAGTTATCGTTTGTAATTTAAGCACACAATCATTCGTGGCTAATAATTTTCTTCCTTTAGAATCTTTACTCTCTGATGCTCTACATTCTTTAGAAGAGCATAATTTTGAAAAGCTTGATTCGCATGCTTGCCTAAAAATATTAGTGATTAATTACTGTTATACGGTTGGCGGATTGTCTTTAAGACGTCTATTATTCATTCCTAAACATTTCTATATTCTGCAGTATAAGATTGCCCTTTGTGTTATTGTTGGCTTGCTATTTATATTTATAAGTACTATACATTCTTTATATTTTAATTACCAACAACAAAAAGATCTCGAACATACAACGAAACTTCATTATGAGGCAATAGAAAACCTCTACCACAAGAAAAAAACCTATCCTTCGGCATATCACAAAATTTATCAAAGCATACAAAAGCACAAAAGCCTGAACTTTTCAATCCAGCAACATTACAATTTTCAAACAAAGCAGTGGGAATAATCCCGCAAATAGCGGGAATGGGAGTTTGTTGTGAAGTGAATAGTGAGAATATATTAGAGTGCAATAGGAATGCTTTATTGCTTAATGTTCTATTGCTGTACTAGCTCCGATTCCTGTTTTCGCTCTGAAATCAAAGCTTTCGAATCCTTCTTTATCAATTTTCGCTCTCGGGCTTTTATCGGTAATAGAAAAAAACCACAAGAGAAAAAATGTTAGGGGAATAGAAAATATCGCTGGATGATCATAAGGGAAAATAGCCTTTTCAAAACCAAATGTCTTTACCCACATACTAGGGCTTAGTATAACAAAACTTACCACCGCAATCAATCCTAATAACCCACCTAAAAATACTCCTCTAGTTGTCAAGCCTTTCCAATAAATACAAAGCAAAATGATAGGAAAGTTTACACTCCCTGCAATGCCAAACACGAGCCCTACAATGAAAGCGACATTCTGACTTTCAAAGAGAAAACCCAACACAATCGCAATAACACCTAACACTACCGCAGAAATCTTACTGACTTTTATTTGCGTTTTGCTATCGACTTCTCCTTTTTTCAACGTAGTGGTATATAAATCATGGGCTATTGCGCCTGCTCCGCTTATGCAAAGCCCAGCAACAACAGCTAAAATCGTAGCAAAAGCAACTGCAGAGATAAAACCTAACAAAACATTGCCACCTAGAATCTCTGAAAGGATAATTACGACCATATTAGTAGCACCCGTAAAATTACCATCTGCATCAACATACTTTGGATCTCCAAGCACAAAGGCTATGGCACCAAAACCCAAAATAAATGTCAAAATAAAAAAGTAACCTATAAAACCCGTAGCATAGAAGGCAGATTTCCTAGCCTCTCTAGCATCTTTTACGGTAAAAAAGCGCATAAGGATATGAGGGAGTCCAGCAGTCCCGAAAGTAACGGCTAATCCTAAAGAAAAAGTCGCAATAGGATCCTTGAAAAATACCCCCGCTTTCATTATCGCGTCGCCTTTTGGATGATTATTAATCGCTAAATCAAAATAATATTTCAAATCAAACTTTGAAAGATAAAGTATCATCAAAGCCATTAAACTCGTGCCTCCTAAAAGCAAAGTCGCTTTGATTATTTGCACCCAAGTAGTCGCGTGCATCCCACCAAAAACAACATAACACACCATTAAGATTCCAACAAAAATAACGGCTAAAGCATACGGCAAACCAAATAATGTCTGTATAAGCTGTCCCGCTCCTACCATCTGTGCTATTAAATAGAACACAACGATAACAAGAGTGCTAAGAGCTGCAATGATTCGGATAGGCTTTTCCTCTAATCTTAACGCAATAACATCTGTAAAAGTGAATTTGCCGAGATTCCTAAATCGCTCGGCAATCAAAAATAGTATCACTGGCCAAGCAATAGTCCAACCTACTGGATAAATCAACGCGTCAAATCCATAAGAAAAAATTAGCGCAGTTAAGCCTAAAAAGGCAGCGGCGCTCATATAATCCCCAGAAATAGCAAGTCCATTTTGGAAACCAGAGATCCCGCCGCCCGCAGTAAAAAACGCTGCTGCTGATTGAGTTCGTTTATTTGAATAATAAGTAATTAGCAATGTAACCAACACAAAAGCTATAAATAAAATAACGGCTGTAAGATTTAACTCATTTCTTACTATCTCCTGCTCACCGCTATCAAAAGCCGCACCAAAAACAGCGTCACACAAAAATAATAAAGATATATTGAATCGCCATATCATAATTTTCTCCTTAAATAAGACCGCTTTTTTTCATTTTTTTAATAATTTCTTCTTGCTTAGAATCTAAAAACATATTTGCTACAAATCCATAAATCCCCGTGCTTACAACTCCCAATAAAATGGCACAGATTCCAAAGATAATGCCCAAAGTAATAGGAGAATCAGCCACGCTTAACCCCAAAAAATCGGGAAAAAATCCCACCAAAGTTAGAAAACTAAAATAGCAACCTAAAACAATCACAGTAAGAAAAACACAAAAGCGCATTTTAAACCGCATAAATTCTTCAAATTCATGAAAGGCGGCTTGCTGCTCCTTACTCATATTCTGCAATAGAAAATTAGTCTTTGACATTTCTTACCTCCTCAATACATAGTTATATTCATTATATATAAAAAAACAATAAATTCTCTAATTTTTATAAAAAACTACTAATTTAGTTTATTAATTCAATTAAATATTAATAAATAATGAATTTTTTGTATAAAAAACCTACAAATATTAACAATAATATTACATTTATTGTAATTATTGTATAGATATTGAGAATTCCCACTATATATGTATAATCAAAGCTTATTATGTGCAATTTATGTGCATAATTTAACATTTGTTTACAATTATGATTAATATAGGCTCTTGTTCCCATTAAGAAATAAGTTTATATTGTTGAGCTAGAATCATGTTACTTAGATTGCTATCTTGTGATAATCCATACAAGTAATCTACACAAGCCTGAATGTAAAGGGATCCGCATGTTAGAATTATTAGAATTTTATGATGTCTTTAAAGCTATCCATATTATCGCCGTTATTTCATGGATGGCGGCTTTATTGTATTTGCCAAGATTATTTGTTTATCATGTGAGAGAGAAAAGTAACCAGCCATTTAAAAAAGTAGTTGAAGTACAAGAGAGGCGATTGTATTATGGTATCGGCTACCCAGCCATGCTATTAACCATTATTAGTGGAACACTTATGCTCACAGCAGATCTACATCTTTTTTCAACCGGTGGTTGGCTACACGCAAAACTTACTTTCGTGGCACTTTTGATTATTTTTCACTTTTTTTGTGGATTTTATCGCAAGGCTCTCTTATCAAACAACTATAAAAGCACGTTATTTTTTAGGGTTTTTAATGAAATTCCTACCCTATTAATGATAGGAATCGTGATAATGGCTGTCGTAAAGCCTTTTTAATTCTTTAATCGCCTCAATGTCATAAATATTTCTACTAAATTCATGCTACAATTTATTTTCAAAGCCTTGAGCTAAGGATAGTCATGCTTTATAGAATTCTTATTTGCATTGTAGTAATTTGCAATACTTCTGTATGGGCAAAAGAACATTTTATCTCCCCACTCCCGATTCCAACCCAAGAAATTGTAGAACTAGATTTGAGAAAATGCAACAAAAGCTGTTTGAATAAACTCTTTGACAATGGTTTATACTTTAGCTTTTTAGCGAAATACCGAGACAATCGCGATAAAACTTTGCGAGATAAATTTCAACTTGCTGCAAAACTCTTAGATTCTACAATATTGCCCACACAGAAAACACAAGCTGCCGTACGTATAGCGTTACTTATTCCACAAAAAAATATTGGTCGCTATTCTGTAAGCAGTGCAGATTCTATTCTTACCTATTTAATCGCAAAAGGAGGAGATTTTGAATTTAATGTTTTTGATTCGCAAAATGAAGAATCCCCTAACCTTCAAAAAACATACGCGCAAATACAAGAGCAAGATTTCAATTACATAATAGCCATTCTCACTAATAAGGGATTGGAAAATCTCATAAACAGCACAGAAATTACTATACCCGTTTTCGTCCCCACGTTAAATAAAGTGCACATATCCCCCTCTTTGAATACACAAAATATCCTTTTTGGCGGCATAGACTATAATAAACAAATCACAATGTTGCTTGACCTAGCGCATAATAAAAAGGCAAAAATTGTTAGTTATAACGATGATGGATTAGTTGGTAAGATGCTAGGTAACCTCGTCGCAGCACAATCCGAAGATATTTTTATTGCAGAAACAATCGATTCTAAAAAGGCAACAAAATTCACCGAATCTATTAACAAAATAAAAAAACACCTGAAAGAAAGTATAATAATTTTAAATACATCAGTTACAAAAAGTGGATTAATTATTCCACAAATTGGCAATACTTCGAACATGCCAATAGCTTTTCTTTCCACACAAATGAATTATAATCCATATCTTTTGCGACTTATCCCCAAAGAAGATTCTACAAAGATCTTTGTCGTAAGCGCAATTAATCAAATCAACAATAAACTACTTGCTTTTAGTGATTTACTTAGTGCTGACTTGCAATATGATTGGGTTAATTATGCCACAGCTTTGGCAGTGGATATTTTGCTAACAACCAACACAAAAGGAGGAATAAGATTCTTCTCTGAAAAATTGCAAGGCAATCAAGTGCTTTATTACGATAGATTCTATGGTGTAAAAGATTCTCATTTTGTACCCGTTAAGCTACGTTAAATCATGTTAAATTTGCTTAACCCTTAAATCAAGTTTATTTCTCAAGAGAGAAAATAATTCGTGCTGGAGCATCTTTTTTGCCTACAACATTTGCATAATCACCATTTCCACTCAAAACAATTTCATTTCCTTTTAACGTGTTCGGCTTACCGACTTCTTGCACCACTGCATCATCATAGAATCTATACTCATCTTTTACAACGTTATACACTAGCCTCTTGCTTTTACCGTGCAATTCACGTTTATCATCAGTAATTAACGTAAAACGAACATTGCCTTTTGCTTCGTATGAAATAGGCTTTCTCTCTTTATCGGTATAAACCACCACTGTATCTGCAGTCAGAGTATCATTGCCTTTTTTTATTTTAACGGCACCAGTAATTGTCGTCGTATTGCCCACACTCTTGAAATGTTCAGCTACGATGTCAATCGTATTTTTGCTGCTTTTCGCATAACCCATCATGAAACAACAAAGTATCAAAAAAAACCTATAAAGCATTATCATGCCTTGTATTAACTTTTATGTGCAAAACGTGTAATTTGCGAATGGATGTGTTTCGCGATAATTGTATCGGATTTTTTGTCATAAAATATATCCTTGCCCATTGTAATGCTTTGTTGATCTTGGATTCTAAACTCTCCTTTACCGCTAAAGGCTTCGGTTACAATATTATATGTTCCTGCCTGTGAAAAAAAATAGATAAAAGGAGCATTGCTATATTCTACGCCTTTTGGAAATTCATAAATATCCTCCTTATGTATAGCTTCCTGCCCTTTTAGATTTTCTATGGAATCTTCACTAAGTCTACACATCTCAAAATCTTGATAAACCTCTCTATTAGCGTATCGTTTAGCTACCGCGCCTTTCATATCAATATTGACAGACTTTTTTCCTATTTCATACAACCTCCAATTATGAAGCTCAATAATAGGCAAATCTTCCTTTGTGCTCTTGTAATTACTCACAGAAACCTCAAAAAGGAAAGAGGAAGTAAATGTAAACAATAATAAAAACATAAAAAAAACTACAATAACATCACAACGTGCGAGTAAATTTCTTAATGCCTGCATGCTATCCCTTGTCATTCTTGCTATTTATTCCGAAATTGTATTACATTTTGTAATAAAATCTTAGCCTTTTGCTATACTTGTAGCTTATTTCTTATTTTATTACTTTTAATGCAAGGACAAATTATGTCAAGTCCAAAACGCACTATTAAATCCATGAATGCCCTTTTTATCGGTATGTCATTTCTCTTTATTGGCAATTCTTTAATTGTAAGTTCAGTAGGTGTGATTCTGAAAGATTCGGGTATGGGTGAAATCGCTATCGGCGCAATTAGTTCATGCTTTTTTATTGGTGCGCTTATGGCAACTATTGGTGGACACAGAATCATTTCACGTGTAGGGCATATCCGTTCTTTTGGGATTTTTGCAGCACTTTTCGCAATCGCTAGCCTATTACATAGTCTTTCCCAAAACCTATATTTATGGGCACTCTTTCGATTATTGCTTGGCTTTTGCTATTATGGTGTACTTATGGTTATTGAATCTTGGCTCAATGAAAAAGCAAAAAACTCTGTTCGTTCGCGCGTATTAAGCTTTTATGAAGTTGTATATTATTTGGCTTCCGGTCTCGGTGTGCTTATTATCGCGTTGGATTTAGAAAGGCATTCCGTTTTTACCGTTAGCGCATGTCTGATTATGTTCTCCACTCTGCCTTTATATTTAATACGAATAAAAGAGCCTGTACTCCCACAAAAAACGCCAATTTCCCTACCAAAGATTTTTGACATTGCCCCTCTAGCTCTTGTAACAAGCTTTATTGCTGGCATGCTTGTGAATGGGTTTTTCTCTATGGCTTCTGTTTTTATTCTATTGCAAGATTTTAATGCACAAAATGTGTCCTATTTCATTGCGTCAGCTATGCTTGGCGGCTTTTTAGCGCAAACAAGTATTGGTTTTGTTTCAGACAAATTGGGGAGGAAATTAGCGATTATGCTATGTGCCGGACTTGGTTTTTGTGTGATGCTGCTTTTTGTAATATGTGATTTGTCATTGATCGCACAATGTGTTTTAGCTGTATTTTTAGGAGCTGGGATATTTTGCCTTTATGCTCTTGCACTTGCTAGAGCAAATGATATGCTTACAGATAAAGGTAAAACCGTAGAATTAGGTAGAGCCGTGCTTTTTTGCTATTCATTAGGTTCTCTTTTTGCTCCGCTGCTTTTAGGCATTCTTATGAAAAACTTTGGATTCCATGGATTTAGTTGGTTTTATTTAGTGTGTTTAGGATTCTGCTTCCTCTTTGCTATCAATAAACCAAATATTCTTAAAAGTAAAAAATATAAAAGCACACCTGGAAATATGGCTATTCTCAATGAATCATAAAGTATCGCTCTATAAACTCTGCTTTCTACCAAAACACTCTCTTATCCCCTCTCCAATAAAAACCAAAGATGACAACACCAACGCCATGCTTACAAATCCCGTGATTCCTAAATGTAGAGATTGCAAGTTATTCTTCCCTTGATTAAGTAATTCGCCCAAACTCGCACTTCCTAATGACATGCCAAAGCCTAAGAAATCCAATGTTGCAAGTGTTGTAATGCTGCCTATAATTAAAAATGGCAAGTATGTAACAGTAGCAATCAAAGCGTTAGGTAAAATATGCACAAAAGCAATGTATAGATTCCCAAATCCCAATGACTTTGCGGCTTTAATATAATCATAATTACGAGTACGTAAAAACTCTGTCCGCACCACGTTAGCAATACTAGTCCAGCTAAAAAACAAAATAATACTTAAAATAATCCAAAAGGTTGGAACAACCACGCTAGAAATAATAATGATTAAAAAAAGCGTAGGCACAGCCCCCCATATCTCACTTATCCTTTGCCCAAACAAATCTATCGCACCGCCATAATATCCCTGCAATCCGCCAATAATAATCCCCAATAGAATGGTGCAAACACTAAGTATGATTCCAAACAACAATGAAGTTCGCAATCCATAAAGCAACCTAGAAGCTACATCTCTACCTTGATCGTCAGTGCCTAAAAAATGTCTTGAATCTGGCGGGCTAGGAGGAATCCCATCAAGCTCCCAATCAATGCTATCAGGAGCATAATTAATCAACGGATAAATCACAAAAGAATCTTTAAAGAGATTGCGCACAAAAGGATCTTTGTAATCTGGATAAGTGTCGAAATCCCCTCCAAAAACACGTTCGGGATAATCTTTGAAAATCGGAAAATACCATGTAGAATCCTTATGAATAATAAGCGGTTTTTCATTCGCTATTATCGGAGCTAAAAGGCTTATAATTGTGATAAATACAAAGAAAAATAAGCAGTATCTTGCACGTTTGAGTGCATAAAAAGTCCGCCAACGTAGTAACCATATATTCATAGTGATTCCTAGCTTCTTACTAAAGTAAGATTCTATCAAAAAAATTACCTATAATGAGTAAGTTAGAGAATCAAACAATACATATAGAGCGATTTTTAGATAGAATAAATAAGTAATCCAAATTTTTAATACTTTCGCATATAAGGAAAAATATGAAAAAAGTTCTTTTGCTTGGTGCAGGTTATGGAAACATGGGGCTTTTAACAAGTATTAATCCAGAGGTTTTTTCACAAGCACAATGGCAGCTTATAAACAACAATCCTTATCATTATAAAACCATCGCATTACATGATGTCGCTTCAGGCAAACATGATAAAAGTGTACTCTTTCCGCTTAAAGATTGCCTACATGAAAAGATTACTTTCATTGAGGATACAATAACACATATTGATTCGCAAGGAGCGTATGGTAGGCAAACCTATGATTATGATTATCTCGTTATAGGGTTAGGATTTAGCTCGGATAATTTTGGTATCAAAGGTGTTACAGAATACACACATAGCATTACTTCCTATCAAAGCGCAAGAGCTATCGCGCAAGAGATTCTCACACGGCTGCAATCCTACTTGCAAACAAAAGATGAGAATGATTTAGCCTTTATCGTTTGTGGTGGTGGATTTACGGGAATAGAATTTGTAGGCTCACTTGCACAAGAGATTCATAGGCAATGCGATAATCTAGGTATAGATTTTGGTAAAGTCAAAATCTCTTGCATTGAAGCAATGCCAAAGATTCTTCCTATGTTTAGCGAGAATCTTATGCAGCTAGGCTTGCAAAGACTAAAGGAACTAGGCATAGAAGTGCTCACTAATTCTAAGATTCTAGAATGCAAACAAGGAATCGTAGTCATTGAGCAATCTGGCGTGCAAAATGAAATACAAGCCAACACGATTATATGGACGGCTGGAGTCAAAGGGAATGAAGTTATCGCAAACTCACCATTCTTTAAAAGCGGCAGAAGTAAAGTCGAAGTAAACGAATACTTACAAGCAATCAATCAAGAGCACGATATGTCTAATATTTTTATTATTGGCGATTGTGCCGCCTTAAAAGACCCACAAAGTGGGAGATTCTATCCGCCTACTGCACAAATTGCTAAAAAACAAGGGGAATATGTGGCTACAATCTTGGAATCCCTTTTGCAATCAAACAAGGAAAATACACGACAAGAGAGAGGCACTTTACCTAGCTTTAATTTCACACCGCAAGGGAGCTTATGCTCGATAGGCGCAGGTTACGCCATAGGCATGGTAGGCAATAAAGAGCTCAAAGGCTGCATTGCTAATGCAGCCAAATGGTTCGTAGAATCTATGTGGAGTTATCAACTAGAAGGTTTTTCAGGTGTGTTCAAAGCAGACTAGGCACTTCTTTACAGCCAAATGGCAACAAGAACGTAGGAAATAATAATGAGAGATTCATGCGGGTGATAGCCTTTTTCTTGATTCTAACTTGTCCTATATTTTCTGCTAATGAAGTTATCAATCCAGATAAAACATGGAAAAATCCCGATGTCTCTGCTATTTTAAAAAGAAATACATCGAAGCTTGAAGCTTACTACCAACAAGTCGATAAACAATCTCGCGAGAAAGATTTCGTAAGATTCAATAGCAAAAAAATTATTTCGCATACACAATACGCTAAAATCTCATATCGTGAAATGCACAAATACCGCAGTTATATTATCTTATCAGCATTCTATATTGATTGGGTGGGTGGACATAATCAGCTAGATGGGGTAACTGTCGGCGGTATTTTAGCAAATGAGCGAGGAGACAAAAACCCAAAAGTAAGGTATTTTAAATTTGCGCAACGTTACTATTCAACGTTACATGAACTAGGCAAAGGGAAGAAAATATTTTCTTATTGTGCGGCACCCTACTTAACTAGCTGTATTTTAATAGGCATTAATGAAAAATGGTAATGCCAAAATATAATCACGTAATGAACTAAACAACTACCCATCAATTGCTAGCTATTGACTGCTCTTACAAGTAGTCGCAAGGCGAATTTCGCTATTCTAAGGAGTAAAACCTATGTCTTTACAAATAACACATAAAATATTCCTTTGTTTATCTCTTTTTGCATATCTTTCTCAAACACAACTCCTTGCCAAGCAACATGCGCCTAAACAACAAAGAAATGAATTTAGCCGTAATAACGAAATAATCGATCCGCTCCCAAATATCTTTTCAGAAAACACCGTTTCACTAGACAATCAACGTCCAGATTCACAACAGGACTTGTTTCAAACTAATGCGTTGTTTTTTTTTCAAGCAGGGTTTGGAGTAGGATTACAGGGCTTTGAGACTTCTGCGGATGGAATCGTGCAAGTCCGCATTATTCCCACAATCGCTGTTGCCTTAGGATACAACCAATATTTTCACATCAATGAAATATCATTTGGACTAAAGTTTATGGTAAGTTATGAACTCGGGTTATTTCCATCAGGAGAGAATACACTTGTATACAAAAGTGGCGGCGCGTATGCAGTAATTTATGCGGGGTTTCGCCAAATCCTGCCCTACTTGGGGTTAGGATATGACATCTTAGAATCAGGGAAAACCTTTTTACCTGCATTTGATGCGAGCACTCGTAGCTTTGAGCAAGGACATTCTTATCTCTATGGAGCAGTGTTTACATTTGATAAAAATCACGGTATCGATCTCTCTTTCAGGCATTCGAAATTCTATAATTTTTTCCCACGAATATTAGTTAATTATGAATTTAGATTCTAATTTATCATTAAATATAGAGGGACAAGCAACAGAATCTTACCAACAAGTAGCATTCTTGCATTGCAGGACTTTAAAATGGCAAGTCCCTTTTATCATGTTGAGCGTTAACATGCGGGAGCGGTGGCGAGTAACACGAACGAAGTTCTTGCCCATACTTGCACAATTCCCGCAGGGATAAATATCCCTTTAGAATCCTTAAGAATTCTTCGCAATGCTTGAGACATGACGATGCGGGGGTTTGAGATTCTTCGGGCATAAAGCCCTAAGACATGACAAGAATCATTGTCATACTGAGCTTGCGGAACAAGTGAAGTATCTCTGTTGTTTTGCAGGGATTCTTCGCAATGCTTGAGACATGACAAAGTTATTCTCATGTTGAAAGAGCGAAGTATCTTTATGGAAATTCTCTATTTGTCATGCTGAATGAATATGAGAAGCATCTCTTTAATTGTGTGTTGTGGGATTCTCTATTTGTTATTCTGAACTGCTAAACCCCTGCTTACAGGTGAAACATCTCTTGAACATCAAAAGTTTTTATTCTTTATGAAGAATTAAACAAAGAATCTAAAGATATAATATAGCAACACCCATAAAGGAAAATTATGCAGTTACAAGCCAAACTTAAAGGAAAACTAATACGATATTTGGATAATGGTATAGAATTTCTGGGAATCCTAAAATCAGATTCTAAGAATAAAGATTCTATGGTTATGCCTCTTGATATAACAAATAATATGAATGAATTTATTTTGCATTTTGAAAAATTAAAGGGGTGTTTGCAGGCAAATAATCCGCTTATTCCCCTTGAAAACGTTACGCTTCTCTCGCCCATTAAAAGCCCCTTACAAGATATTATTTGTTTGGGCATTAATTATATGGATCACGCCAAAGAATCAATGCGTTTTAAGAAGGAGTCGTTTGATGGCAAGAGAGAGCAGGCTGTGTATTTTGGCAAACGCGTGAATGAATGCGCCAATCCAAACGCAAGTTTTTACATTAATAACAAGACTAGCCAGCTTGACTATGAGGTTGAGCTAGTGGTGATTATAGGCAGGGATTGTATGAATGCAACAAGGGAAAATGCGATGAATTTTGTGTTTGGTTATAGTATTGCTAATGATATTTCTGCGCGCGATTTGCAGCTAAAGCATAAACAATGGTATGCGGGCAAAAGCCTTGAGGGCAGCTTCCCTTTGGGTCCTTGTATTGTATTGCGAGATTCCCTTAACCCCCATAATCTTGCCATTAAAAGCTATGTAAATGGAGAATTGCGCCAACAAAGCAGCACGTCTAAGCTAATCTTTGACATTCCTCATGTGATTTGTGAACTCTCAAGCTATTTTACGCTTAAGGCAGGAAGCATTATTTCAATGGGCACTCCTAGCGGGGTTGGAATGGGGTTTGAGCCACCAAGATTCCTTCAAGCAGGCGATATTGTCAAATGCGAGATAGAAAACATAGGCACATTACAAACTTTCATTAACGTATAAATCGCAATTATCAATAGAACACTTCTAAATATTATGTAAATAGCAGCTCTTGAGATTTATCTTAGCCCTCTGATTTCCCTTGTGTTGCCTTAAACTCTAAGATTTGATAATAGAAATTATTCAATCGTACTTTGTGCTTCTTTAGAATGATGATGCGGGGGTTTGAGATTCTTCAGCCTTGCGTTGCAATGCTTGAGACACGACAAGTTTCCTTTTTGAATCTTAAATTCAATCATTGCCTACTTCCCAAGCGAGACATTCGCCCACACATATTTTAAAGTCTTGCAAAGTAGGCTTCGTATTTATCACCTTATGCTGTGCATAAGTCCAGTTCTTGCTCTCTAAATGAATCGCGTCCTGCATGAAATACTCTTTGTAATAATGCAAATACCTGCGACTTCCATAAGGCACAATATTAATAAGCTACTCATAACGTGCTTTAGGGTTGTCTGTGTCTTTGAGATTCGTGTTTGCCTTTGCCTTTTTGCGCGACATTTAATTGCTCTTTAATTTACAAATTCCTTTCTAGCGATACCTTTGAGAGACACAAATAATTCAATGAAAAATGTAAGGATTTGATTCCAAATTCGCATTGTAATTTTCTAAGCTTTTGTAGTATTTTTGCTATGCTAAAGTTTATATCCCATCAAAAATTACTACATTCTACTCATTTTTATCATCTTGGACTAAAAACTTGCCTTTGTTTTTGTGGATAATGCTTTGAGTTTTAGATTCTAAGACTCGTTGCGCGACCAAAGGAAAAATATGATGCAAAAGCAATCTCTTGACATCTCGCACACCATAGCGAATATCATATTGCTCCATTAAGCTATTTTTAACATCATCGCTTAGAATGATAGTATGAGAAGTGCGTTCTTGAAGTAACTTAATCTCCAAATCAATAATATCAAGAAGCTGTTGCTTTGGAATGCTTTGATAATAAATCACAGAATCAATGCGATTGATAAATTCAGGTAAAAATTTCTTTTCTAGGGCTTTTTGAATGATTTTTTGCTCTTTTTGGGGGCTGCATTTTTTGGACTTTTGTTGATAGCTAAAAAGCTCTTTAACGCCCAAATTGCTTGTCATAAGGATAATAGAATTTCTAAAATTAATCGTTTTTACCCCAGAGGTAAGCCTAAGCTCCCCGCTATCAAGCACATCAAGCAAGGCAATCAAAACCTCATTACTTGCCTTCTCAAGCTCATCAAACAGCACCACAGAAGGGGTTGAATAACTCCCAGCAATGAGATTAGCATCAAACATCGTATTCCCCTCTTTGCTCCCCACATAGCCCGGTGGCGCACCAATAAGCGAGGCAGCATAATGCTCTTGGGAGAGGGTATTCATATCAATGCGGCAAAGATTGTTTTCATTGCCACTAATGGCTTTGGCTAGAAGTCTCGCCGTTGATGTTTTGCCAACTCCTGTGGGTCCTAGCAACAAGGCTACACCTAGCGGCTTTTGGGAGTCGCTTAGTTCGGCTTTGATGATTTGTAGCATTTGCTCAATCTGCCCTAAGACTTTGTCTTGCCCGATGATATTGGCTCTAAGCTGTTGCATAACAGATTTGATAGAGAAATCAAACCTGCTTCTAAAGCCGTATCCCTTATCACTTGGGTTTGACACCTGTGGCTCTGACGCATTAGGAGTGGCTTTGGATTCTTTATTTTGCTCTTTTAAAGCCTCTAGCTTATCGGTGATAAAAGGCACAGGCTATCTCTCTTTTTCTTTGCCCTGATGTGGCAAATTCCCCACAGGGCATTCCGCCACACCGATAGTTTGACGCGTAAAGCTTTCGACATTTTCTTGCGCCTTTTTTGCGTCCATTACCCATTGCTTATAGAAGTCAAAGGGGCAATCCGCCACGCCCTTATCGCCATCACCGCTGTTAAAGATCCCGCTATATCCGCGATGAAGTAATTTAAAGAGGTGATTTTGGCTTTGGTCGTATTTGCGTGCGTTTCGGATTTCGTGCAAAGAAAGCTGTGCGTATTGAATCCCATTTTCTTCCTCGCCACATTCTCCTAATGTCCTGCCATCAAAGCCGATAATGTTAGAATGTCCAAAATAAGTATAAACCCCATCAAAGCCTGTTGCATTAGCCACAGCAATGTAGCAATTATTCGCCCACGCCATAGCCTTTACCATAGTAACTTGCTGCTCTTTACTAGGATACATATAGCCCTGACATCGGATAATAAGCTCTGCTCCTTTCATCGCACAATCCCGCCAAATCTCTGGATAGTTCCCATCATCGCAAATAATCAAAGAAACCTTAATGCCCTTAGGTCCTTCCACCACATAGGTCTTATCCCCCGGATACCAACCCTCAATAGGACACCACGGCATAATTTTGCGATATTTTTGCACAATCTCCCCTTCATCATTAATGAGAATCAAAGTGTTATAAGGGGATTTTTGGGGATGTTGCTCGTGCTTTTCTCCTGTTAGCGAAAACACACCCCAAACTTTGGCTTCCTTACAAGCTTGAGAAAAGATTCTCGTTTCATCTCCGGGGATACTCGCTGCTGTATCAAACATTTCTTGCCTGTCATACATAATTCCCATCGTGCTGTATTCTGGGAAAATAATTAAATCTAAGCCCGGGATTCCTTGCTTAATCCCTTTAATCATACTTGCAATGTTTTTGCAGTTTTCTAACACTTCCGCTCTTGTGTGCAATCGTGGCATTTTGTAATTAACAACTGCAACGCCCACAGTATCGGGGCTACTTGAAATATCACCATGTCTCATATTCGCTCCTTTATTGAGGTTTTCTCTAATTTAGCACAAGTAAAATGAAATAAGTACTCCCTTTCATCAAAATACAAGGGCAAACCATACAAAAAGTTACTAAAATACTCATAGATAATCTCTCTTGGAAATCTAAAATGAGAGATAATGTTACAAAATTTCCGGGAAAGAAATAAAGAATGAAGAAATAATGAATTATGGTACGCCCAAGAGGATTCGAACCTCTGACCTACGGCTTAGAATAAGGGTATTATAAGGGGATTTTTGGGGATGTTGCTCGTGATTTTTGCCTGTTTTAGAAAGCCGTTGCTCTATTTATCTTATTGGGCTTGACACAATAGCTCTTGCCTCGCAAAGATTCTTATCGCTTTTCACTTGGCATATACCATTGTGTCAATTTTCTCATGGAGAGCTTATCGCGACATTGTATTTCATTATTCTTTAATTTTGTAAAATTTCTCTTCTAGCTACTTCTCTCGCTTTCGCCAATGCCTCACTAATCTTAGAAACATCACGTCCGCCTGCAGTGGCAAAATGATCTTGTCCTCCACCATTCCCGCCTAAGACTTTTGCGACTTCTTTAACCCATATTCCAGCCTTTAATTGCGCATTCTTAACTCCGGCCGTAATCGTAACTTTACCTTTAGATTCTGTAAGTAGCAAAATAGCGACTTTATCATTTACGTTTTTCGCGTTATCAACGGCTTCTTTTATTTCATTTGATTGAGCATTATCAAACTGCGAGACAATGAGTCGCACACCATTTATCTCCTCAAAGTCAAAACTTGTTGTGCTTTGTTGTGCTCTTTTTGCCCTGTTTTTACATTCTAACAATTGATTTTTGAGCTTCTCAATGCCCTGTATAATGTTTTGCACTCTTAAGCTTTCTCTTGCCATGCTAAGTTCTTGAAGTATGCTTTTACCGTATCGGTAAGCTGCCGCACCGCACACTGCTTCAATGCGGCGCACGCCACTGCTTACACCGCTCTCTTTGACAATATAAAAACTACCAATTTGCGCGGTATTTTGCACGTGGATTCCGCCGCATAACTCAACAGAATCACCAAAACAAACAACACGTACATTCTGTCCATATTTTTCACCAAAAAGTGCTATTGCTCCTTTTGCTTTTGCTGTTTGTATGTCAGTTATTTCACAAATCTGTGGATTACTTGCGCAAACCTCTGCATTGACAAGCGACTCAATACTCTCTATTTCTTCGCTACTCAATGCTTTAGAATGTGAGAAATCAAAGCGAAGTCTATGAGATTCTACAAGGCTTCCCGCTTGAGTGATATGCGTGCCTAGAATCTCACGTAAAGCAAAATGCAGTAAATGCGTAGCAGAGTGATGTTTTGCGATTTCTAAACGTGCGTCATCCACTTGCGCGAATACTTTTTGATTCACACTCAAGGTTTGTAAGGGCAAAATTTTAGAAAGATTGAAATCAAAAAACTTCTGTGTGTCCAACACATCTGCACATTTTTCATATCGCCTATCGTCTTTTATGTTGTCGTCTGCATGGCTCTGCTTCACAAAAAACAATCCTCCTCTATCGCCAATAGGTCCGCCTGATTCGGGATAAAAAGGTGTTTTATCAAGCATAACCCATCCTTCCTGCCCTCGCTCAAGGCTTTCCACTTGCTCAAAATCACTATCAAGTAGCGCATTAATTTGACAGCTTTCATTCATTGTTTCATAGCCTACAAATTCATTCTTATCAAAGTTATTGATTAAAGAATTAAAATTAGCATCTTGTATCTTGTCGCCGCTACCTTTCCAGCTTGCCTTGCCTCTATTCCTTTGCTTGTCCATGCAAGATTCAAAGCTTTGCATATCCACTTTGATATGATGCGCCCTTAACATATCTTGTGTCAAATCAAGCGGGAAACCATAAGTGTCATAAAGCTTAAACGCCACTTCTCCATTAAAAAGCTGCTCTTTATGTAACCTAATAGAATCTAGTTCCTTATGAAACAAACTCATGCCGCTCTCAATCGTCTCAAAGAATCGCTTCTCTTCCTCCTTGCATTGTTCCATAATTATGTCTTTGCGTTCCAATAAATAGGTATAAGTTTTGCCCATAGATTCGCATACCACAGCAATTATTTGATACAAGAAAGGCTCTCTTAATCCAAGCAAATAGCCATGCCGCACAGCTCTACGTAAGATTCTACGAAGCACATATCCACGTCCTTCTCTATCAAAATTTGCTCCTTGTGCGAGGAGAAAAGCAACGCTACGTGCATGGTCGGCAATAACGCGAAAGGAAGCTTGCGTTGCTCGTCTTGCCTTACGTTTGTCCTCTGATAAATTGTTATTGTCTAAAAGCTCTTTGTCTGTAAAATAGAGTTTTTGTTTTTTGCGCTGTGCAGAGCTTGATTCTCTGTCTTTTTGCAATCCATAACCAACCCCCCAAACAACTAAACTTTCGATTTCATCAATAATAGGGCGAAACAAACTTGTATCAAAGTTATTCAACTCTCCCTCTAGCAGTGCCACTACACGTTCTAACCCCATACCTGTATCAATGCTAGGCTTAGGCAAGGGCGTACGAATGCCGTCTTTTTGCTCATATTGCATAAAAACTAGATTCCATATTTCTAAGAATCTATCACCATCCCCGCCGAAATAATCTTCACTCGAATGAAAGTACTGCGCTCCTTGGTCAACATAAATCTCACTACAAGGTCCACAAGGTCCTGTATCTCCCATTTGCCAGAAATTATCTTTGTCCCCCATGCGCTTAATGCGACTAGGCTCAATGTACTTACACCATAACTCGAACGCTTCATCATCGCTTTCATGAATAGTTACATACAGCACACTTTTATCAAAGCCCAGAATCTGCGTTACAAACTCCCATGCGTAAGCAATAGCATCTTTCTTGAAATAGTCTCCAAAGCTGAAATTCCCTAACATTTCAAAAAGTGTATGATGGCGGGCTGTGTAACCAACATTCTCCAAATCATTGTGCTTACCGCCTGCGCGAATACATAGCTGCGAACTTGTAGCACGGGGAGGATTGGGAGTTGGAATCTTGCCTATAAAAACATCTTTAAACTGCACCATTCCCGCATTAGTAAATAACAAACTAGAATCATCGGGCACAAGCGGCATAGAATCATGGATTGTATGTCCTTTACTATGGAAAAAATCTTTATACATTTTTCTAATATCCATTATATTCCTTTCATAATTAATATCATTACACTGCGAGAATTTGTTGAATATCCTCTTTAGACAATTTTTCTTTCTCAAGCAACATATTGGCAACAATAGAAATACACTGCTTGTGTGATTGCATAAAATCTCTATGTTCATTATAAGCTTGTGTCAAAATCTCTAATATATCTTCTTGTGTACCAATGATTGTAACTCCCATACCATAATCTCTACACATAGTCATTGCCATCTGCTTTGCCCTTGCTAAATCGTATTTAGCAATATTGGCAGATTCTAATCCCTCTATTTCTAAGGCAATATTTCCACTTAATGCAACTTTGATATAAGTGATAATTTCACTTTTAAGCGCGCACTCTGGAATATTGTCAGACATGTCTTGTTGTGTATTAGTATAGGCAATTAAAGAAACTTTTTCAAAATCTGGCAATAACCAATATTGCGAAATTGCTTTGCCTGCGTTATAAATGGCGATAATACGTTTTTGCTCTTTTGAGAGCGCGCTTTGTTTCTTTGTCCCAAAGATAATCTTATCACTCATGATAATAATGTCCTCTGTAAGAATGCGATTTCTCTGATTACGTAACGCATGAAGTGCTGCTTCATTAATCAAAGAGGCAATATCTGCTCCACTAAATCCTACACAAAGCTTTGCAATTTCTGAAATATTGACATCGTGTGTACGATTTTGTAAATAAACTTTTAGAATCTCTTCTCGCTCTTTTATATCTGGTAAATCTACAAAGATTCGTCTATCAAAGCGACCGCTCCTAAGCAACGCGCTATCAATATTTTCAACTTGGTTTGTAGCTGCAATAACAATAATACCACTTTGTTCGCTAAATCCATCCATTTGCGTAAGAAGTTCATTTAATGTAGATTCCCACTCTTGGTGATTATCAAGACCGCGTGTTTTGCCTATTGCATCAATCTCGTCGATAAAAATAATAGCAGGTGCACTTGCTCTAGCCCTCGCAAAAAGTTCACGAACTCTTTGTGCGCCAATACCTACATACATTTGCACAAACGAAGAACCACTTTGATAAAAAAATGGGACTCCAGATTCTCCGGCAACTGCCTTAGCTATCATAGTTTTACCGACGCCAGGAGGTCCCGCAAGTAATACGCCCTTAGGAAGATATATCCCTAAATCTTGATATTTTTTGGGATTCTTAAGATAATCAATGATTTCTAAAAATTCATCTTTTACTTCTGTAATGCCCGCTACATCTCTAAAACGAATAGTGCTAGTCATTGGGGCAATGCAGAGAGACATGTCGTTATATTGGCTTGCTTTTTCTTGTAAATATTCCATATTGGAATGTGCTTGCAGCGTCCCTTCATAGCGAATTGTTTGTTCACTTTGCATAGATTCTCTTCGCTTATAGATAACAAACCACATCACAAGAGCAACAAAACCTAGTAAAAAAATCAACAAACAATAAAAGGCTTTTTCCGTATAGCTTACTTTCTCTTGAATGGTAGGAATATTGGGTTTGGAGAAAAAGGGCTCGGCAAGTTCAGTTTTTTGCTTGGCGCATACTATTGTGTTGTTGTTAATTTCCTTACATAGAGAATCTTTAAAATCCCGATCCTTCTTTGCAATGTCAGTAACTACAAATGCATCGTCAAAAAGCAATAGAGATTCTAAATTATCTTGCAAAAATGAATGTAACGGCAAAGCATATATTTGATTATTCTGTGTATGAAAGAAAAGTGCCTTAGAATCTAAAAAAACCTCGCTTATCTGTTCTTTTTTGAGAAACTCTTGTAATTGGGCTTTAGAAACTTCTATGCTTTTGTCCTGCAAAATCAGCAAGGCAAGCATAATAACAATCGTCCAAGCAAGCCCAAGAACAATAATCAACTTTTTAGTATCCATAAAGTTTCCACAATTTATAATCCTATATGGCTACAATTATACACTTAAAATAAAAATAGGGATTTGACTAATTATAGAACGATTGTTGGTTGCTAATTTGCTTCTCCTTACTATACAGCTTAAGAAGTAAGTCTCTGTTATGTTGAGAATCTACATAAGAAATAGGCTCTAAGTTAAAATTCTCGATAGCGAAAATCTTAAAGCCCTTTTGTACTAAGAAATCATAGTGTGTTGTATGTGGATTGAGATATACCTTCTTCCCTAATGCTAGTAAAACAAAAATATTTCCCATAGCTTGCTGTTCTTTATGATTAAAAATGGCTATATCAACACTCTGCAAAAAATTTTGATATTCAGAAAACGGCATAAAAGATTCTAAAACAGTGAAATTCTCTCCAAAAAGATCTTTTCCTGTTGTTTTAACACGTTGCGCATAATCCATATTTCCATAAGAAAGCGGCGCATAAATCTTGAAGTTTTTATCTGGCAGCTTACTAAGCATATTGAGTGCTTCCTCATGATAATTAGTTGGCGCAGCAGAATTACCCACTTGAATGATAATAGTTTCTCCATGCGTTTTAAAGGGAATATCTTTATAGCCTTCATAAAAGGATACATACATGAATGGCTCGAGCATCTTAGCTTTTGCGCCATACCATTTCACTGCTAAATCATAATCACCATACACAACAGGGATAATAAAGCCAAATCTCTTAATAATAAAACGTCGATATTTTTCCTTTTTCTTATACCATGGGTCCTGCTTATCTCCATTGATATATTCAAATAAATCGCCGCCCCAAATCGCATAATGACACTTCTTAAGATTCCAAAACAAAAAACACAACACGCGATTTGCTCTATGTTCCCATAACCCGTGTATAAAAACCTTATCTGCTTTTTGTATGTGCCAAGCAAGATATAAATCTCTTAAAAAAACATTAGGGAATCTTTCCCATAATAAAACAATATTCTTCCGTTTTGGCAAAGGATACCATTCTAAATATCTTTCGTCACCATAGATTAGAAATGTATGATCGTCTGGATTCAAATACGTCTCAATAAATTCAATATAAGGGGGGATAAATTTATCTAGCCACATAATATGACATATTTTCTTCATGGGTATTTCCTCGTTAATAAGAAAGTTTGTGCACCCACAAAGAAAGAAAATAAATGGATTTGCTTAGAGAGAATCAATAATAAAACGTAACACTTTATTATTTTTGCGTGAGAATAAAAATAGAGATAAAAACACAGAAAGGCTAGATGGCTATAAGTCAAACTTTTATTGGAATGAATATTAGAGAGGGTTTTGTAAAGTAAATTTGTAAGAATAGAATCATCATTGATAAGACAACGATTAATGAAGCAATAGTTATAGGTTAGCGGTGTTGCCCCCCCCCCCCCGTATCTGTTATTGCTGATATATTGTTAGAAAGCAATTCTTGAGCAGCTTGTTGCAAAATTTGAAGTAATTGAGGGTAATACGTTAAAATATTATTTAGCTGCACATCGTTATATCCCTCATCGCAATTTACGCGCCACAAGGCAGTATCCTGTGTAGCCCAATCCGTAATAAAAAACTGGTGGTAATTATTTGCAACAACATGAATCTTTGTGCCTTGTAAGAGTGCCATTGCCCATAACCATATATCATCTCCCAAAGGGCATAAACGTGTAAAAAGATTAGAATCTAAGACATCTTGATATAAAGAATTTGGCGGATAAAGTACGCCACCTAAACCATTGGCTAAGTAAAGAAATGACGTGGAATCTTGCAAAGAATCTGTATGTATTACACTACTCCATTGTGTGTAAGGTATCAAACTGCCATGGGAATCTAAACTCAATCGACTAGCTAGATGACAATGGATAGAACGGGGATTCTCTCTATAAGCAAAAACAAGCTTCTCTAGCCAATCACGAGGATACAAGGCGTCGTCATCGGCAATAACAATTGCACAATCCTTGTATGCTTCTAAAGCATGAATAATTTTCTTATAAGGCTTCAGATTGCCGCTACACCAAACTATCTCTAAACCAAATCGCCGCAAACAAACAAGTGAATGCGGTAAATCTTGCAGGCGATTCGGAAATTCATCGCTACTTAACCATAATATGATTTTATCGGGCTTATAGGTTTGAGTGAGCAATGAATAAACAGTATAGTAGACTTGATAGATTCTTTGAGGATATGAAGTTAATGAAACGATTAACTGCGGTTTTTCTCCTTTATGTTGTGGAGGTTGCACTCCTAACACACCGGCGCGTAAAAATGTGTCAATGTTCTTTTGCAAGGCTTGTAAACGATATTTTGTAAATCGCTTGTTTTGGAATCTCTGAATCTTCCTAGCAAAAAAATTACGCAACGTCTTTGGTATTCGTTTCTCATAAAATGCTTTATAATAGATTTTTTCAACATCTGCTGTGATAGAAAAACTTGCACGGTATTTACGTAACCAATCCCGACATGCAAATATCTTTCTATGCAAACTTGGGAATACCATACGAAAAGCCAATTTGAATGGCAATGTGCATTGATATTGCAACCATAAGGATTTGATAAGACGTTCGCAATCGACTTGCGTTAAAACAATGGGCTGCTGCCTAATAAACGTCATAATTGATTCTTGAAGCCATAAGCTCGCTAAATTATATTCATTGCTTTGCGCATAATAAGAAGAAATATAGTACAAACTTCTTACGCTATTGGCTATTCTATCCTCATCAGCCAACGAAGAATATACACCTCCTGCATGCAGACGATAATAAGACGGCAGTATATTTGAAAGATATTTTACTTTGCCATAACCACCCAAGAGCGCATTAATAAATACATCACCATTAAAGATTCTTTGTAAGTAATGCGCAATAAGAGGATTAGAATAATCAATTACATTGCGATGACAAAGCGTCCTTAGAGACATAAAAACTTCTCGCTTCTGTAATGCAAGTCCGCTTGATTCTTTATCTGTATCAAGATTATCATACAATATGTGTCCATCTTTGCTAGGCATGATGCACTCATGATAACACCCCACAAACTCACTATGAGATTCTAAGAAAGCTACTTGTGTTTGTATTTTTTTTGGATCATTCCAATAATCATCTCCTTCACAAAGGGCAATGTATTTTCCAGCCATTTTGTGCATGAGAGCCCAAAAAGGTTTTCCTTTGCTCCCCTTGCTATATTGATTCTCTTCTTCATAAAGGGCTTTAATGATTTTAGGATATTTTGCTTGATATTCTTGAATGATTCTTTGTGTGCCATCTGTTGAACAATCATCATGAATAATGATTTCAAAAGGAAAAGTAGTTTCTTGTTCTAAGAATCCTATAAGGCATTGTTCAATAAATTCTACATGATTGTAAGTAATACAGAGAAAGCTACAAAGTGGCTTGGTGGTGGTTTGTTGTGGATTATAAGTCTGTTTTGTTGCTACTTCAGAATCATTATGTTGAGTATGGGGAATGTTGTGTTGATGATTGTGTGTTAGAGATATTTCTTGAGAAGTTTCTAAGCCAATATGCCAATGACTCATGATTTCATCTTGTGTTTTGCGGAACATTAGGCAATACCTCTATACCTACAAAGAGGTTGCACATAATCTATACTATGAAAATAAAAATCACGAATAAAATATTGCAGCAAAATGCAGCACAAGTAAAGTGTTGCAATGAAAAATGAAAGATCGTTGACTAAGCTATTGCTTTCCTTTGTCTGTATAATCTGAACTTGTCTCGCAAGCGAATAATAAAGAAATGTGTTCTCGGGAAGAAAAGACGTAAAATAAGTTTGACAGAGGTAGCCTGAAAGCCGCCTAAGGGGTAGTTGCCCCCCCCCCCCCGTTTAATCAGCAGGGACTTAATTACAGAATCAACTTCTTTTTGTGTTAAATTTGCATCACTAGCTGCACATAGATTCTGCAAAGAAAGCTGCAGGAAGAAACTTGCCGCAAAAGGATTATTAGCTTGAGAATAATATTCTGACATATAGTAAAAACTTTTAGCGTGAATTTGGAATCTACTTTTAGCAGATAACGGTGACCATACACCCCCAGAATGAAGCCTATAATAGGCTGGCTCGATAGAGTCTATGTATTTCATATCACCATGTTGTCCTAACAATGTCCAGAGGAAAGTATCTCCGTTTGTTATTTTGCTACTATAAAACAGTAAATTAGGTTCTAAATAATCTATGACGTTGCGATAGCAAACTGTTCTTGTAGAAATAGTTGTTTGTAAAAATTGCAGCATAGCTGCAGTAGTATCTCGATGATTACTACCATTATCTTCTTGCACTCCAGAAGAATCTAATGTATGACACCGATGATAACACCCCACAAACTCACTATGAGATTCTAAGAAAGCTACTTGTGTTTGTATTTTTTTTGGATCATTCCAATAATCATCTCCTTCACAAAGGGCAATGTATTTTCCAGCCATTTTGTGCATGAGAGCCCAAAAAGGTTTTCCTTTGCTCCCCTTGCTATATTGATTCTCTTCTTCATAAAGGGCTTTAATGATTTTAGGATATTTTGCTTGATATTCTTGAATGATTCTTTGTGTGCCATCTGTTGAACAATCATCATGAATAATGATTTCAAAAGGAAAAGTAGTTTCTTGTTCTAAGAATCCTATAAGGCATTGTTCAATAAATTCTACATGATTGTAAGTAATACAGAGAAAGCTACAAAGTGGCTTGGTGGTGGTTTGTTGTGGATTATAAGTCTGTTTTGTTGCTACTTCAGAATCATTATGTTGAGTATGGGGAATGTTGTGTTGATGATTGTGTGTTAGAGATATTTCTTGAGAAGTTTCTAAGCCAATATGCCAATGACTCATGATTTCATCTTGTGTTTTGCGGAACATTAGG
>NZ_NXLW01000013.1 GCF_003364265.1 Helicobacter aurati
CAGTGGATATAACCTCTATGACGTATCCGCGGTATTTTTAGGTACATGCCCTCGTTGTCTTCGACACAATATAATCAGTAATGAAAAGGTAGAACAATCTTGATAGTGCCATTGATTCGGAATCTATCTTACATCATATTTACCCCGAATAAAAAGTAAGGGGCAAAACTATTGTTATAAATTTATTTTGTACTCAATGTATAGCATTTTTACATTGTAACAGGCAAAATCTCAATCCTAAACACAGCGAATATAATCTACATATACTATTTCTATTGATTATATCCATTTAATTGTTAATATCTAATTGTAGTTATGAATATAAATTGACACTTATTATTTTATTATTTGATATTTCTATCCAACTCTTGATGAAGATCTGATGATTTATCATTAATAACTTTAGGTTTATAATCTTCAAAAAGATTTTGAACTGAATCTATACTTTTTTGCATATCTTTTTCAGTTTCTTTTATATCCCTAATATCTTCACTAATCTTATTCATGTCGTTTTCAAGTCTTTCTTTATATTCCAATGCTTCTTTTTTAATTTCAGCAAGGTTAACTTCTCTGTCCAGTGTTTCCTTTGCATCACTCATTGTTTTTTTAATGGTGCGGACAAATTTAAGAACTTCTATAATTGCATTTGGTAATTTATCTGGTCCTAAAACAATAATGCCAACTATAAGAATTAAAATAACCTCTCCAATTCCAAAACCTAGCACTTCCCATCCTCGCCAAAACCATTATTCACTTATTGCATATTCTCTAAAATGCCTTGCACTTCATTAACAGCACTCTTTGTAGTAAAGAAAAACACTTCTACCCTATTATTAGACCTTCTGTTAACTTCAGTGTCATTTGGAACGATTGGACGATACTGTCCATAAGAAGTATATGAAAGCTTATTTGGATCAACACCCCTACCAATAAGATACTCCATCACATTGAATGAACGAGCTGCCGCCAATTCATAATTATTCCTATATCCTGCTGGGGTAGAATTATCAGTATACCCGCGAATATCTACATATACTTCTGGAGGCAGCTTGTTAATCGTTGTAGCAAGTAAATCTAACTCTGTGCGTCTATCTTCATTCAAAAGTTCGGCAGTACCTGGCTCAAAAAGAATGTCAGAGGGGAGTCTTAACGCAGTTCCTTGCTCAACTTGTTCTAATAATCCGCCATCTTGAATCAAATTCGAAAGTTGAGTGATAGTAACGGTAGTAGTAGGAGCATTAAGATTAGTGGAAGTGTTTTTATTTTCACTTTCAGTATCTTGTTTAACATCACCGGGATCTGGGGGAATTATTAAAACTGGCATTGTACGTTCTGGCATCGGAGTTGCATCAAAAATAGTAATAAAGGCTTGGGTAACAGCTTTAACCTTCGATGTGTTAGCGGCAGAAATCGCGTAAAGAGCAATAAATAATGCTAAAAGTAAGGATAGAAAATCAGCATAAGGAACAGCCCATTTCTCTCCTGCAGGACATTCACATTTGCACTTTTTTGCCATAACACTCTCCTAATCATTATGTAATATTGTACAACACACTAATAAATACAATAAAAAAGACTTAACAAAAACAAACTATTTATTCAAATTGTGAAATCTTAGGCTCACCAGGTGGAATAAACCCTAGCAATTTTGCCTCTAAATTTCTAGGGTTATCACCATTAGCAATACCGCATACTGCTTCAATAATTAGCATTTTCTCTAAAATAATATCATGTGATTTATTTTTTATTTTATTGCCAAATGGACCAAAAAGAGCGTATGCCCCCATAATTCCTGTAACGGTCGCAGTAAAAGCCCCGGCAATACCTGCTGCCATCGCCGCGGGATTATCAAGAAGCTGAAGGGCAAGCATAAGTCCCATAACCGCACCAACAAGACCAAAAGTAGGACAAGATTCCCCAAAAAGTAACCAATAATGCGCTGCGCCATGATAATAATGCTCTAACTGCTCAACCTGTATTTCCATATCTTCACGAACATCTTTTGCTTCGCGACCATCTATAATCATAGACATAGCTTCTCGAGTAAAATCATCCTCAAGTTGAGAGACTCTTGCCTCAAGTGTTAAAAGACCATTCTTCCGAGCTTCAGAACTAAATTCCACCATTTGCCTAATAGTATTATTCAAATTTACCTTCGGATTCACAAACACAATCTTTATTTCTTTAAAGGCAGCTTTAATAGCATGTGGATGGGATGCTGTCATGGCTGAAAATGCTGCAGTTGGCATAACAATTAAAATGGAACTTAAGTGAATAATATGTAAAGGGTTCCCACCTTCAAGTATATCACCAACTGAAATACTTACAATAGACAAAACAATGCCTAGAATACTTGATAAATCCATACTGATCCTCTCAATTCAAAATCTCATTCAATTTATTGAATCTGTAATTTATATTATGTAGATATTTGAGAACAAACCGAACATTCTGCATCTTTTTTAACATTCACTTTCCTGAAATTCATAGTCTTTATATCTATTGTTAAAAGCGTATCGGTAAGTAACTCCCCAAGCCCTAAGATGTATTTTATAACTTCGCTTGCTTGCAGACAACCAATGATACCTGGCACAACGCCAAATAACCCAGCTGTAAAAATAGAATCTAACTCTTTTGCAGGTGGATTTTCAAACACACATCTAAAACAAGCAGTTTTATGTGGAAGAACAGTCATAGTCTGACCTCTATATTTTAACACACCCGCATGGCTAAAGGGCTTATTGGCAGTCACACAAATATCATTAATAAGAAACTTGCTTGTGAAATTATCAGTAGCATCAACAACAAAATCATATTTTTGAACAATAGTAGAAGCATTATTCTTAGTAAATTTTTCAAAATAAGTATCTACGGTGATATTGGGATTAATACTTCTCATTTTTATGGAAGCAGAAGAAATTTTTGACTTGCCAATATCAGAAGTAAAATGAATAACTTGACGTTGTAAATTACTAATATCAACCACATCGCAATCTACTATACCAATATTTCCTATCCCAGCAGCACTAAGATAAAGACATACAGGTGAGCCAAGCCCACCTGCACCAATAACTAAAACTTTAGATTGCGCAAGCTTACTTTGCCCTTCTTGTCCAACATCTTCTAGCATAAGATGCCGTAAATAACGTTCTTGCAATAACTCCTGTGATTCCATAACTATATAATCCTCCATAATATTACAAAAAAATTAGCTTCGTAGTTCAGAATCAAGATAACGTATCCACGCAGGAATTCTTTGCTGCTCTGCCTTTACCATTGTATTTTTTCCATGACCAGGATATATTTCTAAGTCTCTATCTATCTTTAAGAATCGTCGTAAAGAATGCTTCATAGAATCAACGTCAGAATAAGGAAAATCACAGCGCCCAATGCTATTATGAAAAATAAAATCACCACTAAAAAAACAATTCTCGATTTCTATCATACTGCAACCTGGTGTATGTCCAGGAAAATGCCAATAATGCACATCTACACCCTTAATAGAAAGGGATATAGTAGACTCATTGTTTTCTATATATGTATCCGCTTTACAAGGAGTCAGACCAAGATGGAAACAATCAGATTCTAGCATAAACGCATCTTGCTTTGGGCAATATATCCTCGCATGAGTTTTTTGGTGTAACAAAGCAGTATCCCATATATGATCAAAATGACCGTGAGTAATAAGAATAGCTTGGAGATTAGATGAGTGAGAAAGAATCCATTCTGTAGAACCATAACCAGGATCAACAACAAATTCAAAATCACCGAATTTTAACAAATAAGCATTTGTAGCATATTCACCAAAAGGATGTTTGACAATCTCCATAAATTTCCTTAGTCTGAAACTTTTGAAAATGATGTTTATTTTACTATAATTTGACTTAAAACAATATAAAAATTTGTATAACAAACTATGTATTAATTTAATTGATTTTACTTTGCTTATTGGCTAATTTAGATAAATATGTGCAAGCGTTTGCATTCTTAAGATAACAAGCCTTTGTGTAATATTGAAGTGCATTTGCTATATCTTCATTTGAATCTTGAGTAACACCACGTTCATAGATAATTCCTAAATTCAAGCATGCTGCGGGATAATCACCGCCACATGCTTGATTAAAAAGGTGTATCGCTTCAGCATAATCACTAGCAACTGTTGCATAATTATAACGTAAAACACCCAAATTAAAACAGGCGACACTATCACCCATAGTGCAACTTTTACCATAATAATTTTGTGCACGTGTCAAGTCCATAGTATCTTCCCCATTCTTATCGTTTGTAACACCACTATATATTACACCAAGATTCTGACAAGCCTCCTTATTTCCAGCTTGACAAGCTTTTGTATATAGCTCTACACTTTTTGTCTCTGATTTTTGTTCTGTATCATTTTTTGTTTTAGACGTTGTAGCATACTCATAAAAAGCTAAATTATTGCATGCATCATAATTTCCACCATTGCAAGATTTTTGATAAAAAGCCATCATAGAAAGATAATATTGCTCTTTGAGTTTTTTACGTTGCGAGCGAGAATATCGCTTATTTTTATCTAAATCATCAAGCATTTTCCCCTGTATGATACCTGCAGATAAACAAGCAATAAAATTATTTTGTTCGCATAACTTTCCAAATAATGGTAGTGCGCCTTCTAAATCACCTTTTTTATAGAGGTTATATGCCATATCATAGTCAGCCTGTGGATTATTATTGTGATATGATTTGTTGTAATTACCATAATAATTATAAGTGTTATAGCTATTGGCAAACAATACCATTGGAGATAAAAAAACCACATTCAATAAAATATATCTTCTATGCAAAAATAATCCCATAAAATAGTATGCAGTAAGAATATGCTTAAGCAATATTCTCATACTAAACTCCTTAATTTCAAACTTCAAAATTGTTGATTTTTCTATTAAAATTATATTATTATAATGCTTTATATTAGGAAACATATTAACATAATCGAGAAATCTTTGAAAAATTTTATATTTTTTGGTTTTTTTGCTATATATTCCCTATGTTTAACCGCTTGTGCAACTTTAGAAAAACAAATACAAGCAGAATACGATTCTGATCAATATATTAGAACATACGAAAGCATACACAAAGCGATGAACACCACAACCAATAATATTTTATTGTGGAAAATGCAAGCTGGATTTCTTACTTTTAGTTATTTTGGACCAGTTTTTAGCCTCATAGAATTAGATAATGCAGAGACTATCTATAAAAAATACGAACAAGAAGGAATATTATCTAGTGCCTTTAACTCCGTAGCAGCAACTTTTAGCAATGATATGTCTATGTCATATAAAGGCAATATTTATGAGGGTAGTTTGCTTAATTTCTACAAAGCACTGGCTTATTCTAGCTTGGAAGATTCTATAAATGCGCGAATAGAGTTTAATCGAGCTAATGACAGGCAAAGACGAGCAAAAGAATACTATCAAAAAGAAATTGCAAAGGCACATGACAAAGCAATACAAAATGCCAATAAAAAACAGCAGAGTCCCGATTACGCAACCAATACATCTGACTCTAAGATTAATGCAATTCTTACTCAAAGATATTCGAATCTCAATAATTTTGCCGTTTATAAAGACTTACTAAATCCTATGATTCCTTATATATCCGGCATATTTTTTATGCTCGAAAAAGATTACACAAAAGCCATTGATTTACTTAAAGAATCCTATGGAATTACCCACTCAAACATCATTGCAAATGACATGATGCTACTAGAATCAAGACAACTCCAAGAAGATTCCAACAACTACACGTGGTTTATTATCGAAGATGGAAACATTAGTCGCAAACAAGACAACAGCTTCTCGACATCTCTCTTATTAGGAGGAAACGTAGCTTCCATTAATTTGGCTCTCCCCTCACTCTCTGAGGGCAAATCCAGATTCAAAACCTATAAAGTAAACACTTATAGGGCAGATTCTATTGCAAAAATCAGTGCCTTATTTGGTAGCGAATTTGAAAAACAACTTCCTATTATTCTTACTCGTGCCATTATTTCTGCCATTGTAAAACTTGTAACCGTAGAAATAGCAAACCATATCGGTGGAGATTATGGCGCACTAACAGGACTATTAACAAGCGTTATTTTCAATGCAGCAACATCTGCAGATACAAGAGGCAGTTTTATATTACCAGATTCTGTATGGGTGGCTAGAATCCCAAACGACAATAACAAAATAGCAATATACGGGGATGATACATTAATCATAAACCTTAATTTTACACCGAATTGCAATTCTCTTGCAAAAAGAATAGAATCTCATCAAGCATTTCTTAATCTAATTAAACAAAAACCAAAAGATTTTCATGCTAAAATAAATCTGTTTAAAAAATATAAGCCGCAGATGAATATTTGTGCAAAAACAGATAATATTATCTATATAAGAGTACATAATAATGTTGCCACTTATTTTACTATCAAAGGAAATTAATCATGCAAAGTTTATTAAAAGCACCATATATTTTAAGAAATATACACATAATGATAGTAGCAATTTTAAGCGTTTATTTTGCTGGATGCGCAAACGAAAAAGTCCAGTATGTAGATATTCGAGATTCCAACAAATACACAAGTGCCGGACTCGATTATCATGATATTGAAGCTGCTGCACATAAAAGTGTGCAAAGCCTCTTAAGAAGTCAATATATCCTTTCCCTCGACCCAACAAGAAAAAAAGTGCTAGCAATTTCAGATGTTATTAATGACACAATGCAGCAAGTCAATGTTCAATCTCTTACCATGAATATTACGCGAACTATGCGCAACAGCGGGAAATTTCAATTAACAGGTGCTATTGCAGGGAGTGGCGGCATGTCGGATAATATGATTAAACACGCAAGGAATCTCCGTGAAAATGAAGAATTTAACCAATACACAACAGCCGAGAAAGGGGCACTTATTGCCCCAGAACTTTCATTATCAGGCAAAATCGTCCAAAAAAACACTCGTGTAGGCAAACAACAGAGGATAGATTATTCATTTATTTTGCAACTTGTAGATATTAAAACTGGCATTGTACAATGGGATGAAGAAACAAACATCATTAAAGTGGCATCTAACAAAAAAGTAACATGGTAATTGCCAATATTGGCAATTCAGGCTCTTTTTAAGCTTATTGGCATTTTCTAAAAATACTCACTGCTTTTGTATTAGTACTTAATTTAGAATGCAGTGAATAATGTATCGATCCATTCTAAAAATTTATTAGAAATTAAGAGAAGAGAATGCTATATTGAATCATCTGATAGTTATTTCGTTGAAACATGCAATATCCTATTAAGCGACGTTCCTAAGCAAAATTTGTATAGATTTATTATCTGCCAAATTTAAAATTGTTTCACTTTATTATCCTTAATAAACACTCTAAGGCAACGATACGAAACATTGACTCAAGAAACAGAAACATCTATTCAATAGTCCAAATATTTTTAGATAGGAATGTCTTTTGCTTATCTATCATCAAATTTAATCATGGAGTCTCTTAATGACTGTTGACAATAATACTCCTGTTGTTGAAAAACTACCTGTTGTCAAAGATTCCTTAAAATTCGCTGGCACTCAAAAAACCTTTAGCATTATTGATACCGTACCAGATTCAATGCATAATAGCGAATCCCAAGGAGAACAACACTCTAATCAAGTTTCTGAGATGCTCTCTACAATAAAAGCATTGCAAATCGCCAAAAAGAGTTTAAGCGATGCGCAAAGTATTGTAAAAGACATAAAAAGTAATTATAAAGTAGAATCAAATGATGAATGGTCCATTCTTGATAACAAAATGTTGCAGCAAAGATATAATGCAATGCAAGAAATCAAGAAGATTTTTGATAACGCTCAATATAATCATAAAAACGTGTTTAAAATAAACTATACGGATAAGAATATTCATCTTGATTTAGATAAAAATAATTTAAAGAATCTAAATTTACGCGATGGACATTCCATTGATATTTTCTCTTATAATATCGATTCACTAAGCAAGCAAATCGACAAAGAAATTAAGAACTTACAAGACAAAATAGATTCTATTAATCAAGCACGTTGGATTTCAACGCAACAACTCAAGAACATTCCATTAGAACAAAAAGACATTAAAGCTA
This sequence comes from Helicobacter aurati, assembly GCF_003364265.1. Lineage (GTDB taxonomy): Bacteria > Campylobacterota > Campylobacteria > Campylobacterales > Helicobacteraceae > Helicobacter_A > Helicobacter_A aurati. Next base: position 8,140 of record NZ_NXLW01000013.1, read on the forward strand.
ATACATCCAACAATACACCGAATCTTGCAAGCTTACTAACATTAGAAAATAACCCAGAATCCCCCACGACCAACACAGCCGATTTGCAAACACCGAAAACAGCAGAACTATTAATTACCAATAATGAAGCAAATACTCCGCTAGCAGATTCGGAAGAAAAAAATACAATTTCCAATAACGAAAATGAAACAAAAAACAATGAAGAGTCACCTGATTTACAGACAAATATACAACAAACTGCAGCCGATAATCCCAATGAAACAGAGCCGCCCAATTCACAAGCAACAAACACACAGCCTACTGATAATCCCGAAAATGATGCCTCTATAAACAATCAGAATATTAGTTAAAACAACCAATGTGCGGGTTTTACTCCATCGCAAAAGAATCTAAAAAAGTTTTTTCAACTCAATACTCTAATAGCAATGAAACACAAGCAATTAGAACAAATATAACTTTTTATCTTATTTACATATTTACAAATTACTTAATTATTTTGTATAATGAGGCTTGTTAACTTTGCCTCCAGGTTTTCTGTGAAATGGAGGGATAATTTTAGAATAAATCTAAGGTGCAGTAATGAAACGTAAAAAAATAAATATCTATCTTTTATCTGGGATTCTATCATCAGCATTGCTCGTTGGTGGTTTCGGTATCTCACAAAGCTATGATATTTCACAATCTTTAAACAATGCAATCGCTACACAAGATAAGCATGACAATAGCTCAAAACCTAAAAGAAAACTTAGTAGAGCGGAAAGGGATAAAGCGTTTCAAAGATTTCTGCATGCAGTAAATATTGTAGAGAACAGTTATGTCAATGACATTGATGCAAATGAAATTATTAACAAAGCCATTTCGGGATTGCTAAGTAACCTTGATGCTCATTCGGCTTACCTACAAAAAAAAGACTACGAAGATTTGCGAACAAAAACAAGTGGCAGCTTCAGCGGAATAGGTATTACGGTAGGAATGAAAGATGGCGCATTAACAGTCATTGCACCGCTTGATGACACTCCAGCAAAAAAAGCAGGCTTAAAAAGTGGAGATATTATTCTTAAAATCGACGACAAACCAACACTCGACATGAAGATAGACCAAGCAGTCTCACTTATGAAAGGCAAAAGAGGCACTAAAGTAACACTTACAATTATTCGCTCAGATGAAAGTAAACCACTGGTTTTTGAAATAAAACGCGATGAAGTAAAAATCCGTTCGACACTAGTTTCGCATATTGAAGAAACTAATTATGCCTATTTACGTGTTGCAAGCTTTGACCAAAACGTAACACAAGAGGCAAGAAAGGGCTTAAAGCAATTGGGTAAGATTGATGGTATTGTGCTTGATTTACGTAGTAACCCTGGAGGCTTACTTGATCAAGCCATAAACTTGGCAGGGCTATTTCTTGAAAATAAAATGATTGTCAGAGAAAAAGGTAAAACTGAAAATACTGAACTTAGATCAAATATAAACGCAGATTTTAAAGATATTCCCCTAGTCGTATTAGTCAATGGTGGTAGTGCTTCTGCAAGTGAAATTGTAGCTGGAGCATTGCAGGACTACAAACGAGCAATAGTTGTAGGGGAAACAACATTTGGCAAAGGAAGTGTACAAAAAATATTCCAATTTGACAATAAAGGAGAAGAGGCTTTAAAGCTTACTGTTGCAAAGTATTATCTCCCTACTGGTAGAAGCATACAAGCAGTAGGAATTACACCAGATATTGTTGTAGCAGAAGGTGAAGTTCCATTGGGTTCACAAAATCAACTAGAATTTAAAGAAGCAGATTTAAAAAGACATCTCAAAAATGAATTTCTTAATGAAACAAAAGAAATCAACAAAGAAGTCAAAAAAGATTCTGAAAAAAATATTACTCAATCTATGATTGTGAAAGATATTCAACTTAAAAGTGCCATTGACATCTTAAAAGCTTGGGCTATCATACACAAATAGGCACAACATCAACTATCTATTGTTTCACTTACATAATTTCCCAAAAGGACGAATATGATTGAATCTTCATTTGAATGCAATATTCCCACTTTAATAAATAACATAATACACAATGAAAACCTGTTATATGAAGGTAAAGGGAAAAAACTCTACAAAATTCAGCCCGATTTGCTCAAACAGATTCAACAAAATATATTAACAGAACATAACACAAAAGAAGAAATATTATTATGTGTCTTTAAAGACGACTTAACTGCATTCAACGCTCAAAAAACAAGCAGTGAAAAGGGTAAGGGGGAACTAAATTGTAAAATTTCAACTAAAATTTTCCACCTTTTAGAAGAAGAGCATATTTGCACGCACTACCTCTTTGTACGCCCCAATATTCTTGCCTATCTACCCAATAATATTATGTTCTGTAAAAAAATCAACATTATTCCACTTGAAGTTGTGACTCGCAACATCACAACAGGCAGTCTCGTTAAACGTTTGGGTATCCAAGAAAAAATAACAATTAAAGATACACCGCTAAAAGAACCGTTAGTAGAATTCTACTATAAAAACGATTCACTTAATGACCCAATAGTTACAGAATCCCACTGCCTATTAATGAACTTAGCTACCATACAAGAAATTGATAGCCTTAAAAACATGGCATTAAAAATAAATAGTCTTCTTTCAAAATATTTTGAAAGAGCGAATTTAATATTGGTAGATTTTAAGCTTGAATTTGGAAAGGACACAAACAACAAGATTCTTTTGGCAGATGAAATCAGTCCTGACAATTGTAGGTTATGGGATAAAGCAACAGGTAAAAAAATGGATAAAGATATATTTCGTGAAGATATAGGAAATTTACACTCTGCTTACCATGAAGTCCTACAACGTCTTCTTGACAATAACTAAAAGCGCATGCTAAGCATCAAGCTTAAGCACAAGCTACGCTTAATACAATAAGTTTATACACTGCGAAATAAATCCTACCCTACTCCGCATCAATTTCAATCAAAGAAAATAGATGTACTTCTTTCTCAATTTCCTTTCTATCCTTAGTTTCTGCAAATTCCATAAGATTAATAAGACAACATAACTCAAGACATCTTGCCTCTAATCTTTTAATTAGCTTAATAGCAGCTTTTGCCGTACCGGCAGTTGCAATTAAATCATCAACCAAAATAACATTAACTCCTTTTAATCCCGAAAAAGCATCCTCTTTGATTTCTAAGTGATCATTGCCATATTCCAAACTATATGATTCAGTAAAAACTTTCCCTGGTAATTTCGAACGTTTTCTAATAGGTACAAATCCCGCTCCTAATGCAAAAGCCAAAGCAGCACCAATAATAAATCCCCTTGCTTCGATACCTGCAATATATTCAACCTTATAAGCATGATAGCGATGCGCTAGCATGTCAATATACTCTTTAAAGAGTTTGCCATTATGAATAAATGTCGTAATATCCTGAAATATAATACCCTTTTTAGGAAAATCTTGAACCTGCGCAATAGAACATTGAATTTCTTCACGCAAAGTCGGCTTATGCTTAGCCATTTTCACCTCTCTATGATTGGAATCATCTATAATCAAATCCTCGTCATTAAAGGCATTAATAGGCTTGGGTATATCTTTTTTTTGTGTGGCTCTCATAAATTTCCTTTAAAAATAAACTTAATTAATGATGTGATTATAATCATAAGAAATAATTACAATAAAGCTTCAATCTTTTGTTCCAAGTCCTTGATTCGAGTCTTATAGTTATCCGTTTCAATTCTATATTGGGAATTACGTTGCTTAAGGGTTTTCACTTCACTTTTCAAAGAGTTAAGCTCTTTAGTAAGAATATCAATATTACCAAGTGCTCTTTGCAAAGAAAGCTGATGTTTCTGAATGAGAACCTCTGTTTCTACCAATGTGTAGCGCATGTGTGCCGATTGTTTTTTTTCCTTTTGCGCGATACTTTTATAATAGAAAGCAGCAACCACCATAAATAGAATGAATAGAATGAAGATAACTAAAGCAAACCATTGAACCAGTGCATTCATTATGTCTCTCCCCTTATATCCGTTGTATATTTCTATAAATATATCTATATATAATCGCTCAATTTAGCTACTCTTTGAGTATGTCTGCCACCCTCAAAATCAAAGCCTAAGAAACTTTCAACAATAGCGATCGCTATCTCATTGCCAAGCAATCTTTCTCCCAAACATAACACATTGGCATCATTGTGCATACGTGCTAACATAGCCATATAAGGATTGAGACATAAAGCTGCTCGGATATTCCTGTACCTATTAGCAGCAATACTCATACCAATTCCACTACCACAAATAAGAACACCTTTAGAATCCTGCGCTAAATCAATCTCTCTACAAAGCAAACCTGCTATATCTGGATAATCAACTTTTTGTGTTGTAGAAACACCCAAATCAGTATAAACTATATTATGTGTCTGACAATATTCCAACAAAATCCCTTTTAATTTAACACCTGCGTGATCATTCGCAATAAAAAGCATAAAAACCCTTATCGTTAGATTGTTAGAAACATCATCACTGTAATGCGTATTACATTGAATATTGCCTCTCTTGTTAAAGGAAAAAGCAATAATAAAATGAGGATAATCATACCATAATTTTCAAATTTATTATACAAAGACGCAAAAACACTGCTGTTAAACATCAGCCCTAAATAAGCAAGAGCTTTTGAACCATCTAAAGGTGGAATAGGCAATAAATTAAATACTCCCAAAACAATATTCACATAAAGCAAAATGAAAAAGAATTGCAAACTTAAAGATTGTGTATCTAAGAGATGAAAACTTAAACCTAACTTCAGAATCACAACACAACAAAATGCCATAAAAAAGTTATAAAACACGCCAGCAAGTGCTACAAGCATACATGCTTTATAGCCTCCATTATCACGTACCGTATCTATATCCACAGGAACAGGCTTAGCATAACCAAACATAATGGGCGAACCCATAACAATAAGAGTAAGTGGAATAATAATTGAACCGAACAAATCAATATGGGAACGAGGATTAATGCTTAATCTGCCCTCTCGTCTTGCAGTATTGTCGCCATATTTTAATGCAACTAATCCGTGCATAATCTCATGTCCAATAGCAGCTATCAGTAATGCTACAATTTGGAATATAACAAGGATAACATCTAGTTTGCTAATATCCATAATTTTTCCTTATTAAAGAATCGGAACAAAGAATCTGATATAAATAGATTCTTAATACTTCAAATCTATATGACAAAAATCAATACATTAATACATTACACGGTGTTGCAACGTAATAACGGCATTCTCCATCAAAAATTTTTGCGTCATGTTCTAAAGTACTTATATGTTTAAACATTCTATCCCAGCGAACTTTATAGCGATTCTTTGGCTCTCTAGCATTGGATTCTATACTTTCTGCAAGTGTCAAGCTAAACCATGTAATCCAAGGCTTGCCAATAACACGGCTGTAATCAATAACACCCCAAAATCTTGAATCTTCGCTATTATCTCGATTATCTCCTACCATAAAAAAACTATCAGATGGAACTTGTGTATAAAAAACCTCTTCACCATCTGCCAATTTGATTTGCATGGCGATACCTTTACCACTTGTTGAAGAATTGTGCATTCCAAATTGTGCGCGAAACTTCATATGAAAATAACTGACATAAGGCACTATTGTGCCACCCTTTTCGCCATAATGAATACCTAAAAATTCCTTAGAATAAGGCTCTTTCACATAAGCCTCACCGAAAAAAGTTTTTGTGTCATAATCTTTAAAATGTGTTGTGATATAAGAATCTCCCTCTACTGGTCGAAGATACATTCCATCCTTAGCAAAAATCACTTTATCGCCACCAATAGCAAAATTACGTTTGATGTAATAGGTTTTATCATCTCCTGGAGGATTAAAAACAACTATATCTCCGCGCATTGGTCTATCGCCAACAATCAAATGCCTATCACCTCGTATATCCGGAAAAATCGGAATCTCAAGCCAAGGAATCTTTGGAAGAGGTATGCCATAAGCAAATTTTTTAACAAGCATCATATCGCCTTCGTAAAGTGTCCCCACCATCGAACGACTAGGAATAATAAAACCTTGTGCCACAAAAAATATAAGTGCTAATACAGAGATAATAGCACCTACCCAACTAGTAAAAAACCCATAAACGGCAGATAAAAATTTCATTTATTTTCCTTATGACCTTTTAATAAGGCGACTCTAGAAATTGAGATAAACAGATTCTACTACAATACTCTAAATTTTAGCGGCACATTGGCACATTGATATGCAATGTAATCTAACCAAAAATTGTTAAGACGATTCTATGATTTACTTCCTGGTACTTATATGTGCAACAAAATTCAACGCTGCAATAATGAATGATTGATTCTGAAAACCTTAAATGAATTGTTGCTGTACTGCAATTCCAATAATCTTCTATTAATTACTTTGTCGCTCATAGAATCGTTTTTGATAGAAGGAGTCCAACCAAAATCTTTAGCCATTACTACATAGTCTGCTTTTTGCATATTTTCCTCATTCAAGTCAAATGCCGCAAAAGATAGCCGCTGCGTAAATAAATGCAAGACGCGAGGTTTAATAAAAATAATCACACTTTCCTTAGGGGTATGCTCTTTAATATAATGATACATTTGTATAGAATCATCGCTAGTTGATCCGTAATTAGAAATCCTAGGCATATTGTTTATAATGCGTTTTGCATCTACAAAGATATGATAACCAATAAGCATTACAGCAAGAATAAAAGTAATAAACACCATCTTGATTCTCTTGGCAAAAAACACACCTACTACAAAGAAATAAACATAAAACGGAACAAGAGGCAATATTGCACGTTCTCCAATATTAATCCATAAAGAATAAAGACACAAATAGCCTAAACAAAAAATCAAACAAAATGCTTCCTTTGCCCACAAGTGGTAAATAGCAATACAAACAAAAGGGATGCTAACAATCCCCACAATAATCTTAACAGCACCAAAAATAAACGCGCATTGACACAAAAAAGTAAAAAACATAGCTATATTATGAAAAATAGCAAATTGTAGAAAATGTGTATTCCCACTATTACCAAAACCAAGCCACAATGATAATGCTAACTCGAGTAACCCACACACAATGAGCGGTAGTAAAAAAATCAGTACAATCACTGACCGATGCTTGTTCAAATAAGGAAATCCCATTAACGACACATAAGGATTGGACAAAGACTGCAAAATAGCAAACTTCATTTGTATCAATAACAAAATATAGTAACACACTAATGTTAAAGGTAGTACTAAACCATTTGTCCGCATCGCAATGGCAATAAACATTGCAAAACCTGCAAGCAACACTTTAACAACAAGTAAAAACAGCGATTGAGAAGCAGAACGTAAAAAAGAATCCAACAAAGCAATAGCGACTATACACCAAGCCATAAATGGAAAATCGCTTACCAATGAATTACTAAACCATAATAGATTCGGATTGCATGCAAAAAATAACACTATCACACAAGCGGTAAGATAATACAATCTTTTGCATAAAAAATAATATAACGCTATTAGGAACATTCCAAAATGACAAACCATAATAAGTTTTAAACCAAAAAAGTTTAAACCGAATAGATATAAAAAAGGCACAAATAAAAGTGGTAATCCCCAAGGATATGTAGGGGGACCATATAACGTAGAAGTAAAATGATGAGTATTATCAATAATAAAAGCATTCTCGAGCTTATATTCTGCAACCTTTCCCTGCATAATACTTAAAGCCTGATGAATGTATGCGCTAAAATCTCCTCCCCAATCATGTCCATTATCAATAAACATATAACACATCAACATTCCAAACAAAGACAATGAACAGGCAATGAGATGAAATAATGTCGGCTTGGGAATATCGGATATATATATATATATATATGGAGTAGTACGTTTATCTACGCACGATAATAAATAAGAACAGGAAAGAATCAAGAAAACCCCTAGCAAATAATACACACTAAAACTAAGAAATGTTCGCAACGGAAACGATACTTTATATTTCACATTTCCAACGATTGCATCCTGATTCAGAACCTCTTGTGTAGTCCACTCAATTGTTCTTTGATTAGAAGAAAAGACAAGATTCCGACAAATATCTAGTGAAGATATTGCATGATTATTGTATTCACAAATAGTATTGTTGAATTGAATAGAAGTAACTTCTATATTAGAAATATTTTTTTGAGGGCGGAAAATCTTACTAGGAAAAAGAAGCTTCAACGTATAGCGATAAGATAGAACGTTGCTCTCAATATCAGAGGAATGAGATTCTAAAGAACTGCCATCAACAGCTATATTAATCACTTTGATATTGGCTTCATAAATCCTTTGTTTGCTAAGCAAACCGCAAATCAACCATGCACTAGATGCAATAAGAAATACAATACTCCAGACAATCAATACAGGCTTCACCCATTTATGCAATAACATCCTATATCCTTATATTATTGAGTTACACGCGATTGCTATCTTTCAGCCAACATTAAGAAAAATTATCTTATTTTACAAGACAAAGAGATAAAGGTACGACGGTGCAATTTCAAGAACTCTTAGACTTTGATTTTATTTATTCTATTTTACCAATCTTTTGGAAAGCATTCTTATTGACACTTCAAGTTTCAGCAATAGGTATATTAGGTGCAACTTTTATTGGGTTTTTTCTTGCCATAATTTTGTATTACCGTATTCCTTATTTATATCGAATCTCACGTGTTTATATTGAAATATCACGTAACACACCTTTGCTTATTCAACTCTTTTTCTTATATTTTGGATTAGGCGTTTGGGTAAATATCTCAAACTTCTGGTGTGCGATATTTGGTGTTATTTTCCTTGGAGCAAGCTATATGGCTGAATCATTTCGATTGGGACTACAACAAGTGCATAAGATTCAAATAGAGCAAGCACTCTCATTGGGTTTTAGCCGATTGCAGATTCTAAGATTTATTATTCTGCCACAAAGCATAGGGGTCTCTATGCCAGCAATTTGTGCAAATATACTTTTTTTAATCAAAGAAACGTCAATTGTCGGTGCTATCGCCCTACCAGATATAATGGCAATAGCCAAAGAAATCATAGGCATTTATAGCCAAACTAATGAGGCATTATTTTTGCTGATTGTAGCTTATCTCATTATGCTTCTACCCTTAAGTTTTATTTTCATGGCATTAGAGAAATACTGCAAAAGAATATATAATTAGTTGCAACAAAGAAATTTTACAAAGGACTACTATGGAACTTACTATCATAGGCTATGGCAATATGGCAAAAGCAATTCTACAAGGGCTTTTACAAAAAAGCAAAACGCACGTAAATATTCAAAAAATACGTATTGTGGGTCGCAACCCTCACAAAATAGAATCGTGGCTTGAATCCCTTCTAGCCAAACAGCAATGCGAATTTATTAGAGATAAAGATATTATTTTACAGAAAACTCTACAAGTCCAATGCGATAAACGAGCTATTCTCCTTGCATGTAAACCCTACAACTTAAGAGATTTTTCGTTTAATGGGCATGCGCAGATTCTCTATAGTGTCCTAGCTGGTATAGGCTTAGAAGAGCTCAAATCACATATTTCCTCAGACCATTATGTAATGATTATGCCAAATATATGCGCTGCCATAGGACTTAGTTCAAATGCGGTTCTATGGCAAAATAACACCAAAACACAAAGTATTCAAAAAGCCGGGGAAGTGCTTGATTCTCTGATTGGGCAAAACGCAAATATACATTATATTGATAAAATGCAAGAACCTAAAATGAAAACTATAATTGAGAATTTCATAACAAGCTTTGGCAACTGTATTTTTGTACAAAATGAACAAGAATTACATGCAAGCATCGCAACAAACGGAAGTAGTCCAGCCATTCTTGCGCTTGTGGCTCAAGCAATCATCAATGCAGGGGTATGTAGTGGGCTACATTTAGAGACAAGCAAGCAATTAGTACAAAAAAGTTTTGAGGGAATAGCACAACTCCTCAATACAAAAACACCGCAAGAAATTAAAGATTCTATTACAAGCCCTAATGGCACAACCGCTAAAGCATTATTGCATTGTGATGAACATGCGATACAGGGCAATATTACAAGGGCATTGCTCAAAGCAGTAGAAAAGGCACATAGCAAGCAAGATTCAGATAAACCATAAACCTTAACAAGCAAAACCTATGAAGAAATACGCGTGGTAAAACCAAAAAACTATTGTTGATTTTCTTCTTGATAGGCATCATAAAAATTACAACCTTCATTGTTGCCTAATGTGCATGCTTTCTCAAAAAAAACACGTGCTTTCTCAATATTTTTGATGACACCATGTCCCTTTGCATAAGAGATAGCCAAATGCAAACAACCTATCCCCTCATTAGAATCGCAAACTTGTTTATATAATATATTGGCATATTCATAATTATGTCGCACGCCCAGCCCCTCATAATATAATGTTGCAAGATTATAACATGCGCTTACATAGTTTTTATCACAACCAAGCTTATAGAATTTTTTAGCTTTTTTGTAGTTATTTAACCTTTGATAACTAATACCCAACTTATCACAAGCTTCAAGATGATTCGCCCTACATGCCTTATATAAATAAGGTAAAGACAATTCATACTCTTGCACTTGTGCATAAAGCCAACCAACAAATTCACATTCAGTACGCACATCACAAGATGCTAAATTTGGGACACCTTGACTAAGTAATCGTTCACAGGAATGCAAATGATAATTAGCGCATTTCACAACTAATTCTCTTTCTGTATGTTGCAGGAATTTTGGAATCTGAGCACAACAAACAATCATATAAAATAACATTATAGAGGTAATTCCCACTTTTCCCATCTACAAAAGCTCTCATTGCAATTTCTCTAAAGAGATCGACATAATACATAATATAATTATGTGTTGCTTTGACACTAACGTTTAAGTCAATGCTATAAGACTTTGACATTTTCCACTAGGTTCTCTTATCCTTAAGTTTATTCCGCCGTAGCCTGAATTAATAGCAATATCATATTTGAAATCAATATAGCTAAAGAATATTGACATTCATTTGACTATCAAATTAGGCTGCAACTTTGTTATTAAGAATCTCTAAAACCAATTCACCCTTCTTCAATGTAATGTGCACTACTCCACCTTTACGCAATCCACCAAAAAGAATCTCTTTGCTTAAAGGCAACTTAATTGCACTATCAATAATTTTCTTAATCTCCCTTGCACCAAGAGATGTATCCATAGAACTTTGGGCAATAAATTTTGCCGCCTTAGGAAGTAACTTAAGTGTAATATTTTTATCTATCAGAGCAACATTCATATCGGAGATGTATTTTTCTGCAATTCTTTGCAAATCCGCGATACTAAGTGGCGCAAATGGAATCACTGCATCGAGTCTGCTACGAAATTCAGGGCTAAAAGTATCTTTAATGGCTCTATCAGCACGATTTGCTGTTGTATCAAGGAATCCCATAGAGTTGCCCTCTTTGCTCCCAGCATTTGTTGTAATAATAAGAATAACGTTTTTAAAATCTGCCTTGTTATTTTGATTGTCAGTAAGTACAGCAGAATCCATAATCTGCAACAAAATATTATAGACATCACTATGTGCTTTTTCCATTTCGTCTAATAATAAAACGCAATGCGGATTCATGCGTATCTTATTAACCAATAATCCACCCTCATCATAACCAACATATCCTGCAGGTGAACCAATAAGCTTGCTAACGCTGTGTGATTCCATATATTCACTCATATCAATACGTTCAAATTTTATACCAAGAGTCTTTGCCAACTCTTTGCTCAATTCTGTTTTACCTACGCCCGAAGGACCAGTAAAAAGAAAACTTGCAATAGGACGATGAAGCTCACTCAATCCGGCCTTATTGATTGTGATTTTTTCTACAATTTTTTCAATAGCCGAATCTTGAGAAAAAATACGTTTCTTTAACGACTTCTCCAAATTTTTAAGTAATGTGCTCTCATTAGCATTAATTGTAGATTTTGGAATATTAGTAATATCTGCCATAAGTGATTCAATATGCTGTTGCGTAATAACTTTATGGGTATGCTTCATAAAATCTGTCTGGAAATCTTGAGTATACGTATTGTGCAATAAAGTATTATCAGCCGATCGCAAAGAATCATGACCATAAATCTTTGAGCCTCGCATTGTTGTTGTATCAAGCTCTTTTACCTCCAATGGTGTTAATGTTACATTTTTATCAACATTATGGGTTTTAGAACTGCTCTGCAAAGATGGTGCTTGTTCGTTTAAAACGGTTTCTGTATGATTGTGTGAATCTTGTTGCGATACTTTAGAATTACCATGTTCATTTATTTCGTTTGTAGCAAACATAGAATAGATATTTTCTTGCTGTTTAAATCTATATTCATTTAATTGTGCTTTTGCTCCAGCTTCGTCAAGCAAATCTATAGCTTTATCTGGCAAATGCTTTTCACTGATATATTTCGCGGAAAGCGTTACGCATGCCTTTAAAGCATCTTCTTCGTAAGAAACATTATGGAACTTTTCATAAATAGGCGCAATTTTTTGAATAATCTGCAAACATTCTTCTTCACTTGGCTCTTCAACTTTAATTTGTGTGAATCTACGCGCCAATGCCTTATCTTTGTCAAAAGATGTTTTATATTCATTTATTGTGGTTGCCCCAATACAACGTAGTTTTCCTGAACTCAACATGGGTTTCAATAGATTTGAAAAATCCATGCTGCCACTATGAGACTGTCCAGCACCCACAATCATATGAATCTCATCAAAGAAAATAATAGTATGTTCATCGCCTTCGATTTCTGCTAGTATTTTCTTAATTCTAGTTTCAAATTCTCCGCGATATTTTGTACCCGCTATAACCGAACTTACGTCTACGGCATAAATCACACTATCAAGCAATTTTTTAGGAACATTTCCTTGCACAATTCTTAAAGCCAACCCTTCAACTATGGCACTTTTACCTACACCTGCTTCACCTAAAAGAATTGGATTATTTTTTTTGCGCCTACACAATACTTGTGCAATTTGATTAATTTCATAATCCCTTCCTATAAGCGGATCGATTTTGCCTTCTTTGGCAATCTTATTGAGGTTCTTTGCATATTTTTCAAGATTACTAAAAGTGCCCTTTAAGATTTTATCTTTATCCTTTTCCTCTTCATCAAACTCTACGGCAATACGCATAATATCATCAACATTTACACCTTGTGCTCGTAAAAGTTGAGTGGCATAACAATCTGTTTCCCGCATAAGAGCCACAAGAAAATCACCAATACCTATAATAGATTTATTGGCAGATTGAGCATGAATAATCATTTGATCAAATACGCGCGAGAATGCAAGAGTTTGATGAGGTCCTCCTAATTGTTTCAGTTGCTTGGCTTTGGGAATGTATTTATCTAAATACATGGCAGTAGATTCCATAAGATTTCCAATATTCCCACCAGCAGCAGCAACCATTTCTCCTCCCAATGAATGTTCAAGCAAACAATAAAAAACATGCTCAACGGTCATTATATCTTGATGCAATTCTTCAACTAAATTTAATGCCTTTTGTAAAATAAATCCCAAGTTTTCGTTAATTTTATTTGTGTTACTCATAAAAACCCTCAAACATCACGTAAAATCAATCGTAAGGGCATGCCATTATCTCGAATAAAATTAGTTGCCATAGCATATTTAAGTTCCGCTATATCATAAGGATAAATGCCGCAACTCCCCTCGCCTGTGTTATGAACATATTGTGCAATATTTTGGGCATCTATCATACTTTTATCGAAAATATACATAAGCAATCTAATCACAAAATTCATACTTGTATAATCATCATTCAAAATAGTAATTTCTTGCATTTTGGGAGTCGCCAACTCTACTTCATTAAATGTATCAGAAATCACTTCATTAGAATCGGAATATTTGCCCTGCATGTTCGCCCCTATTGAAAATTTGTATTCTATTCTATCTACATTTTAGAAATATAGATATTTTTACTAATAACTTTATAAAAAATTTGTTGTCTATACAATAATCTTGTATTTCTCTCTACTTAATCCTGTTGTAATTTTACAATAGAATATGCGCATCTTGCAAAGGTGTTCCGCATGCTATATCTTGATTAAAAACTTTGCCCAACAAAGAATCTAGCAACAACGGTGACAAACCGTTTGAGGGTCTTACGCAAGCGATATTCTCTAAAGAAAGTTTTTCTCCTCTTTTTACATCACGTGAAACAAATAAGCTACGAGCAAACTCTCTACCTTTTTTGTTTTCCCCAGACAATGACTTTTCGTGCGTTTTCGCTGTCTTCTTATCAAGTAATGCAAACCTAGAATCTTGACTCAAAATACCCATACCCTTAGAATAAAAAGGCAAATTCATTCCTAAAGTGTGTGCATCATGTACCCCCCTTACAAGCTCTCTAAATTCCTCTTGATTCAAACTAAAACAACTATCTACACCACCTAGATTTCTATCTAAAATAAAATGTTTTTCTATCATTTTTGCTCCACAAATTGTCGCTACGATTGGCACAACTACACCCAATGTATGATCAGATATTCCAATCTCTACATGATAATCTTTCCATTTTTCTTGAAGAACTTGCATCTGAAATAGCTCAATATCTCGCATGTCCGCAGGATAAGCAGAAATACAATACAAAATCGTCCTACTTGCATTCTCACTAAGAATCTCTAAAGCAGATTCTATCTCTTTATCATTAGCAATGCCGAGTGAAAGAACAACGGGTTTTTTTGTTTGTGCGACTGCTCTCAATAAGGGAATGTGCATTATTTCAAAACTAGCGATTTTATAAATTGGACAATCAAGTTTCTCTAAAAATTCTACACCCTCAACACTAAAAGGTGAACTAAAGGCAACTAACCCCAATGATTTTGCAAGATCAAAAATTTCTGCATGCCATTCCCAAGGCATTTGTGCCTCTTGATATAACTCCCATAAATATTTATCGCGCCATAATCCTTCTTTAATACGAAAAAAATCATTATAGCATTGCAAAGTTAGACAACTCGGCTTATAAGTTTGCACTTTAATCGCATGTGCGCCACTTTTCGCAACCGCTTCTACGCTCTGTAATGCTAACTCTATCTTCTGATTATGGTTGGCGCTTAATTCAGCAACAATGAAAGGGGAATGTGTTTTATGTAGCATTTTTACTCACCTACAATAAATGAACTCTGGAAGTTTTGTTATAATCATAACAAACTATTACCCTAAATTCTAAGGAATAAAACAATATGATAACAAATTGCCATATTGCAAAAAATTTGCATAACGTCCTCGAATCTATTCATGATGTAAAAATGCGCTATGGCATACAAGAGAAAATTACACTTATAGCAGTAAGCAAATATAGCACACAACAAGATATACAAGAAGCCTATCAAGCTGGAGTAAAAGATTTTGGAGAAAATAAAGTACAAGACTTAGTAAAAAAGAAAACAGCTTTGGATTCCATACTCAATATTGCGCAAAAACCTATTATACAGAATCATCAAGAAAGTAAGATTGCATGGCATTTCATAGGTAGATTACAAATCAACAAAATCAATATGCTTATTAATACACAACCAACAATGCTACACTCTCTGCATTCAATTGAACTAGCAAACATATTGCAAAAAAAACTAGAAAAACATAAAGCGATATTGCAGGCACTCTTACAAATTAATAGCGCAAATGAAACAAGCAAACAGGGTTTTAGCCCAGAACAAACTATAGAATCATACCTACAAATACAGCAACAATGTCCAAACATCAAGCTTTGCGGACTTATGTGCATAGGAGCACACACCCAAGATAGATTAGAAATAAATCTTATAGCAAAAAGCTTCCATATTACTCGCAACCTATTTGATCGTCTCCAACAACACGGTGCCAAAGTACTATCTATGGGAATGAGTAATGACTACAAAATCGCGATTGCTGAAGGTAGTAATTGTTTACGTATAGGTTCACAAATATTCAAAGCCTCTGATTAAATACAAAACACGTCTTAAGATAGTTGCATGTTGTTTTATAATAAACGCAAGATTCTACAATAATGCTTAAAACATAAAATAGCTGACAATACAACCATATATTAATATTATATATAATAGAACAAAGCAACAATTCAATCATTCTTGATTCTAACAAATGACAAAATAAAAATAAATGTATAGTGTACCATTGCTATGACTTATCAATTACGCACAAGCTTTCATAAAGTCATATTGCATTTATTTAATAATCTATTTTTTACGATTTTTCTTTAAAGTTCTAAGAGTGGAAGCGGCAACCTTAATTCTACAACTCTCACCATTTTCATTCTTGATTCTGATAGAACGCAAATTGGGCTGTAGTCTCCTCTTGGTTTTATTATTAGCATGACTTACATGATTCCCTACCATAACACCCTTACCTGTAATATCACATCTTCTTGCCATGGATAACTCCTCAATAAATAAGTTAATTATATTTTATTTATACTTACAAGACACTTAAGGTTATATGTCTACGTGCTCACGTTCTATTTTTTTACGTTCCTTTTCGAACTTTTTACGTTTAAGCAAAGAAAGTTTATCTACAAACAAAATACCATTTAAGTGGTCTATTTCATGTTGTAAAGCGACTGCCATAAAATCCCGAAAAATCCTTTCTTGTATTTCGCCCGCACGATTCTGATAACGTAGGACAATTTTTTGATATCTCTGGATTTCCTCATAGAATCCTGGAACAGACAAACACCCTTCATTCCACATAATTACACCCTCTGCTTGAATAATTTCTGGATTAATCACCTCTAACAAATCTTCCCTATATTGAATATCATCGTCTCGAGGAATATTCACGAGCAAAGCACGTAGAGGTTGCGCAACTTGAATAGCAGCAATTCCCACTCCCCTACGTTCTATCATGGTATCATACATATCATCTAAAAAAGAATGCAATGCAGAATCGAAATCTACTACTTCACTAGAAACCTGCCGTAATATTTTATTTGGATAACGTATAACCTCTAAAACCATACTATCTCCTCACTTCAACTTAGAATCTCGCAAATATACAGAACAAATTCTATCTTAAAATAAATAATTTATTTGCAAGATGAGAGATTCATAAAAAATTGTTAAAATTATCATGACTTCCCACTCTTTAAGGATCTCCAATGTGCAGAAATAACACAAGAATCAATCTCATTGATAAACCAAATCTAATATGTATTTGGAGTATTTTATTAAGCTTTGTCGTATTGAATCATATTGCTTGGGCAAACACGACTCGCGTAACACCAATACACATTGCTACAAGTATCGCAACACTAAATTTCTTTGTACAAGAAATCGCAAAAGAAAAAGCCATAGCGACAAATATCATTCCTACCAATAAAGATTCAGAAAGTTATGAACCAAATTTTAATCTTATGAATCTCATTGCACAATCGGAACTATTTATCGGCATTGGCATGCCATTTGAAAAAATATGGATTCCGAGAATGCAAAGTGCAAATAAAAATATACAATTATTGTTGTTACAAGAAAGACTGCAACAACAATCCATGCATCACCTATGGGCGAGCCTTGCCAATGCAAAACATATTGCTAAAATTATTACGGAAACTTTATGTGAATTAGATACAAATAATAAAAGATTCTATCAAAACAATCTTGTAGAACTATTGCAAAAATTAGAATCCACGCAACAAACAATTTCAGAGATAATCAAGCAAATGCCAAATAAACATTTTATCATTTATCACCCTTTCCTAGATAAATTTGCGCATGAATATGGGCTAGAAGAGCTATCATTAGAGCAACACGGAAAAAAATATGGAATCGCTGACATGCTAGCATTGATTAAAAAAGGGAAAGAATTACAAATCAAACGTATATTTGCCGAACACAAAAATAAAGACGTACAAACACTAGCTAGAGAAATAGGTGCAGAAATAATTATTATCAAACCTATTGATGCCAACTATTTAGAAAATTTAGAATCTATTTTTAAAGAAATTAGCAAAAGCTATATACCATAAAGAAACAGACGAGATTCTCTTCAACTTTGTATCAAGATGTCAATTCCTGATAAATCATTACTCCAAAAGACACAACTAAGGCAACAACAACGCCAATACCAATTAACCATACTAATATTGGGAGTAAAAATGCCAAAATCCAAAACACAACTATAACAAGTGCTACTAAAACAACAAAAATTGCGGCTAGCTGCAAGTATACCATTACCACTCCTCACAATAAAAACATGAAAGGATATATTCTAATTGCAAAAAGTTAATAGGTAGATATTTCAATAATCTTTAAACTTTCTTAGTCAATTACACTATTCAAAACAATACTGTTCAAAACCTACTTTAAGCGTTGTCTCTTTGTTGTTTTGCTCAAAATCTAAAGTCTCTTTGCCACAAAGCTTTTCTCCTTGTAACCTCACATTTGTAATATTTAAAGAGTTTTGATTCTTCCAGATATACATGAGCACATACCCTAAAGTATCTTTTGTAGAATCCTTTCTGAAAGCCTTATTAGTTTTAGGTAATTCTTTATGAAGAACACTTTGACCGAAATTATCTGATGTATGTACATTATTGTATGCCCGATACACTTCCTCTATACTTCTATCGGGAAAAACATAAGTATCTATCCCGTTATTTGAGCTTATTAAAGATTGGATGAACGTCTGTTTTTGCTCTTGGTCTAGCATATCATATGTCCCTTGAGGATAAAGCTCTTGATAAAGCTTCAATTTCAATTCCTGATAAATTGGTAAAGAATCTTTTTCTTTTGCGAAAGCTGACACAAACATCATAAGCAATATGGCAATACCTACACAACTTCTTCTCATAATCGCACCCTCTCCAAGTATCGTTTCATTATACTGTATATTCATTTGGTTTGTCAATGATTCTTAATTCTAAAAATAAACACACAAATCCAACATCTCCCATCTCCAAAATCCTTAATTAAATATGTTACAATTTATAATGAAGTGCTTTCAAGGCAGTTAGGGGATATTCACATGCTCATAACCAAACGTTTTATTCGACTTTTATCTTTTCTATTATTTTTTATTATTATCATACGTTTAATCTCGCTTGGACTCTATGCCCTCATGGATACAACAGAAGCCCGCTATGCAGAAATGTCACGCAAAATTCTTGAAACAAATAACTGGGTAACAATTTACTACGATTATAATGTCCCATTTTGGGGGAAACCCCCTCTATCTTTTTGGGCTAGTGCCGTTACAATGAAGATATTTGGCATTAATGAGTTCGGAGCGAGACTAGCCCCTTTTCTTGCTTCATTATGTATCGGAATCTTATTTTTTACATGGCTATATCCACGTTGCAATTACAAAGATTCTCAAACCAATAATTTTAAAAATATTTATCCGCTTGCTAGCTGTATTGTTTTCTTTTCCTCTGGACTAGGATTCATTGCGTCTGGTGCAGTAATGACAGATATGTTTTTATTGCTCTGTGTGATGATGTGTATGGTGGGATTTTGGCGATGTGTCATTCAAGACTCTTCTCCTCAAGATTCTCGTTTTTCAAAGCAACGTCAAAGCAACGTCAAAGCAACGTTTTGGGGATATGTCTTTTTCATAGGATTGGGATTAGGTTTGCTTGCAAAAGGACCACTTATAATGATTCTAGTCGGTTTCCCTTTATTTATGTGGATAATAATATATTATTTTTTACAAAAATGGGAAAAAGCTCATAACACTAGATTCTATGCTCAAGATTCTCAAAATCCCGAATTATTATCTCATACATTTACTCTAACATTTAAAAATTTCCATATCTTACGCGGATTATTATTAAGTTGTCTCATAGCCGTCCCGTGGTATATATTGAGCGAAATGGCAACGCCAGGTTTCTTGGAATATTTCATTGTAGGTGAGCATATTAATCGTTTTTTAGTAAGTGGTTGGGAAGGCGATAAGTATGGCAATGCCCATGCAACACCGCTTGGTATGATTTGGCTTTTTTGGATATGGGCTTGCTTACCTTGGAGTCTCGTCTTTCTCTATATGATGGCTCGCCTGTTTATTCAACGTAAAAGCCAACAAAAACCATTAAAACAATGGAACACCGTACAACAAAAAATATCATTTATTGTAAATCTCTTTTTACACAAGAAATACGAATGTATTTATCTGCTTAGTTGGATTCTCTCTCCGCTGATATTTTTTTCTTTTTCTCGGAATATCTTAGAAGCTTATGTATTGCCAAGTTTGCCAGCCTTTAGCATCTTTTTAAGTATTCTCATTTTTGGTCTGAATAACAAATTCAGTGTAAAAATTTGGATTCTACCAGCCACTATAATTGTTTTATTTACACTATTCCTCATCTATCCAAGATTAGATTCTGTCGCAACAAGACATCAAAAGGATCTCATAGAGCTTTGGGATAAAGAATCCGCATTGCTTTTCGTACAAGACTATCCTTCATACTCGGCACAATTCTACTCACAAGGAAAATTCAGATTCTACAAAAACAGAAAAGAATTAGCAACAGCGTTACAAAAAAACCACGAGCAAAATACTCATAAGACAATCATCATGCCAAATTCTTTTTACAAAGACAATAGTGATTTATTTCTGCATTACAGAATCACACAATATAGAAACTTAACCATAGCCAAAAATTTCATTAAAGGAACAAAATGAAAGCAATTATTTTAGCAGCCGGATTCGGCTCTCGCCTTATGCCACTCACAAAAGACAAGCCTAAATGTATGGTGGAATATCAAGGTAAAAAACTCATTGACTATCAAATTGAAGCATTATATCAAGCCAATATCAAAGATATTGCTATCGTTGGCGGCTATAAATTTGCTATTTTGCAACATTATTTACAACAAAAGTATGATTTGCTGCAGACATTCTACCAAAACCCTCAATTTGATTCTACAAATATGGTCGCAACATTATTTTGCGCAAAACAATGGCTCTTTGAATGCGCACAACAGCAACATGACGTTATAGTGTCATATAGCGATATTGTTTATTTCAGCGATACAGTTAATAAACTAGTAGCCGCAGATAAAGAACTCTGTGTTGTCATTGATAAAGATTGGCATAAACTCTGGTCTAAACGTTTTGATAATCCCCTAAGTGACGCGGAAACATTAAAATTGCAAGATGATAAAATCATTGAAATAGGAAAAAAGCCGCAACACTCCACTGAAATAGAGGGGCAATATATTGGGCTATTCAAAATCTCTTGGAACTTCTTAAAGAATATGGTAGATTACTATGAAAATCTGGATAAACAAAGAATCTATGATGGAAAAGATTATGCAAATATGTATATGACAAGTTTTTTACAACTTTTAATTGACACTTTTCATAATGTCTATGGAGTCAATATTTATGGCAACTGGTGCGAAATAGATAGCTGTAATGATTTAAATATCAACATAAAATCTGATTAAATCAAAAGAATCTCTCTTCAATATCATGAAGTACTTATCAATGATAAAAGATATTATGGACATTTTATGACACAAAGTTTTCTTGCAGCAATTATCGAAAATACCTTTTTACAATACAGCGTTATTGCTATTGTGCTTATTAGCGTTATTGCTGGAATTATTGGGTCCCTATTGGTATCAAATAATATTGTTTTTATTGGTGGTGGCGTAGCGCATTGTGCATATGGTGGTATAGGCATAGCTATTTTTTGCGGTTTTTCCGTATTGTTAGGCGCAAGCCTTAGCGCGCTTTTTGTTGCTTTTTGTTTAGCAATTGTTAAAAAACATTATCATCACTATATCGACGTATTTAACTCGGTATTATGGGCTTTTGGAATGTCTCTTGGTGTGCTTTTCCTCAATTTATCCCCACAAGTAAATGCTGATGTAGAATCTTATTTATTTGGTTCAATTATTAGCATAGATAAAGAATTGTTGTGGCTTATTTTTTATTATGATTGTTTGTTATTTGGTTTTGTTTGTCTGTATTACAAAGAAATATTGAGTATTAGTTATGACTATGAATTTTGTTTCCTTAAAAATATTAAAGTCCAATTGCTTACTAATATCATCTTTATATTTATTGCTATTGGCATTGTATTAAGCATGCAAATTTCTGGGCTTATTCTCGTACTAGCCATACTCTCAATTCCAGCCTATATCGCCAATCTTTTCATACGTACTTTAAGGGCGCAAATGCTAGTAGCAGGTGTGCTTGCTTTCTTTTTTATGTTGCTAGGATTATGGGCTGCATATCACTACAATATTTCACCCGGGGCTAGTATTACGCTTATAGCAGTATTTAGTATGATTCTATCTTTAACTCTCTATAAAATCACTTCACATTAAAGGAATAATATGCTTACAAATGATTACAAAACAGAAGATATACTCTACTGCAAAAGTGAATTAGAATCACAAAAAAAAATTGTAAGAAATGCTTTCAAAGTTTCAATTATTTTGGGCTTTATTTGCGTATTTTTTGTTGTGCTAAATCTTAGCATTCTCTTTACCGTAGCAGGTGGCGTTGCAGGCACTAATAGAAAAGTTAATGAATTAGAGCAACAAATAAAAATTCTTAAAGAAACAATAATCCACAAAGAATCATGATATTTACCGCTAATTCTTCCTAATACAAGGCTAAGTTATGGGCAATAGGCAGGCAAACATTGACAAAAATATGATTATCCAAGGGAAAAATATTTCATTTAGTTACAATAAAGAAAAAATTTTTGAAAATATTAACTTTAGCATTTTTGATAAAGAGTTTCTGGGAATCATAGGACCAAACGGCGGTGGAAAAACAACTTTTATCAAACTGCTATTAGGGTTAATCAAAGATTACACAGGCTCTCTTTCTTATCCTAACCCTGATTTGTTCTGCTTTCCTAAAGATATAGGTTATGTGCCACAAAATACGCAAATCAATCTGCAATTTCCTATTACAGCAATAGAAGTTGTAGAAATGGGTATTTTAGAAAATCGATTATTTGGATTCCGATTAAAAAAACAACAGAGAATAGCAGCACTAGAAATCTTAGATAAATTAGGAATATATGAACTTGCATACAAAAAAATTGGCGAACTAAGTGGAGGGCAGATTCAAAGGGTTCTTATAGCAAGAGCAATAAATGGCAATCCAAAATTACTAATTTTAGATGAACCAACTTCAAACATCGATACTCAAACACAAACTGAAATCTATAAACTATTAAAGGCAATTAACAAAATTCATACTATAATTACAATTAGTCATGATATTCCTATCACCTTAGAGTATGCGACAAGAATCTTGCACATCAACCGTGCTGTGTATAGTCACGATATTCCACCTATTACTCTAAATAAAGATGGGCATATTTGTGAGATAGATATTTTTCAAGATTTTATAAGCAATTCCTATAAATTTAAGAATGATACAAAATTACACACATAATGATATGTTTATGTTGAGGAGATACTGTAATGAATGAATTTGATGTAGTTATTATAGGCGGTGGTGTTAGCGGTTGCTCTACTTTCTATACATTAAGCGAATATAGTAATATTAAAAAAATAGCGATTGTAGAAAAAGAGTCTCAACTCGCCCAAATCAGCTCAAGTCATAAAGCAAATTCTCAAACCATACACGATGGTTCAATTGAAACAAATTACAGCGCAGAGAAAGCAAGCAAAGTGCGGATTGCAGCAAACAAAGTGCGAAATTTTATGCTAAAAGAAAACTTACAAAATAAAATGATTTTCAACATGCAAAAAATTGCCATAGGTGTAGGTGATATCGAATGCGACTTCATGACCAAAAGACACGAAGTTTTTAAAGATATTTTCCCCGGACTGCAGTTCTATACTAAAGAGCAAATTAAAGTCATGGAACCGAAAGTTATTGAAGGGAAAAATGGACTAGATAGACCAGAAAATGTTGTTGCTTCAGGATTTGATTCTGACTGGTGTGCCGTTAATTACGAATCATTAAGTGAATATTTCGTGCAAAAAGCAAAGCAAAAAAAACCACAAAATGAGATATTTTTAAATTTTCACGTTGAAAGAATTAATGTAAAAAATACCGGTTATTCCATTCTCGGCAAAGACGGAAAGGAAATCTATGCGAAGTTTGTGTTAGTAGATGCAGGATCGTATTCTCTCCCTCTCGCACAAAAGGCTGGATATGGGCTTGACTTAGGTTGTCTCCCTGTGGGTGGTGAATTTTACTTCACTCCTAAGCTACTCAATGGTAAAGTCTATGGGGTACAGAATCCAAAACTTCCTTTTGCGGCATTACATGGCGACCCCGATGTCTTTGTAGAAGGTAAAACTCGTCTTGGACCAACAGCATTGGCTACTCTACGACTAGAGAATAGTAAACATTTCTTTGATGTATTGAGTCCAGACTTACTCAAGCTAGATCTACATTTAGATGTTTTTAAAGCAACATATAACTTAATTAGTGACGCTGAAATTCGCAATTATATTCTACGCAATATTGCTTTTCACTTGCCTTTCTTCGGGAAAAGATTGTTTATACAAGATGCCCAAAAAATCATTCCTTCATTGAAACTAGAAGACATTACCTTTGCTCAAGGTTATGGGGAAGTACGTCCGCAAGTACTTGATAGAACAACCAAAAGGCTTGAATTGGGTGAAAAGAAAATACGTACAGGCAAAGGACTAACATTCAATATGACACCATCTCCTGGTGCTACGTCATGCCTACATAATGCACTCATTGATTCTGAAGAAATCGTAGAATATTTGAATGCCACTTTAGAGAAAGAAAGATTCTTACAAGAACTTTCACCGGATGAATTACGATAGTGCTACCACAATTTTGCATGGCATCTACAGCAAAAATATTTCTGTTGTAGATAATTTAAGTTTATTTAATAACTTGTTATTATCACAATAACTATAATGGATTCTATTAAGAATCACAAAAGCCCATTGCCCGCATACCAAAGCGATTTGTAACTAGCTACTTCAGTCATTCATTGTTTAATATCATAACTTGCAGAAATACCCAATCGATTTCAATGAATTTTCAATCGCATTGTATCATTGAAACTACACAAAAACATTGATTCTTACAAACAGTGAAAATTACAATATAATTTGTAGAACGATACATTTGAATTTCACGAAGGAAAATTATGCAATTTTTTATCATCAATCTTGAGAAATCCTTAGATAGACGTGAAAAAATGCAAACAAATATTGCAATGTGGCAAGAACAAAATCCCGATTACAAAGATAAAATCACCTTTCATTTCTTTAAGGCAAAAACACCCCAAGATGTAAGAGAATCTGGATTCATGCAACGTTACAACCGTTTTCTTGCATGGGTATGGAAAGCACGCGATGTAAGAGAAAATGAGCTCGCATGCTTTTTTTCGCATTTTACGCTATGGGAAAAATGCGTAGAACTTAATACTGCCCTGTTTATTATAGAAGACGATGTGGATTTCACTGCATATCTAGGAAGTGGAGCAGAAGATATAGCACAATGCCCTTATGAATATGTACGTTTTTGTTGGAGTACGTTTCGCAGAATGCTTTTAGTAAACGATAAATTTGCTTTTGGTCACCCGCTTATACTTGGCATGATGGGATATTATATTACTCCAAATGCTGCAAAAAAGCTTATCAAAAATGCGGAGAAAATTTATCTAGCAGTTGATTATTATTTATCGCATTCTTTTATACACGGCGTTATAGAAATGGTCTATATACGTCCACTTGTTACTCTTAATGAATTAGATAAAATATCAACTATCGGGAAACCAGAACACCAAATACAAAACAAGGCAGATAAAACCCGTTATAAAAAATTTGTGATAGTACGTGAATTACATAGAATCTATCGACAAGTGCGAACGATCTGTTTTGCTGTAAAACATATTTTTACAATCAAAACCCATTGGTAACTTAATCATAAATCATATTTGCGAGTCAGAAGATTAGAATCTCTTATAGTATGCTAATCGTTTGGTGCTCTAATAGCTCACGCATAAAGCCATTATCCTTTAGAATTGCAGCATGATTCAAGACTTTCATACATAATTCAATAACCTTTATACCGACAATCAAAAGTTGCTAGTTCATAGGTTTTTATGGGTTTATACAAATTAAAACCAAATTCTTTTCTGTATTTTTCTTCAGACAATCGGTTAATGCCCCTCTAACATCTTTGAATCATCTCGCAAGGTAATCTTGGAGCAAGACCATGAAGAAATTTGTATGCCCCTAAGAATCTTTGAGAAACTCAAATGAAATCACACAACTTCCGCATCAATTACATCATCATCTTTTTTCTTGGCACTGCTAGTATTTGATTGTGTATTTCCTGTGGCACTCTGTGCGCTAGCAAGCTTAGCGAAAGATTCATTAACTTGCTTAATCTTAGAAACTATTTCTTCTTTTGACGCATCAACATTCTTAAGAGTTTCTTTTAAGGATTCTTTAGTTTGCTCTACTTCAGAAAGGATACTTTCATCAACTTTACCCTTATTTTCGTCTTTGCGCATTTCCTCTAAACTTTTCTCTACTTGATAGATAAGATTGTCGGCTTGATTACGCGATTCAATAGCTTGTTTGCGTTTGGAATCTTCTTCTTTATGGAGCTCTGCATCCTTGACCATTTTCTGTATTTCTTCTTCAGACAATCCGCTTGAACCTGTAATTTTAATTTCTTGGCTTTTACCTGTGTTTTTATCCTTAGCTGACACTGTAAGAATACCGTTAGCATCTATATCAAGCGTTACTTCAATTTGAGGCACGCCTCTAGGAGCAGGCGGAATCCCTTGCAAGTCAAAATTACCGAGCTTTTTATTATCCCTCGCTAATTCTCTTTCACCTTGAAAAATCTGAATAGAAACTGCAGGTTGATTATCTTCAGCGGTAGAAAATGTTTGTGATTTTTTTACGGGAATTGTCGTACCCTTTTCAATAATTTTTGACATCACACCGCCCAATGTCTCAATTCCAAGACTTAACGGCGTTACATCAAGCAACAATACATCTTTCACATCGCCTTTTAAAACACCACCTTGTATCGCTGCACCAACAGCCACAACCTCATCTGGATTCACAGACTTATTCAAATCTTTACCGATAAATTCTCTAACTCTTTGTTGCACTTTAGGGATTCGAGTAGAGCCGCCAACCATAACAACTTCACTAATATCACTTTTGTTTAAGCCTGCATCTTTAATCACTCCATCAATCTTTTTAATTGTATCTTCGATAAGATGATTAATGAGTGTTTCAAACTTTGCCCGTGTAAGTTTTTTAACTAAATGCTTTGGTCCACTTGCATCAGCCGTAATAAAAGGAAGGTTGATTTCTGTTTCAGTAGCAGAACTTAACTCTTTTTTAGCATTCTCTGCTGCATCTTTTAATCTTTGCAATGCCATAACATCATTTTTTAAGTCAATCCCTTCATCATTTTTAAATTCTTCGGCAACCCAATCAATAATTTTATTATCAAAATCATCACCACCTAAAAAAGCATCACCACCAGTAGCCAACACTTCTACAACACCATCTCCAGTTTCAAGTACTGTCACATCAAATGTTCCGCCACCTAAGTCATACACCATAATTTTCTCTGCATCTTTCTTATCGAGTCCATAAGCAAGTGCTGCCGAAGTAGGTTCATTAATAATTCTTAAAACATTCAATCCAGCAATTGCGCCAGCCTCTTTAGTAGCCTTTCTTTGTGCATCATTGAAATAAGCCGGCACAGTGATAACAGCCTCTGTTACTGCCTCACCAAGATAACCCTCTGCGTCTTCTTTGAGCTTCATAAGAATCTTGGCTGAAATCTCCTGCGGAGTATAAATTTTGTCGGCAATCTCAACCGCACACGCTCCGTTTCTATCAATGATTTTGTAGGGCAATCTCCTCTCGGCTTCCTTCGCCTTATCTTCCTCAAACATCAATCCCATAATTCGTTTAATAGAATAAATAGTCTTTTGTGGATTTGTAATCGCTTGTCTTTTTGCAGGTTCGCCAACGAGAATCTCGCCTTTATCTGTGAAAGCAACAATCGAAGGGGTAGTATTCTTTCCTTCTTTGTTTGCAATGATTCTGCCTTCATTACCTTCATAAACCGCCATCGCCGAATTTGTTGTTCCTAAATCAATTCCTACAACTTTACTCATACTTCAATATCCTTTTAATAAAATTAGTTTTTTACAATACTCACCATCGCTGCTCGCAATGTTCGTTCTTTATAAATGTAACCTTTTTGTAATACTTGTGCAATTTGTCCGTTGTCTTTCTCTGGATCCTGTACTTGCATAATTGCATCATGCAACTCAGGATTAAATTCACTATCTGCCTCTATCACCTCCACACCATATTTACTAAAAACCTTATGAAGATTATCAATTGTGAGTTTTAATCCTTCTGCAATTTTTTCTCCATTTTCTATGCTTTGTGCAGATTCTAAAGCCTTTTCAAGCGTATCTGCAACAGGTAACATATCCTTGAGTATATTTTGATTCGCATACTCTAGGGCTTGAGATTTATCCTTTTCAAGCCGCTTTTTTACGTTTTCAAAATCTGCGTATGCACGTAAATATTGATCTTCTAATTCTTGTATCTTTTGTCGCAACAAAACATCCTCATTTTGAAGTTCGTCTGTCGAAGACTCTTCTTGTGGTTTTTGTTGAGAATCCTCTTGTTGTATATCTTCTTGTTGCATGTTGCTCCTTAAATATTAAGCATTAGATTCTTTACATCCAAAGAATCTTTATAAAAAATCCATAAATCTACCATAAAGCTAGTTTCCTGTATGTAATTCTTTATAAAAACTCCTATAATCAGCCAACAAACTTCCCGCGCATAACATTCTTGCTTTATTTTTTTGTCCATTATGTTGATCTAAATAACAAATATCATGAATGATTGTCAAATAACCACTGGGCAAAATATTAAAATAAATACCATTTTGATATTTCAACAAGGCATACGCATTATAAAAATCCATAAAAACCTCCCCATTTCCAAAAGCTATATCCCTCAAAAATTCGCTACCATAACGATAACTCGTCAAATTAAAATCAAATTGCTTTAAACACAAGAGCTTTTCCTTGAGTTCTCTTGCTCCTACTGCACTAGCGATTTTTATGATGTCTTGTACGTCCAATCCAACAAGAGTCTTAATAAAACGTGAAAGCCTCTCTGAAAAGCCTATAACTGTTTCATTGCGGCTAAACTCAAGGATTAAGTAAGTTTGCTCAACATTAACGACATTCTCCAACACATTACTTTCTTTAGGAATCGTGATACAAAAAACCTCATAACGTCTACTAAGATCTGCTATTTGCAAGATAGTTGTTTCTAACTCTCTCTCAATAAAAGAACGTAATGTTTCTTTCCAATAAGAAGAAAGGCTGGTATGCGTAGGAATTCTCCCACTACTTGTATGCGGTTGAAATAAAGCACCTTCTTTTTCCAATACCTTGCAATAATTTCTAATAGTTGCAGAAGAAACATTGAAATTTTGTTGTGATTTAAGAAATTCAGAACCAATCGGCTCTTTGCTTTTAATATATTCTTGAATAATACCTATAAGCAACTTATTCTTAATACTCATAGAAATAGCCCTTAACTTCAATAAAACTATGACTAGCATTATATCATAAAAAGTAAATAAATTTTAGCACTTATAAATAAAAATTGCTAATTTCTTTTAAAGTTTAGTCTTACTATATAAAATTTACTAATACTTATTACTAAATTTTATTTATATTATTTAATCAAATAATACTTACTAACTTCATTGATTGCTACCTAATCAAACTTCAAATATCGATGCAAATAACGCCTATATAAAGCCATAATGTCTTCTATAATTTATTAAAGAAAAATGAAATATTATGTGTATTTTCTACACCGTAAAATTGCCACTTCACTTATAAGAGTGTAGAAAAATAGCAACACATTAACTATTTAGGATACAATACAAACAGATTTAAGTTCTTAATAAAGCATAAAGATAGTTTAGCTGCTTGCCTACCTTGCGAAGCCTATTATTTGTTGTTTTATTTTGTTACGTAAATCTCTACAATATTGCATTGCTTTATCGATAAGTAACTTTAATTGAATAAACTCCAATGCAATAGCAGACAATGTTTTAGCTATTTTGAATAAAGAATCTCAAACGTCACTCAATAGAAAGTTCGTCATACATAACTATCAGGCAAATATTACTTGATACTTATCAATGTATATTGAATCGATATTTGAAGTATAGTAAAACACACATTTAACCCATTACTTAATTTAGGAGAAGATTTAATGTTAGAAATCAGATGGCATAGTAGGGCTGGACAAGGTGCCGTAACGGGTGCAAAAGGACTAGCCGATGTGATTGCTGGTACAGGCAAAGAAGTACAAGCCTTTGCAACTTATGGTTCTGCAAAAAGAGGTGCAACTATGGCAGCATTTGACAGATTTGATGATTCACCTATTCTCAATCATGAAAAATACATGGAACCAGATTATGTTTTAGTCATAGACCCAGGACTTACTTTTATCGCAGATATTTTTGAAAATGAAAAGCCGACAACAAAATACATTATCACAACACATTTAAGCAAAGAAGAGCTCATAGAAAAAAAACCAGAACTCAAAGATAGAGAATTCTATATTGTAGATTGCATTAAAATTTCCTTAGAGACTCTAGGCAAACCCATTCCTAATGCGCCTATGCTTGGTGCGTTTATCAAGCAATCAGGGATACTTGGTATTGAAGAATTTAAAGAGGCTTTTAAGAAAGTTTTGGGGAAAAAACTTCCTCAAAAAATTATCGATGCAAATATGCTCGCCATTCAAAGAGCTTATGACGAAGTACAATAAGAAAGGAATATCATGCAAAATAGCACTAAAGGTTGGAATGATTTACTTCCGGGCGCAGTTGTCCTCCCTCTTGAAACAGAAGGAGAAAAAAGCCTTAACTTACATCAAGAAGAGAGAAAATATACAGAATATAGTTCTTATACTCTTAGTGTGGCTCATTGGAGAACAGAAAAACCTATTTACAACACACAACATTGCATTAATTGCTATCAATGTTGGGTTTACTGTCCAGATAGTTCAATTTTAGTACGCGATGAAAAAATGACGGGTGTAGACTATCAGCATTGCAAAGGTTGCGGAATATGCGCAAATGTATGCCCGACAAATCCAAAATCTCTTATTATGTATCAGGACTTTGTCAATGTCAATGACGCAATTAATCAATGGCCAACTAAACAAAAAAAGTCTAAGGAGTAATCATGGCAAAAGTTTATGACTTACAAGATGTTGAGGTATGGGACGGAAACATGGCTGCAAGCCACGCACTAAGACAAGCACAAATTGATGTAATGGCAGCATATCCAATTACGCCATCTACTCCTATTGTGCAAGATTATGGTAGTTTTGTGGGAAACGGTTATGTTGATGGAGAATTCGTGCTAGTGGAATCAGAGCACGCCGCTATGAGTGGCTGCGTTGGTGCGGCAGCAGCTGGGGGTAGAGTTGCTACTGCTACGAGCTCACAAGGGTTAGCTTTAATGGTTGAAGTACTTTACCAAGCAAGCGGGATGAGATTACCTATTGTTTTAAATCTTGTCAATCGTGCCTTAGCTTCCCCGCTCAATATCCATGGCGATCACTCTGATATGTATCTATGTCGCGATGCGGGTTGGATTCAGTTGTGTACATGCAATCCACAAGAAGCGTATGATTTTAACTTAATGGCTTTTAGAATCGCTGAAGATTATGATGTGCGAGTACCGACAATTGTTAATCAAGATGGCTTCCTAAGCTCGCACACTGCACAAAATGTTCGTCCATTAAGTGATGAAGAAGCCTATAAATTCATTGGTGAATACAAAGTCAAGAATGCAATGCTAGATTTTAGTAAACCAATTACTTATGGCGTACAAGCAGAAGAAGATTGGCACTACGAACATAAAGCACAACTTCACGCCGCAATAATGGAATCTATGCCAATTATTGAACGAGTCTTTAAAGAGTTTAAAGAAAAAACAGGACGTGAATACAAGCCTGTTATGAGCTATGATATGGAAGACGCTGAAGTAGCAATATTTGCTATCGGCACAACCGCAGAATCCGCGCGAATCGCAGCAAGAGCCATGCGTTCAAAAGGCGTAAAGGCTGGTGTTGTTACTCTTCACGTCTTACGTCCTTTTCCCTACGAGCAAATAGGAAAAGCTTTCAGCAATATAAAGGCAGTAGCTATTATGGATAAATCTTCTCCGGGTGGTGCTATGGGTGCTATGTTTAATGA
Source organism: Helicobacter aurati (assembly GCF_003364265.1). Classification (GTDB taxonomy): domain Bacteria; phylum Campylobacterota; class Campylobacteria; order Campylobacterales; family Helicobacteraceae; genus Helicobacter_A; species Helicobacter_A aurati. Next base: position 40,469 of record NZ_NXLW01000013.1, read on the forward strand.
AGTCGCTCCGGCTATCTATCACACAAACAATAAGAATCCAATTCTTTCCAATTACATTTATGGTTTGGGCGAAAGAGATTTAACACAGAAAGATATTATTGCTATCTATGAGGAATTAGCAGCAGACGTACAAGCTGGGAAACTCACACATAAAACACAACAATGGATTTGTCTACGTGGTCAAACAATGGGTTTCCATGAATAGTGAATATATAAATTTAAGATTCTAAAGGAAGTATAATGACAAAAGAATTTAAAAATCTCAAACAATTTAGCAAAACCGCTGAAAGATTCGAAGGCGCGCATTTATTGTGTCCTGGTTGCGCACATGGTATGATTGTACGTGAAGTATTAAATGCTGTGGATGGACCGCTTGCTATTGGAAATTCCACTGGTTGTTTGGAAGTTTCTACTGCAGTGTATCCACATACCTCATGGAATGTTCCTTGGATCCATATAGGCTTTGAAAACGGTTCAACCGCTATTTGTGGTGTTGAAGCAATGTATAAGGCACTTGAAAAAAAAGGTAGATACACAGGGCAAAAACCAAAATTCGTAGCATTTGGTGGTGACGGCGCAACGTATGATATTGGATTCCAATTTATTAGTGGATGTTTTGAGAGAGGGCATGACTTCACATATATTTGCCTTGACAATGAAGTGTATGCCAATACAGGTGGACAACGAAGCGGTTCTACGCCGCTCGGGGCAAGCACTTCTACAACTCCAGCAGGAAGAGTAAGTTACGGTAAAAAGCAAAAAAAGAAAGACTTACTTAATATAATGGCAGCCCATGGCAGCCCGTATGTTGCACAAGTAGCCCCCAATAAATGGAAAGATATGAATGCAAAAATCAAAAAAGCTATCGATACAGAAGGTCCGACATTTATCAACGCGATGAGTGCTTGCACAACTGAATGGAAATTCGACTCAAATCACACAATTGAAATGAGTGATTTAGCAGTAGAAAGTCTCGTTTTTCCTCTCTATGAAATTGTCAATGGACATGAGTTACGTATCACTTACCGACCTAAAAAAATTATTCCAGTAAGAGAATATCTTGCAGCACAAGGTCGCTTTAAACACCTCTTCAAGCCAGAAAATGAACATATTATCGAACAATTCCAAAAAGATGTAGACGATAGATGGGAAATGCTTCAAAGGCGAGAAGAAGCAAAACTATAACTTTAAGAACAAACGGGATTCCAAAAAGATTCTGCGTTTGCAATAATCCTATCCATTCCACATGAGAATAGGATTAGACACAAACGTAATACTGCAATATTTACTGAATCCACACAGCAATTAACCAACCAAACCACACAACATAATTATAAAATCTAACACGTATTAGATTACGACACTTATCAAACTACGATGAACTAGAAACGCTAGATTTAACAGAATTTGAGTTTGTATAATAAAATATTTTATAATTTCGCTCTTATTGAGGCTATTATAAAAAGCAACCTCAAGTCATTCATTGATTGACAACACGTTAAATACTCATAAAGGAATAACATGCAAGTCTACATCGTTCATGGTTTTGAAGCCTATCCACAAAAACATTGGTTTATGTGGCTAAGAGATGAACTCTCCAAGCAACACGTTTCTACTTATATCCCCGCTATGCCAAATGCTGCAAATCCTATACCAGAGGAATGGGATTCTACTCTACAAAGCGAGGTAAAAAATATCGACAAAAATACATACTTCATCGGGCATAGTCTTGGCTGCATTGCAACCTTACGATTTCTTTCTATATTGCAAGAAAGAACACAAATCGGTGGAATCATCCTTGTTTCTGGTTTTGACAAAAGCCTAGACAGTCTCCCGCAGCTTAATCACTTTATGAATATAAATCTTGAGTACAACAAGCTCTGTTCGCTCACAGCCCAGCGACTTGTAATTTCAGCACGAAATGATAACATTGTGCCAACACAGCTAAGTCAAATCCTTGCACAGAATCTACGGGCAACTTTTATCCAAACAGATACAGGAGGGCACTTTATGCAAGATGATAACTTTACAAGTTTCCCACTACTTTTTCATCAACTCACATTTTTCTTTGCAAACAACTCTTAAGGCACATAAACTAAACAAGCAACAAAAATCGCTAGACAATTATCTCTAAAACTATTAAGTCTAGTCTTAAGGGAAATATAATCAATGAATATTCATTACCAACAAAAATATAATGTTACAGAATTTAATGCACAAGAAAGAACGCAAGACTTTCTTCCTAAAGATTCTAAGATTCTAGAATCTAATCCCACTCAAAAGAGAATACATTCCGCTATGTCAAACCAACACACGCTATCTTCACAAGGCAAAACTTCGGAATCTTCTTTGAAAGATTCTAAAAAATACCATCACAAAGAATCGCATTTCAACAACAGCAAAGAACCAACAAAAATACCTTACCTCGCGCTACTTACTCTATCTTTCGCAGTCTTTGTTTTTAACACCTCTGAATTTGTACCTATTGGATTATTAAGCTTGATAGCTAATGATTTTACCATGAGTGAAGCGAAAGTCGGAATGCTCATCACAATGTATGCGTGGGTCGTTGCTCTCGTTTCATTGCCTTTAATGCTGCTACTTTCAAAAGTTGAGCTCAAAAGACTCATGTTGCTTGTGATTAGCATATTTGTATTAAGCCATATTATCTCTGCCCTCTCACAAAATTATTTCATGCTTATGCTCTCTCGCATTGGTGTGGCATGCGCCCACGCGATATTTTGGTCAATTGCTTCACCTATGGCTGTACGACTCGTACCTAAAAACAAACAAAGTCTCGCTTTAAGCTTTATTATTACAGGTAGTGCAATCGCTATCATTCTAGGACTACCGTTAGGACGTGTGATAGGGCTGCATTTAGGATGGAGAATAAGTTTTTTAGCAATCGGGGGTACGGCTTTGTTGGTTGGAATTTTACTCTGGCAAATTTTCCCTAAATTACCTAACACAGATTCTCTTTCTCTTAATGCTCTACCTAAGATTCTCAAAAATAAGAATCTTACTGCTATTTATCTTATCACAGCTGTTTTGGTTACTGCGCATTTTACAGCTTATAGCTATATCGAGCCATTTTTAGCCCATATAGCACATTTCAGCGAACAAGGTATTACGTTTACATTGGTGGCATTCGGAGCAATTGGCATTGTGGGAAGCTTTATTTTCACAAAATACTATGAAGGAAGGGTGAACTTCTTTGTTGCTATGGCTCTGTTTGGAATCTGTATAAGCCTCTTGTTATTGCATATTATGGCAACACATGTTTACTTAACTCTTATTATTTGTCTTTTTTGGGGGCTTGCTATGACGCTCTTTAACCTTACCTTTCAATCTCAAGTTATCTTCCTCGCGCCGCGGGCTACGGCTATTGCCATGTCAATCTACTCTGGCATCTATAATGTCGGCATAGGTAATGGAGCATTAATCGGAGGACTAATCAGTGAATCGTTTAATATCCGTTATATTGGTTATAGCGGTGGCGTCATCGCCATATTAGTGTGTGGATTCTATATCAAACAAATTATTTTTAGCAAACATATCAAAAATAAGAATACAACCTATAAATAAAAAGATTCCCGATACAACAATTCAGTAAATAGATGACATAAGCGCATGTAAGTATTCCTTTCTATTATCTTAAAATACAAAAATCATGCGATAAATCCCCGTATTGGAATCATCTCAATAACAAAATACAATTGGTATGTGGCTAAGAGATGAACTCTCCAAGCAACACGTTTCTACTTATATCCCGGCCTCGCTACTAAAACAATGTATTTGTTAGCCTCGAGTATACATAAGAAGTTGCAAGTTTTACGTATTCCTTGCTAACTTCATAGCCCATAAAATTTCTTTTGAGCTCCAAAGCAGCAAGTGCGCTTGTGCCACTCCCCATAAAAGGGTCTAGGATAATATCCTGTTCAAAACTATAAAATTCTATTAGCCTTTTGGGCAATTCCAGCGGAAAAGGGGCTGGATGCCCGATTTTTTTTGCGCTAACAGCTGGAAACCGCCAAATAGACTTGCTCCATTCCATAAAATTTTCTTTGGAAATGGAATCTTGTTTATCGTTTTTCTTTTTCTCGCGTTTAAAATCGCCTTTGGAAAAAACTAAAATATATTCGTGTGTATCTCTTAGCACAGGATTACTAGCGCTCTTAAAGCTCCCCCAAGCAAGGCTAACTCCACTGCTTGCGCTTTTATCCCAAATAATTTCACCTCGCATTAAAAAACCAAGCTCTAGCATTATTTGATTAATATACATTGTAAGGGGGATATAGGGTTTTCTACCAATATTCGCGATATTAATACAAGCCCTACCACCATTGACTAAAACTCTATAGGTTTCTGCAAGGACATTTTTTAAAAGCTGTAAATATTCCTCTAGGCTTAAGTCATCATCATAATCTTTTCTCACATTATAAGGAGGCGAGGTTACCATTAAATGCACACTATTATCGGGGAGCTCTGGCATATTTTCGCTACTGTGGTTAAAAATTGTATTTAAATTTTGTGGCAAAATTTCATTTTCGTTTTGTGCTTTTTCTTTTTTTGTTTGTAAATTACCATAAAGCTTTGAATGATAGAACTCTGAAGAATCATGTCCAATTCTAGCACTTACACCAAAAGAAGAGGTTTTGGTATGTTTGGTCATCTTATTTCCTTTAATATTGCCAAAAAATGTTCTGCAATTTGTATTTCACTATTATAAAATTATAAGAGTTCTTTCCCGATCCTACCACTTCTATTTTTATCAATAGACTGCAAATACGCATAAATACGTCGTTTATAATGAAAAGTGTCTAATTTATAATTCATAATATCCCGACATTCATCAATACTATCTTTTCCTTTAAATAAGAGATAGTTACCTTGCCCTGCTAGTAAATGCTTACTTTGTGCAATCAGTACATCACTCTTGCAAACCGCTCGAGAAGTGATTAAATCTGCAGTAATAGAAGAAACATTATAAGAGAAGTCGGCAATGATTCTCACATTTCGCAAATCAAGCGATAAAACGGCATATTCTAAAAACGCGACTCTTTTTCTACGCGGTTCAATTAAATAGAAATAAGAATCTGGATAATAACAAGCTAAAGGAATGGCGGGAAACCCTGCTCCGCTGCCTATATCAACACAGACGCTAAAAGCACGCAAAAACCGCACTGGATACAAGCTATCATCAATATGTGATTCAATAGCCTGTTGATTAGTTGCGCCTGTCAAATTATGAATTGCATTCCAATGTAACAAAAGCTGGCTAAAGTCAAGGAGGGTAGAGATGCAACTTGGCTTGATATTTGACATACTTAATCCTTATTGATGGCATAGTTCTTGTATTGTAGTAGCAACTATCAAATAAAAGTAATATTTGATAATAGAGCAATATTCTAGTATGATATTGCCATTCTTTCATTGTTGGAATAAAGAATCACAAATGATTATCTTGTTATCACAATGCAAAACAAAGTCAAACATCTTACTTTTTTGTCAAATGAGGTAAACTATGCAAAGAGCTATTGACTTCTAAATATCCATAAGGATATGCAAGACAAACTAGAGTTGCAAACCCCGATTGCTAGTAAGCTTTATATGAACAAAGCAGGAAATGAGATGTATGAAATTTTTACTTATACTACAGCTTTACGTATCATGCAAGCCATTATAACCTTGCTTTCTATCTCTATCGTTAGCATTCTTTTTTCTATTTTAGGTGGTATTATACTTGGGCGATTAATGATTGCTCAAAGCATTGTTGTCCGCGTATTGTGTAGATTCTTTGTTGAATCCGTACGTATTATTCCCTTAATTGCATGGCTCTTCCTCGTCTATTATGGTATAGCAAGTAACTTTGACATACACATTAGCGCAACTTTAAGTGGTATTATCGTCTTTAGCATGTGGGGTATAGCTGAAATGGGGGATTTGGTACGTGGTAGTATCCTCGCTATTCCAAAACATCAAAGGGAATCTGGACTAGCCTTAGGATTAACTCTTATGCAAATTGAATTATTCATCATTCTACCTCAAGCTATAAAGTCGCTTATCCCTTCAAGTATTAATCTCTTTGGAAGAATCATCAAGACTACATCACTATTGCCCCTAATCGGCGTAGTAGAGATTCTCAAGGTTTCCCAACAACTTATCGAAACAATGGGCAAACATGACACGCATATTTCTTTTTATATTTATACAATGACGTTTGTTCTTTATTTTTTATTGTGCTATCCGTTCTCTTACTTGGGAAATTATCTTGAAAAGAAATTACAATAAAGGCTACAAAGTACAAATGTTTTTCATAATAATCTTTATTTATGTTATGATCCGCCTTACGAATTATATGAATTATGGATGAGAAGTGCTGCGAAAAATAGTATGTTTTTGTTTTTTTCTTGCATGTTCTCTTTCAAGTAAAGCACAAAATTATGGTGGAAACTATGATTGGCGTATGTTAGGTGGAGGTCCTCTACAAATCGTCTCATTGCATTTAGGAACTTCCATTAATACATCGACAAACAAAACTGGTTATAGCATAGGTGCTAGCATAGGTTGGAATTATCTCTCAAGTTTTTATAATCTCTTTGATAAAATTGAGCATATCTTTGATATGGGTATTCGCATAAAATACGACTTTACACAGGATTATCTACAAAGGCATAGTGTAGGTGCGGAACTCCAGTTTCACTTTCCCTATAGTACAAGTAACATTTTTAAAAATATTCCACAACCAGTCTCTGCAATAATAGGTTCAGGGAGTATTTTTATTTGTCAAGATTCTTTATTGCATATTATTCGTGGGTATTATGTCGAAGTTGGTATAGGATTTGCGAAGTTTTTCCCTGTAAATATAAGTTTCATGTATCGTTGGAGTTTTTTTACTAACCCAATGCAGCCTGTTTCAACCCAACACGTCCCAACACAACCTGCACCGATTGAAAAAAGCATTCATATTGTCTTTACATTATTTTAATTTGCTTATTTACTACAATATTTGCTATCAATAATTGTCTCTATAATCTAACCTAATAGCTTTCCTGTATGTTAGGAAAACGTACCTCTTTTACATCTTTTGCGTATTCTTTAATTGCCTGTTTTAGAATCTCTTTCCCATTACAATAACGTCGCACAAATTTAGGTTGAAATTTATCAAAAAATCCAAACACATCACTCCATACTAGAATCTGCCCATCGCAACACGATCCGGCACCTATACCAATAGTAGGAATATCAAGCTCTCTTGTGATATTTTCTGCTACACTTGCTTGAATACCCTCACACAAGATTCCAAACGCACCTGCTTCCTGCATAGCGCAAGCAGTATCTACAAGCAGCTTTGCTTGTGATTCATTTTTGCCTTTTACTTTAAAGCCCCCCTCGAAACGAGCATATTGCGGCATAAGCCCGATATGCGCCATTACCGCTATTCCCTCATCGCATAATGCCCTGACAATATCCACTTTATCTAACCCGACTTCAACCTTAATAGAATCTACCGCACTCTCTTTATAGAATCTTAGGGCATTTTGCAACGCCATTTCTTTAGTTGCATAACTTCCAAAGGGCATATCAGCAATAATAAACGCTCTACTTGCACCTTTGCACACTGCTTTAGCATGGTAAAGCATCTCTTCCATAGTTGCTCCAAGTGTTTCACTTTCACCGCCAAAGCTCATTTTTAAGCTATCGCCCACTAAAATAATATCAACCTCTTCATCAAAAATCGCCGACATAAGAGCATCATAAGCGGTAATTGCAACAATTTTTTCTTTCCCTTTTTTAGCCTTTATATCATTAATCGTAATTTTTTTTCTTGCCTGCATTCAATCTCCTTAAACAATAGACGATGATAGAGGATTCTATCACAAAATATTATGAGCACTTTGACAAAACTCATCAATGTTATTGGTACAACTGAAAGAGAAAAACGATACAATAAAAATATTTCATTTAGGAGATACAAGTGGAATTTCTTATTAATTTCTTTGCAAATGAAAATATCGAGAATACAAATTTATTCTCTCTCCTAAACTGCTCCAAGCATGAGGCAACTTTACTACGCGAAATGGTTTATTGTTTTTTCAAAGGAGAAAGTGTAATAGAAATTGCAACATTTTTAGAGAATCTTTATTCAGTAAGAGGATTAGAAATACTGCCCTATCTAAAGGAAATCAGACATCTTATTGAACTTGGCTGGATTCGAAATATCGATTCTATTGAAAGCACATTGGAATTACGTAACGCAAACATATCACTTAGCCCAGCACTTTTATGTTTGTTGGAAGATGGGCAGATTTTACGTAGTCATATTAAGGCAAAACACTACCAAAATGCTTTGGAATATTTACAAGATGAGTGGAACAGACTAGAATGTATTTTACAATGCAACAAAACGCCGTCTCTTAACTTCAATCATTACCTTTCAAAAGCTTGCAACAATTATCTTGGCAAACTTGAAAGCATCATCGATAAAAATTTGGCAAAAAATAGGAAAAAATTAAAAATATTACAATGCTTTGAAAAGCATCATTTCAATAAATATGAGAAACTTATTTTTCTATTGCTCGCGCAAGCACAATATAACGGCTCTTACGGGCTCACAATCAAAGAAATTATCTTGTTAGGAAATTCTGAAGAAGAAAAAATAACCATCCAACAGCTTCTTTCAAGCAAAGCAAAATTAGTCAAACAAGGGCTTATTGCTTTTTCAGAATCTTTTAGCGATTTTTCTTTTATGGAACAAGAAGTATTCATTCCGCATAATATTTTTAACGCGCTAGTTTTCGAGAAAAGTAACCATAAAGTAACATTGGCAGAAGAAGTAGAGAAAAGTGAAATTTTTGATTATATCGAACCAAAAAAGGGGCTAGAATTTATGGTGCTAGATAAGAATCTTACAGAGAGATTCAAAATTTTATTGCAACATCTTAACCCCACGATTCACAAAAAGCTAAAATTATGGGGTATCAAAGAACATGACAATATAGATTCTAAAATTCTTTTATATGGGGATAGTGGAACAGGTAAAACAAGTAGTGCTTATGCCTTAGCCAAGGACTTAAAACAGCAAATTCTTAGTCTTGATTGTTCTAAGATTCTTTCTATGTATGTCGGAGAAAGTGAAAAAAACGTCCGCAAAATCTTTGACGAATACAAACAAATTACAGAAAGGATAAAAGATAAACCGATTTTACTTCTCGATGAAGCAGATCAGCTACTTACCTCGAGAAGTGATTTCGGCAGCAGTACTAGTCGCATGTATCACCAAATGCAAAATATTTTTTTGGAACAAATTGAGAAATTCAAAGGTATTCTTATTGCGACTACCAATCTAGTAGACAGTTTGGATTCTGCCTTTTCAAGAAGATTCCATTATAAGATTTGTTTTCAAAGACCAAACAAAGAGCAAAGAGCAAAAATATGGGAGCTTCATTTTCCTAAAAATGCAGAGTTTACCGAAAATATCCATACACTGTCTAAGCAACTCTCCGATTTTGATTTAAGCGGCGGACAAATTAAAATTATTGTAGAGAATACTTGCTATAAAGTCGCTATACAAAAAGAATCTATCTTTTCTTATAATGATTTTTATGAAGAAATACAGAAAGAACAAAGCGGAGAATTTGGAACAAACAAAAAACTAGGATTTCTATTATCATAATGAAATATGAAAGGCAATAATGCAAAATCAAACCTCTATATCTTTTATTATAACTTCTATTGTGGTAAACATTATGATCGCAGGCTGTTTTTTCTTTGCAACCAAAAGCGTTTTTGATAAAAGCAATTATGAAATTGTCAAATTGGAAGTCGATAATCACGTCTTACTTAGTCCTCAAGAACTAGCAAATCAAGCCAAAAATCAACTCTTCCATGGCAATAAACAAAATACTCTTTTGGATAATAACTTCCTCCTCAATCCTCACGGGAAAGCCATGCAAAACAACCAAAATGATATTAACACGGCTTTTGAACAACTCAAGCTTCGCAACAATCAAGACGAAAGCCTTGAAGATATTGCAGCCACGCCCTTGAATGAATTAGCAAAAATTACTCTTAAATCAACTTTCAATCTTGATAAAACACAAGATATTTTATACGGTAAAATAGGCTGCAACAATTATACTGCAAAGTTCTTTTGGCAAGATTCTACAAAGATAGTAGTATCTGGTGGTGCTAGTACAAGAAAGCTTTGTTATCCCAAAGAAGTCTCCGATTTCCAAAATGCCTTTGTGCGCAACCTTGATGGAATCTATACAATTACAAAGTTACGTAACCGTAAGGGGTATGTGCTAAATAATGGACACATAAGAATCTACTTAAGATAGTCTTTATTAATCGCACTATCATACTGCTTATTTATCTACTTTATCTACTATTTGCCATCTAGCCACTTACAGCAACATCTGCCGTAAGATTTTGAAGAGCGTTTTTATAACGTTGCACAAAATCAGAATTCGCATTAAAAATCTTCATACCATTCAGCTTATTGGCATTAATAACAAAAGGTTGCGTCTCCTTATTTTCTCTCTTAATGCTCTCTTGTTGTACAAGCTTATCTTCTCCGAGTGCTAATTTCTTGGAACGTAATTTTTCAATATCAGCTAACGGATAAAGTTTTTGTACAGCTAGCATTTTTTCAGATTCGCTCATGCCTGCCGTTGCACGAAGCCATGCCTGATATTCTTGTTCACTCATGAGCTCCAAAATAACAAGTCCATAAGTTTGTCTTTCAGAATGAGAATCTGACTGCAACTCCTCGCTTGCTTTTGCGGCATTATTATTTTGTACTGCGACACCTTTTTTAATATAGTGTGTTTGGGTATTATAAAGTCCTAAGTTACCCCCTAACAACGAAGACTGCATATCAACCATATAAAAATCCTAACCTTATTTATAAAATATATTTCAGAATCAAGCAAAAATAATTCCTAACTTTTTGCAGCAAAAATGAAAGTTGATTCGTGTATTGTCAGTATTAACAAGTTATAATTAAACTCTGAACGTATAACGTAAAAGGAGATAATATGCCAAAAGACATAGAAGACTACGAAATATTTAACGACGATTTTTCTTATGATGACAAAGATTCTAATGAAGAGGATTATGTAACTGATGAATACGAAATAGATTCTGACACGGGATATTCAAGTCAATATGATGATGATGACTATGAAAGTCCAGACAAAGACTATGATGGAGAGTAAAATGCCCTCAAGGAGTAAATATTTGAATCTTGCGTTGATTCAAGAGCAATTTATCTTTCATAAACAAGATTCTCGGCATGAATCACATAACGATTCGGCGGAAATCTTAGAATCTTATCACAGATACAACATGGAAGAAATGCGTAAAAAAACAAAAAAACATATTCAAGAAGCAAGTAAGCAAGCAGATTTAGTTTTGTTGCAAGAATTGCATACTACACAATATTTCTGTCAAAGCGAAGAAACAAAATACTTTGCTTTCGCTGCGAGTTTTGAGGAGAATGTTTGCTTCTTTTCTGAAGTCGCCAATGAGTGCAGTGTTGTTATAGTTACCTCGCTATTTGAACAACGAACGCAAGGGATTTATCACAATACTGTCGTAGTTTTTGAAAAAGACGGTAGCATCGCCGGTAAATATCGCAAAATGCACATTCCAGACGACCCACAATTCTATGAGAAATTTTATTTTACTCCAGGTGATTCTGGGTTTAAGCCAATTGCTACGAGTGTCGGCAAATTAGGGGTGCTTATTTGTTGGGATCAATGGTTCCCTGAAGCGGCGAGAATCATGGCGATGCACGGGGCTGATATACTAATTTACCCCACTGCAATTGGTTGGATTGACGCGGATAGCAAAGAAGAGCAGCAAAGGCAACTAGAAGCTTGGCAAATCATTCAAAGAGGGCATGCTATAGCAAATGGTATTCCTGTGGCAAGCATCAATCGTGTAGGATTTGAACCTAATTTATCATACAATAAAGCACATTGCAACAAACAACAAGGAATATATTTCTTTGGTAATAGCTTCGTATGTGGTGCGCAAGGCGAAATATTAGCTCAAGCTAACCAAAAAGAAGAGATTCTCTACGCTAACATTGATTTGGAGAGGACGAAAGCAGTTCGTGATATTTGGCCTTTTTTCCGAGATAGACGAATAGAGCATTATCACGATATACTCAAGATTTATGGATATTAGCATACGTTTTCATAGGCTGCTAGCAGGGGCTTTTAACAGGCAAATTATCATCCTGTATTGCGAATGCCTTGTGCAATACCAATAATTGTACCATGTATTTGCTCCATAAGCCGATTGCGCAAGTCATTATATTGAGCACTTTTATATTTTTTAATCAATTCAATTTGCAATAAACTCAAAGCCTTAATATTAGTCATACGTGCTAAAATTCTTTCACGTAGGTTAGGATTTGTTTCTAATAAATAATTTTCATTTCTAACAATTAGCAACCATTCAAGCGTTTTTTGATGTTCATCACAAACCTTATTCCACACACTTTTTCTTAACCCCAATTCACTCACAAAACCGTTATAACATTCTGCAATTTCCATATCTACTTTGATAAACCCCTGCGCAATAGTATCAATCGTGGTTTTAAAGAAAATCGATCTGCTATAACATTCCTGCAACAATTCCTTGTTAGCTAAACCACTGAGTGCGCTACCCAAACCATACCATGCAGGAATAATGGAACGATTTTGCGTCCAAGCAAAAACCCAAGGAATAGCACGTAAATCTTCCACACGCTGTGTATCTTTGCGCTTGCTTGGGCGCGAACCTAAATTAAGATTCTGTATAAACTCTATCGGCGTAGCATGTTTAAAGTATTCCACAAAATTAGGAGTTTCATAGACAAGATTACGATAAGCTCGATAAGAAATTCGTGAAAGCTCCTCTAATCTCGGTAAATAAGGATCTGTTTGACAATAAAATTGCTTTGACTTCTCAATATCTAACTCTTTTGAATCTTTTGAATCTTTTACGCAGAAATTATCATGAGTAGCTTTTTTTAGTAAGCTAGCTAAAGTAAGGGCGAAACTTCTAATGGCAATTCGCGGATTTAGGTAACGAGAAGAGATAATCTCTCCTTGCTCCGTTGTTTTAAGCGTTGTGCCTATGCTCCCTGTTGGAAACGCTAAAAGAGCGTTTTCAAGCTGCCCTCCTCCTCGACTAATGCTACCTCCTTTGCCATGGAAGAGCATAAAATGTATTCCCAATCTAGATTCTAATTTGACAAGATTAGAAATAGCTTTATAAAGTGAGTAATTAGAAGTGAAAATCCCGCCGTCTTTGCTCGAATCTGAATAACCAATCATAATCTGTTGTGCATTGCCCGAATCTCGTAAATATTGTCTATAATGTTCATTTTTGGTGAGTGTTTCTAAAATTTCTTCTGCATTTTCCAAGTCATCAATAGTCTCAAAAAGCGGCGTAATAAAAATACCCGATTTCCCCTCTTTCATTATAGTTTCGCCACTATCAAGCATCTTTATCTTGCCTCTCTGCCATAATCCACTGCAATAAGCAAGATATAAAACAGCTAGCAAATCACTAGCCGTTGTTGTCATAGAAACAATAAAACTCTTCAGCACATCTTTACTAATCGCTTCTTTCGCCCATAAAACTCGCAAAAACGCATTAAGAGTGTGTCGAGTTTGCGGACTAACATCCCATAAGATTCCATTAAGATTAATCGGGGATTCACTTAGCACCTTATTGAGAATCTCGATTTTCTTGGATTCATGTCTGTGCAAAAAGTCACTATCCGTATATCCTAATAGACATAGCACTTCAGAAACCGCGCTTAAATACATATCTCTATGTTCGCGAAAATCAAGCTGCATTAAATGGAATCCTCCAAGCAAAACTAGATTACGTAAACTTTTTAATCTTGTCGACGAAAGATTATCGAGCGAGGCAATCAGCATATCAATATCTTCTAAAAGCTCCTTAGGACTGCGATAAGTGAAATCAATATCATTGACTGAATTAACCTTTAATAAATGGTTTTGTAACTTTAATTTAATGAGATTAAGCTTCGCGCGAAACGGCTCTCTCTCATGTAATTTCAATGAAGTTTGATTAAGATATGCTTTTTCTTTTTGCAATGATTTTTGCAATTCTTTACTTGGCATACAGAAATCTACTGAAAGAGAAAGTTCACGTATGAGTTTATTGATTTCCTTAATATAAGTAGTAATAATGAGTTCATGCTGCATCTTCATAACACGCGTCATCATTTCATTAGTTACAAAAGGATTCCCATCTCTATCACCACCTATCCAACTTCCCAATTTAATCGGAGAAATTTTCAAAGGTTTATTTAATCGATTAGACACTTGATTAAGCACGCGTAAGGCACTAGGCAAAATACTATTTTCTACAATAAAAAGCAAATTATCAAGCTCAAAAATTACCTCTAGTTTTTCACTGCGAACCAAATGACTATTCCAGAGCAAATGTAAGCGGTATTTAATATTATGACGACTTTGTTGCATCTCCCTATCTTTATTTGGTACTACATTAGATTGCGTATAGAAAAAATGTTCAATCTTCTCTAATTCTCTTGTGATTTCTTGATGAGCCTCAAGAAATGTTCTACGTCGAGATTCGGTAGGATGTGCAGTAAAAACAGGATAGAATCGAATAGATTCCAAAACCTTATCGCAATCTACTCTATCGAATCCTTCGGATTCCAAGCTTTGATACGCTTCTGCAATACTCCTAGAAACACTTGCAATCTGCGCTTGTTCCTGCTCGTCATAAATATTTAAAATGATATTATGCAAAGAACATGCCTTAATAATACCCATAAGATGCTCGCTCTCACTAATTTCATCAAATAATGATTTAAGCTTTGCTAAATCTACGTCTTTCTCATGCAATGATTGGAAAAGCAACAAAAAAACTTCTTTAACTTTTGGTTCATTTTCCTCAATAACTTCCAACAAAATATCTCTTAAAATTGTATATTTTGATAATTCCTCTTGCATTGTCCACCTTTTCTTAATTATGCTATCATTAAGTATATTTTAGCATTTTAAATAAGGAATATAAATGGCATTACAAGTATATTACGATAAAGATTGTGATTTGGGGTTGATTCAGAAGAAAAAAGTAGCCATTATTGGCTTTGGCAGCCAAGGACATGCACATGCAGAAAACTTGCGCGATAGCGGCGTTGATGTGGTGATTGGGCTTTATAAAAATGGCAAAAGTTGGGCAAAAGCTGAAGCAAAACAATTCAAGGTTCTTGAGGTAAGCGAAGCGACAAAAGTTGCCGATGTGGTGATGATACTTATCCCCGATGAATTGCAGGCTGATATTTTTGAACGCGATATCGCGCCCTATCTCAAAGAGGATAAAATCATCGCCTTTGGGCATGGCTTTAATATCCACTTTGGGCAAATCAAAGCCCCTAAAGGTGTGGGCGTGATTATGGTTGCCCCTAAAGCACCGGGACATACAGTAAGAAGCGAATTTGTCAAAGGAGGCGGAATCCCCGATTTGATTGCTGTGGGGCAAGACACAAGCAAAGGCGATGCAAAGGCGATTGCCTTAAGCTATGCAAGTGCCATTGGCGGCGGGCGTAGCGGCATTATCGAAACTACCTTTAAAGACGAAACCGAGACAGATTTATTCGGCGAGCAAGCCGTGCTTTGTGGTGGCGTAACGAGCCTTGTCAAAGCGGGCTTTGAAACGCTAACCGAAGCGGGCTATCCTGAGGAAATGGCATATTTTGAATGCCTGCATGAGCTCAAATTGATTGTGGATTTGATTTATGAAGGCGGGCTTGCAAATATGCGCTATTCTATTTCTAATACAGCGGAATATGGCGATATGGTAAGCGGTCCGCGCGTTATCAATGCTGAATCAAAAAAGGCGATGAAACAGATTCTAAACGATATTCAAGAAGGGCGATTTGCCAAGGACTTTATCCTAGAGCGCAAGGCGGGTTATGCAAGAATGAATGCGGAGAGAAAGAATCTGGCAAATCATAAAATTGAGAGAGTCGGCGAAAGATTGCGCGCGATGATGCCTTGGATTGGGGCAAATAAACTGGTGGATAAGGATAAAAACTAGATTCTGCTAAAGCTAGGATAAGGGGGTGCCTTGTCTTAGCAGCAAAGCCTGCAAAATCGGAATCTTCTGCTTTTTGGTATAGAAATTCCCAATAGGCAAGACAGCAACTCTTAAAGAGATTCGAATATTAATTATCTGAAAATCAAGAGGTTTGGCAAAGAAAGAAGGGCTAAGAATGCGCATGAAGCCAGCTAAAAGCAGATATTGTAATCCAATGCTAGTTTGTATGCTATGTAATTGTTTATAAAGCAAATCTTCAAATTCTTCTCTTGTTTTACCATCTGATTCAATAAGAAAGGTGGGAATCTGTAATTGTTTTGCACGAGTGAGCACATAGGCATTTTTCTTATCGCTAATCACTCCTATGATTTGGAGCTTTTTAGAGCTATATGAGAGAGATTCAAACGGAGCGTTTGTTGTAATATGTGTGTTTTTTGGAGTTATAGAATCTTTAGTGTTTGAATCTTTTGAATCTTTTTTGGACGTTTTTGTAAGAAAAAAGCCATTGTCTTGCAAAGCTTGCGCTAGGGGTTTA
>NZ_NXLW01000014.1 GCF_003364265.1 Helicobacter aurati
TTAAACCTTGCAAGGTGAAGAATCTCCTGATTGTTATATTGATTCTCCTCTTTGTCATGTTGAGCGTTAGCGAAACATCTCTGTCATTGTAAATCGTTTTTGCAAGGCGAGAATCTCCTGATATTATATTGATTTTCCTCTTTGTTATGTTGAGCGAAGTGTGCGGGAGCGGTAGCGACTAGCACGAACGAAGTTCTTGCCCATATTGCATATTCCCAAAGGGATAAATATCTCTTTTGTTTGTCATACCGAGCGAATGCGAAGTATCTTATTTGAATCTTTAGAGATTCTACAGCCTTGCTTTGCAAAAGCAAGAAATGACAAATATCAACCTTGTCATGTTGAGCTTGTGAAACAAACATCTCTTACTTTGATTCTAAGTTATGAGATTCTTCAGTCGCACTTCGTGCTTTTTCAGAATGACAATTTATGCTTTTGTCATACTGAGCTTGCATAGCAAGTGAAGTATCTCTTTGAGAATCCATTGAGTGAGATTCTACATTTTACAAAGCAGGTTTAGAATGACAAGAATCATTTTGGGATTCTACATTTTGAGATTCTTCAGTCGTACTTCGTACTTCTTCAGAATGACAAGTTAAATGAGATTCTTCAGGCATGCTTTGCAAGACTTGAGACATGACAAGGGGACGATTCAAAACAACAAATACCACATAAACAGGCTAGAATAGCGAAAACACGATATGTTGTCTTCTCACAATAAATCACTTGTCAGTAAAGAATTAAATAACACAAGATAGAATCAATTATTACCTGTAATAATGAGGCTAGAAGCATGGATACAATCAAAGCGCGCTCCTATACATTCATGGAAACGGTATGGCAAGAGATTCAAGCGATATGCGGTAATATCACGGTAATGTTTATTGTGATTGTAGGTTCATTGCTTTATGCTGTGCTATATCCTACGCCTTATTACAAAGACATCGTACTCAAGCAAAAAATTGCTGTGATAGATTTCGATAACACCACCCTTTCTAAAGACTTTATTTTCGCCGTGAATGCTCATCCAAATATAGAGGTCTCCTATAATTTATATTCTTTAAAGCAAGCACAAGAGCTTTTAGAAAAGCATCTAATCTATGGAATCTTAAGCATTCCTAGGGGCTTTCAAGCTAATGCAAATAAAGGCGTGCCAACTAAGCTACTTTATCGCGCTAATGCCTCGTATTTTCTCGTTTATGGAGCAATTATTGAAGGATTAAATGATGTAGGCAACGCTTTTAGTAGTCAAATCAAACATAAAATGCACCTCGTCCAAAAGCAAATCGATATAGCTAAAGATTCTACTCTAGTGCATTTCACTTCCATTCCTCTTTTTAATTATTCAATGGGGTATATTAATTATGCTTTGGCTGCCATTCTTGTTTTTATTCTTCATCAGACGCTTATTGCAGGCAGCATGGTTATCACAGCTACGCAGAATCGCCTACATAAGCAAGGTATAAAAGCCTATTTCAACACATGCTCGGTTTATCATTTATTCCTAGCGAGAATCTTAGTTTTTACCGTGATTTATAGTTTGCTATTTCTCTTGTATTTTGGGCTGTTTTTCAAGCTTTATGGAATCCATATACACGCCCATATTGTAGATTTTTGGTGTTTTAGTGTCATATTTATTGTTTGCTGCGCTAGTTTCGGAATCTTTTTGGGCTCATTTATTAGTAATGTGGCATTGCCAACACAGATTATCCTTTTATCATCATTGCCGTTAGTGTTTATGATGGGATTTATCTATCCTATTCATTTGCTCCCAAGCTTTTTACAAACTTTTGTTCATTTTATCCCCGCATATCATGGAATAAACGGTCTTATTAAGCTTAATCAAATGTCAGCAAGTATGCGCGGCGTCATGCCTCACTTCTACGCGCTTAGCGGAATTTTTATCTGTTGTACATGGGCTGCTCTCTATCGATTGCAAGGAAAATATCATAGATGACAATGTGTTACAGAATTTGCAAAATTTGTAATTTTTATAAAATTTATACAATCTAAAGCATAACAATCTTACTATTATATTTTACTTTACTATGACATAGGATAAATAATGAGAAGCACAACACAAAAGCAAAGAGATTTACACATCATTGCTAATGAACTTCGTATGCTTTGCGCGGATATGGTGCAAGCAGCAAATAGCGGACATCCGGGTGCACCAATGGGGTTAGCAGACATTGCAATAGTCCTTGCTAACCATATAAGAATCTTTCCAAATGATGAGCAATGGATAAATCGCGATAGATTAGTTTTTAGCGGCGGGCATGCAAGTGCTCTGCTCTATGCTCTGTTGCATTTATGGGGATATGCGATAAGCTTGCATGACCTCAAAAATTTTAGGAAATTAGATTCTAAAACGCCAGGACATCCTGAATATCGACACACAAGTGGCGTAGAAATTACCACAGGACCGTTAGGGCAAGGGGTTGCTAATGCAGTAGGTTTCGCATTGGCTAGCCTTAAGGCAGCAAACTTTCTAGGCAATGAGATTATCAATCATAAAGTTTATTGTTTCTGTGGCGATGGGGATTTAGAAGAGGGCATTAGCTATGAGGCTTGCTCTTTGGCTGGAGTGCATAAATTAGCGAATCTAGTGCTTATTTATGATAGCAATAATGTTAGTATTGAAGGTGAAGTATCCATTGCGTTTAATGAAAATGTACGTAGTCGCTTTGAATCTCAAGGATTCTTTGTGCAAGAAATTAATGGGCATGATTATCAGGCGATTGATACGGCTTTAAGTCAAGTAAGTAAAGAAAAGCCGAATTTGATTATAGCGCGCACAAAGATTGCGAAGAATGCCCATTCATTAGAAGGTAGTCATCATGCGCATGGTGCACCTCTAGGGGAAGAGATTATTGCGAAAACCAAGCAAGCATTAGGGCTCAATCCAGAGACGTTTTATATAAGCAATGAGCTTAAAACACATTTCACAGAAACCATTAATCGTACGAAATTTATTTATCATGCTTGGCATGAAACTCTGCGAAATTCAGACAAACAACCTCTTTTAGAATCTCTATTGACAAAGGATTTTACGCAAGTTATCTATCCGCAATTTCATACAAACACACAGCAATCTTTTCCTCAAACAGCGACACTTAACCAACAACAAGCCATTGCCACACGCGCAAGCAATGGCAAGATTCTGAATGCCATAGCAAAGGCATATAACGGCTTTATTGGTGGAAGCGCGGATTTAGCCCCTAGCAATAACACGTTGATTATGGAATCTGACGACTTCCCTTTGGGTGTGAATCTGCATTTTGGCGTACGTGAGCATGCTATGGGTGCGATTTGCAATGCTTTGGCGAATTATGGAATCTTCACTCCTTATTGCGCGACGTTTTTTGTGTTTAGTGATTATCTTTGCCCTAGCATTCGAGTAGCGAGCCTTATGAAAGCCCAAGTTTTTTATATTTTCACACATGATTCGATAGGTGTCGGTGAAGATGGAGCGACACACCAACCAATTGAACAGCTAAGCCATCTACGTGCGATGCCTAACTTACTCAATTGGCGTGTAGCTGATGCAAACGAGAATATTTATGCTTGGCAGAATGCGCTTACGATATCCGCACCGCAAAGCTTTATTTTGACACGACAGAATCTTCCTTTAATCGAATCTTGTGCTATCACAAAAGAAAATGTTGCAAGAGGAGGATACATCATTTCGTATTCTTCGTTGGATTCTAGGAATCCGAAGCTTACTTTGCTTGCAAGCGGGAGCGAAGTAAACCTAGCAATTAAGGCGCAAGAAATGTTAGAGAATCCCAAGAAAATAGATTCTGCAATATTGCAAGAAAGCATGCAAGCTCTCGGATTAGATTCTCAAGGTGTTGCGACACAGGTGCTCTCTATGCCATGCTTCGAGCTTTTTATGGCGCAAGACAAACATTATAAACGAGAGATTTTTGCGGATTCTAAAGTGTTAGGAATTGAAGCATTGCGCGCATTAGAGCTTTACGCGTTTTGTGATGATGTGCTTTGCATGGAGAGTTTTGGTGCAAGCGGCAAGGGAGATTTATTGTTTAAAAAATTTGGATTTAGCCCTGAAAATATTGCATTAAAGGCATTGCGGATTTTGAGTAACACTTTTGCAAAGAGAAAATTATGAAAAATGTTAAAAAGCACGCTACCAAAGAAAGCATTGAGGATTTTTCCAACAATAAAAAGCAAAAAACAGAGACTCTTATGCGAAAAAAGATTTTTTGGCTTAATTGCTTTGTCGTGATTGCCATAGCTTGTAATTTACGCGCCCCCCTTACTTCAATAGGTCCTATTATCGAGGTTATTAAAGAACACTATTATCTAAGCTCTGCTATGGCTGGGCTGCTTACTTCTCTGCCTTTGATTGCGTTTGGTAGTATCTCCTTTGTCGTCGCTTATTTCCCGCCTGTTGCTACATTGATGGGTGGCATACTGCTTATATTATGTGGAGAAATTTTACGCAGTGTCGGCGGAGAGATTGGATTATTTGTAGGAATGGCTTTGCTAGGCACTGGGATTGCTATTGCTAATGTATTGCTACCAAGCTTTATTAAGCAAAAATTCCCTACAAAAACCACTCAAATGATGAGCGTTTATAGCTTGGTGCTTAATACCTCTGCGGTTGCTGGGATAGGACTTAGCTTCCCGCTACTTTCTTATTTTTCTTTGCAATATGCCCTTCTTTTTTGGATAGTTTTTGCATTTTTAGCCCTCTTAGCTTATTTCCCGCAAATACGCAATGGAAGGATATTTCACGCAAGAAAAAAGTCCGCTCATACTCCCAATCTTTTTATCCATAAAAGTGCGTGGATTATTACTTGTTTTTTTGGATTGCAAAGCTTCATTGCCTATAGTATGTTTGCATGGCTTGCTACAATAATCGCGGATAGAGGATACACCCAGCAATTCGGGATAGATATATTATTGCTTACGCAGTTTGTCGCTATTCCCGTTGCTCTTTTTGGTCCTCTTTTGCTTGGCAGAATGCGTAAAATGTATCAAGCACCCTACATAGCCTGTTTGTGTTTATGCTATATCGTAGCGTATTTGTTATTGCTTGGTTTTGATTCCGTAACAATCGTTTATATCAGTGCTATTTTGATTGGGATTCCTATGGGAGGCGTGTTTGGGATAGCTTTACTCTTTATCTCTTTAAAGAGTGAAAATGCCTTTATAGCAGCCAAGCTTTCCTCTATGTCACAAGGATTTGGTTATTTGATTGCTTCAAGCGCGCCATTCATTCTGGGGTATTTACATGATTATTTTGGGGAGTTTCGTCAAGCTCTTGTTATGCTTTTATGTGTAAGCTGCCTTGTAAGCATTGTAGCACTACTAGCCTATAAATCCCCGATTATTACCGCAAAACATTTGTAAGGGAGATTTATGAATATTGTTTTTGGACCCATTCTTTCGCGTAGATTTGGAGCAAGCTTGGGCGTAGATTTGAGCCCTAAACTTAAACAATGTAATTTTAATTGCGTGTATTGTGAATTGCAGGCTAGTAAACCGCAAGATTCTCAATATGATATTACCCCTGTAACGGATATTCTGCAAGCCATAGAATCAGCTTTAAAGAAAAATAGCCATATTGATGTACTGACATTTACTGCAAATGGCGAGCCAACACTCTATCCCTATTTGCAAGAGCTAATTCTTCAATCTAAGCAGATTCTACAATCTTATCCAGCCATCAAGACGCTTATTCTTAGTAACGGTTCGCGATTTGATGTTTGTAAATCTGCTTTACATCATTTTGATATTGTGAAATTCTCTTTAGATTCCGTGAATCCAATGATTTTTAAACGCATAGATAAACCGAGCAAAACACTTGATATAGTAAAGATACAACAAGGAATTAGAGAGTTTGCCACAGATTATCAAGGCGAACTAGTTGCAGAGATTCTCATTGTCAAAGATATTAATGATAATCCACAATCTCATCTAGCAAGCGCAAATTTTTTACGTGAAATTAATGTAAAGCGGCTCGATTTATCTACGATTGATAGACCAAGCTCACATAAAGTTTATCCTGTGGATAATCAGACACTCTATCAAATAGCCGAAGTGTTTCATGATGTTCCTGTTTGCGTGGTTACTCGCAAGAATGATAAAGTTTCTTTACAGCAGCAAGATTTAGATAGTCAAACAATTCTACAAACATTAGCAAGGCGACCATTAAGTAGGCTTGATTGTGAGATTCTTTGGACGCAGCAAAGTAGGGATATTCTTTTTATGCTTGTAGAAAATGGTGATGTGATAGAAAAGAATCTCGCGGGAACAATTTTTTATTACCTTGGCAAGTTATAAAGGCGATTTTTGGGATTCTTCGGGCATAAAGCCCTAAGACATGACAAGTTCCCATTTTGTCATATTGAGCTTGCAAAGCAAGCGAAGTATCTCTGTTGTTTTGCAGGGATTCTTCGCAATGCTTAAGACATGACAAGGATTTATTATTATTTCTTTATTTGTCATACTGAACGAATGTGAAGTATCTCTGTCATGTTGAGGAAGTAAAGCGACCGAAACATCTCATTTGAATCTTTAGAGATTCTACATTTTGAGATTCTTCAGTCGCACTTCGTGCTTCTTCAGAATGACAAAGGGACGATTCAAAACAACAAATACCACATAAATAGGTTAGAGTGATGAAAAGTGATATGGTGGCATGGATTCTTAGAGTTTCTTTGAAAGATAACATTATGGCTTAAGAGAATGGAAAAGATGGCAATATTGTTGCATAACGCTTTCTTTGCTGAATCTTTCTTTTGCGAGCCTTAGACTTTGCTGCCCCATTGCGATACGTAAATCTGCATTTTGCATGAGAGAACGCAAAGCTTGACAGAATGCCTCCTCGCTATTTACTAATATGCCATTGTTGTCGAAACATTCTCGTATTGGCGCGATATCATAGGCAACAAGAGGCATTCCATTGCTCATCGCCTCAATAAGAACCATAGGCATACCCTCGATATAAGAACTCATCGCATAAATATCCGCGAGTAAATATTCCTTTTGTATATTGGGAGTGAAGTTTTTCAAAAGAATATAATCTTGCATGTTGAGCTGCTGTATTTGTTCTTGTAGCAGTGGCTTTTGTCCGTAATCAGCACCTATTATTTTCAGTTTCCATTGGGGGAAATGTGTTGCAATCTTGCTATAACTTTGAATCAATCTTGGAAAGCCTTTTTGATCTTCAAGACTCATTCTACCCACAGCTAGGATTGTAAAAGCTTCTTGGTTGCAAGAAGAATCTCTTTTATTTTGAAGTTTTGTAGAAACTGAAGAATCTCTTTGAGAATCTATTGAGTGAGATTCTTTAGCTGCTAAAGCAAGTGAAGAATGACAAAAGAGGGCATCTTGAGATTCTTCAGCTTTGCTTTGCAGGATTTTAGAATAACAGTTTTCCGTGTTATTTAAATCTTGTGTATCTGATTCTCTGTACAATATATAGCTAAGCAGCATTGCCCGCATAAGAAGAAAATCCTCTTCGTTGTAATAAGGATTAAGAGAGGTTATTTGCTTGTTTTCTAAGCAGAGATGGCGACAGTGGTGCGCTAATATAGAATCTAATATCCGCAAAAACCTTTCATCGCTCAAGATATTTTTCTGCTCTATCTCTTGTATCATTGTCTCAAAAGGAATTTCTACAAAATTTGTAATCTTTAACGCGTTGCTATGGTAGCTATGCCATTTATCATATTCATTTTGACTAAGAAATACAAGCGCATCGAAATACCCGTTTTTTCGCTTCTTGTATCGAGAAATTTGCATGTGCATAATCTTGATATATTGAGTATTTGCTGCTTTGAATCTGGGGTAAAACATGGAAAAGTGCGATTCAATAATAATATCCGCGCGGCATTTTTTATTCATTGCGAGATTGACAAATAGATAGCCAAAGAGTCGCCAAATAATCCGAGCAATGCCCTTTCTCTTAGGTTTATCATGTGGGTAGAGATAGGCTATATTAATCGCGGGATTGAGAGGATAATGACAAGGTTTATCTGTCTTAGAGTCCTTAAAGTAGGAAAGGATTTCTACTTGATAGCCTCGAGCGTAAAGT
Source organism: Helicobacter aurati (assembly GCF_003364265.1). GTDB lineage: Bacteria > Campylobacterota > Campylobacteria > Campylobacterales > Helicobacteraceae > Helicobacter_A > Helicobacter_A aurati. Next base: position 8,069 of record NZ_NXLW01000014.1, read on the forward strand.
TCATTTGCCATATTGACTATGACACGTTCAGCTCCTCCTTGTAAGGCAAGATTCTCGCACGTAAACAGAATTTTCATTGCACTCCTTTATCTCTTTAGAACTAAAATACTTATAAAATCAAATCATAATGTTACAATAAGAGCTTTGCAAATAAGAACTAGAGTGATATTCTAAGAATTATGAAGGCAACCTAAATGTATAAATATTTCAAAGAAATATATAAAAAGTTTACGCAAGATTGCATGAGGCTTTTGCTGCAATTTACGCCAAGATTCTTTCTTAATATTCTTGGGCAGAAGTGGTTCAAGGAAGTACTTATTTATGGTGTAATAGGAGTTATTAATACGATTATAGGTGTGGGATTGTGCTTGCTGCTGACATTCTTGGGGTGCATGCCCGAAATTGCCAACACAATAGGCAATATTGTAGGAATGCTTAATTCTTATATCCTTAATAGGAAATTCACTTTTCAATCCTCTAATTCACATAAACAAGATTTTTTACGTTTCGTTGTCGCAATAGGAGTGGCGTATAGCATTAATATTTGCGTGCTTGTGATAGCTTATAGAATCTTGCACTATAATGTTTATTTATGCCAGATTCTCGCAGCTATTGCTTATACGATGAGTAGCTTTTCAATTATAAAGCTTTGGGTATTTAAGAAGTGATGTAAGGGGAACAAATTGTGATTCTTTGTATTCTTTGTGTTGATTTTAAGTTGTACTTAGAACGATAGTTAGCTTTCTTGTCGTGCTTAGCTTTATTTTGTCATGTTGAGTTTGTGAAACAAGTGAAACATCTTTTTAGATTCTTTATCCCCTGTCATGCTAAACGCTTGTGAAGTATCTCTATTTGAATCTTTAAGAGATTCTATACTTTGAGATCCTTCGGGCATAAAGCCTAAGACATGACAAGGTTTAGAATCTTTTTCAGAAAACAAGTGGTAAGTACTGAATGACAATTATCTCTGTGCTATTGAATAAAGAATTGATAGTGAATACCCTATTTATTTTGATTTTATACCTAGATATTGTTAATTATGTAGGTTTAACAATTAGTTATAGGTTTAATTCTCTTTCTAAGCCAAAAGCGGCATTGAGGATATTTTGTTCATCTAAGAATTTCCCTATGAATTGCATGCCTATGGGTAGTGGTTTCTTGATTACAGGAATGCTTATAGCTGGTAATCCAGCAAGATTCGCTCCTATTGTGTAAATATCACCAAGATACATTTCAAGAGAGCTTTTTGTCGCATTAAACGTAGGGGCAACACTCGGTGCGACAGGGAGAAATATCATGTCGCAGTCTTGGAAAATTTCTTCATATTGTTTTTTGATAAGTGTGCGCACTTTTTGTGCTTTCAGATAGTAAGCGTCATAATAACCACTGCTTAACACAAATGAACCAAGCAGGATTCGCTTTTTAACTTCATCACCGAATTGTGAGCGCGAATTAAAATAAACATCTTTTAAATGATCTCCAGCGATTCTTCTGCCATAGCGAATGCCATCAAACCGAGCGAGATTCGCGCTTGCCTCTGCCATCGCAATAATGTAATAACTGCTAATATGGTAGTCTAAATTTAACATTTGTTTTGGAATAAGTGTGTGCCCCATGGATTCTAATGTTTTTAATGATTCATAGTAAGCGGATTGCACTTCTTTAGTTGCTTCTGGGATAAAGTCCTCTAGGATAGCGATTTTAAAGCCTTTGTTTGGGTTGAGCTTAGAGAATGTGGTTGTTGAATCTTGCTGTAAGCAAGTTGAATCTTTTTCGCATTTCCCGCTAATAATGTCAAGTAATAGGCTTGCATCTTCTACATTTTGCGTAATAGGACCGATTTGCTCGAGGCTAGAGCTATAGGCTACTAAACCATAGCGACTCACTCGTCCGTAGCTAGGCTTTAATCCGACGACTCCGCAATAACTAGCTGGTTGGCGAATGCTCCCTCCTGTGTCGCTACCAAGACTAGCGATAGCTATGCCTGCTGCTATCGCTGCTGCACTCCCTCCACTTGAGCCGCCAGGAACTACATTTGTATTGTGGGGATTTTTTGTTTTCCCATAGCAACTTTTTTCCGTAGTGCTTCCCATACCAAATTCGTCCATGTTTGCTCTGCCGAAAGGACATAAATTAGATTTTTCTAGCTTCTCTATCGCGCTCGCGCTATACGGTGATATGAAACCATGCAGAATCTTGCTTGCACAAGTAAGTAGGCTGTCTTTGACACAAATGTTATCTTTAATCAGAATAGGAATCTTGCCCTTGTCTTTGTCTTGAATCTCTGGAGTTTGTATGTAGGCATTGAGCTCTTTGTAGGATTCTATTTTTTTGCGTAAGTCGTGTTTTAGATTCTCTATTTCTTGTTGATTGAGGGACATCGCTTGTTTTAGTGTGAGCATGAAAGATTCCTTCGCAATGGGTTTACAGAAATCGATTATAGCTTTGTTTGGTTAATTCCCTTTGTTATCTCTCTTGGGAAGTCGTGGGTTATTGTTGATTTTTAAAGTATAATTATAAGTTGTTTTATAATACGTATTTGCGAGATTTGGTAAAGGATAAGTTAATGAAGCGATTGCTAACTACCCCTATTTATTATGTAAATGATATTCCTCATATTGGACATGCTTATACAACTATTATTGCTGATGTACTCAAAAAATATTGGAGTCTTCGGGGCGATGAAGTTTTTTTGCTTACAGGAACTGATGAGCATGGACAAAAGATTGAAGAAGCGGCACAAAAGAAAGATATATCTACCATAGACTATGTTGATTCCATTTCGAGGCAATTCCGAAATACATGGGATTGTTTTGAGATTGATTATGATAAATTTATGCGTACAACTTTTATGGAACATAAAATCAGCGTGCAGAAAGCTTTTGAAATTATGTTCGATAGAGGTGATATTTATAAAGGAGAATATGAAGGTAGATATTGTGTGAGTTGTGAAAGCTTTTTTACTCAAACACAAGTTCTTGATGAAATCTATTGCCCTGATTGTGGCAAACAAACGCAGCTTGTCAAAGAGGAGAGCTATTTTTTTGCGCTCTCGAAATATCAGCAGAGATTGCTTACATGGTATAGAGACAATCCTCAATGTATTTTGCCTTTGCATAAGAAAAATGAAGTTATAGTCTTTGTAGAACAAGGTTTGCAGGATTTGTCTATCACTAGGACTAGCTTTGAATGGGGGATACAGATTCCAGAGAAGTTTCATGATAAGAAACACATTATTTATGTATGGCTTGATGCCTTAATGAATTATATTAGCGCGCTAGGCTACGGGCTTACCCAGCCAAAGACAAGGGAGATTCTTGATGGTTATAAAGAGCAAAACCCGTGCTTAGATTCTCAAATGCAGTATTTTGAGCATGCTACACATATCGTTGGTAAGGATATTTTGCGATTTCATGCAGTGTATTGGCCAGCCTTTCTGATGAGTCTTAATATCACACTTCCTCGACATATTTTTGTGCATGGTTGGTGGACGATTAACGGAGTAAAAATGAGCAAAAGTTTAGGGAATGTTGTGAATCCTTTGGAAATACAGCAGGCATATCCTATGGATATTTTTCGTTATTTTTTGCTTAAAGAGGTTCCGTTTGGACAAGATGGTGATTTCTCACAAACCGCGCTTATTAACCGTAATAATGGCGAATTAAGCAATGATTTAGGCAATTTACTTAATCGTTTACAGGGTATGAGTGAAAAGTATTTTGCCTCTAGTTTGCAAGAGAGTTTTTGCTTAGAGAGTTATCAGGAGTCGCGCAAGAAAATTAATGCTATAACAACACAATGTCATACATATATGGAAAATATGCAGTTACATAAGTATTTAGAATCTGTTTGGGAGCTTCTTTATCTCGGGAATGAGATGATTACAAAAATTGCTCCGTGGGAATTAATAAAGGCGAATAAACATAAAGAATGTAAGGAGTTTTTGAATCTGATTGCAAATATCCTTGCTAAAGCTGGGTTGTTGCTTTATCCTATTATGCCTCATGCGTGTCAGAAGATTGCTCATTGTCTTGGTTTTAGTATAGATTCTAAGAGTTTTGCTCTTTTAATTACGCAGCATGGCTATTTACACAATTTTGTGCTTACAAAAGTCGACGCCTTGTTTCCTAAGATAGAATCTAAAAAAATAGAATCCTCAAATTCCCAAAATTCCGATGAAAAGTCCGATTTAGCTCCGCCACCACAAACACAAGCCTCTCAAGAATTTTCTAATCGCATTTCTCTTGCGGATTTTCATAAAATAGACATTCGTATAGGCACAGTTGTAGAAGCGAGTAACTTGCCTAAAAGTCGCAAATTATTGAAGCTCAAAGTAGATATAGGTGAGACTAGACCAAGGCAGATTATTGCAGGCATTGCGGAATTTTATCAGAGTGACTCGTTGATAGGTAGGCAAGTTTGTATCCTTGCTAATCTTGAGCATGCAAAATTTATGTCAGAAGTCAGTGAGGGCATGTTGTTGGCTGTTAAAGATAAAGAGGGGCTTAGCATCTTAGGAATAGAACAAGAACGTAAAAATGGCAGTAAAATTAGCTAAGTAGCATTTGGTTAGGATTGATTATTAACAATGATTAGAAAGTGTGGCTTCACGATTAAAAAATGTCTGCAAAACATCTATTACAGATTCTGCGGTAATCTCATTAATAGGCAATGAACTATTGGTACTATATTTTTTTGCATAATTCTTGATAGATTTTATTATTTTCTAAATGAGACATGATAGACGGATGATAAACAGGATAATAGTTGCTGCTTAGATTCTTTGGATAGGGAGTAAATCTTCCGAGATGATTTCCATTTGAGATAACAATAGTGGGTATTTGCATAATTGCACCTAAATGTGCGCAGCCCGTCTCATTGGAAATAAGCAATTTTGCATTCTGTATGATTTCTAGTAAGTTTATAAGAGTGGTTTGTCCAACGAGATTCTTTACTTTAATTGCCGTGTTGTTGGTTGATATTTCTATCATTTGTTGCAGTACTTTGCTATTTTCTATGTCTTCCTTGCCTCCGCAGATAAGAATATTCATCTTGTATGTGGCAATAAGATAGTCTGCTACTTTTTTGAAATTCTTTATGTGCCATTTGCGATAAGCTGCATTCGCTCCAATAAATAATACGGTATATTTATTCTTTGCTAAAGAACGTTGTTGGTTAGATTCTATGTAGAGTTTGGTAAAAAGCTTCTTGCCCAAAAGGGTCTCAAAAAAATCTTGATTGCGATAAAATTCAAAAACAACAGATTGCTTGCTAGGGAAAAGTTGCGTATAAATTAAATCTGCTTCTTGCTTTTTGGGCACTGGTAAATTAACACAATCGCCTTCTGACGCACATTTATAGGTTGCAAAAACATGTTTGGCAAGTGTTTCGCTTATTGCATCGCGCGACTGCAATGGATTAATGAACAGGTTATAGATATGCGATTGGATTTTGCGTAAGAAAAAAAGAGCGTAAAATGGGTTTTTATGGAATCTATTTCTATCAAGCCAAATGAAATTATTTATAGATTCGCTTTCTAAGGTTTCACTTAGTGCTTGCCATGCGATATTCCCTAATAAAGTGATTGAATGGGTGGGGTATGCTGTTTTGATTTCATGTAGAAAATTGCGAAAAAGCAAATAATCACCTATTCCATCTGTACGTAAAATGAGTATTGAATCTTGTTTGTTGGTATCGTTATTTTGTTTTTTACTATGTGGCTTACTTCTTGTGCACAGAAGAAAGAAAAGGTTGCGTATGTTTGCGCGTAATCTTCTCCATTGTTGTTTAATGGTTGTTTTATAGCGAACTTGAGGAGCATTATCCATGCCGTTCCCTAATTAAAAGAATCCTCTTGCTTTGTTGCAAAGATAGAATCTTCATTGAGAGATAGATGATAGTTTTTATTTTATTGATGTTATACCGCTGCAAGTAGAAAGGATGCAGTATTGCGGATGGATATTTGTTAGAGCTCGATAGTTGTTTATAGTATAGAATGGGCGTGAATGTGGCAAGTAGTAAAGCAGCAAGATAGTCGCAATAAGACTTAAGGGTTACCCCCCCCCCCCCCGTTAATTGTTTGTAGATTGTGATGTATTGGGAGGCAACGATGTCGTAGCTGAATTTCTCTATAATAGAATCCCGAGCATTTTTTGCAATATTTTGTGATTCAGAAACATTGCGATTTGCTAGCCATTCTATGCCATTTTTTAGGTCTTGTGTGTCTAAAGGCTTTGCTAGGTAGCCGTTTTGTTTATGCTGTATCATATCACCATTACCGCCAATATCAAAGGCTACGACTGCTGTACCACATGAGAGAGATTCCATAATTGCATTACTAAGATTTTCAGCTAAAGAGGGCTGAATGAATATATCGCAAGCATTATAGAGCAGTACTAAAGCTACCTCATCATGTATTACTCCTAAATTTGTCATTTGTATCCCATCGATATTTTCGCTTTCTCCTCCAAATACCAAGAGTTCGTATTTTTCTTTATTGTTTAGCATTTTTAACGCTGTTTTTAGTTGAAAGAATCCCTTGCGTCGCACCGATGAGCCGCCAATAGCACCAAAAGCTAAGAGAATCTTGTCGCTTTTAATACCCAAAGCCTGTTTAGCAAATGTTTGAGAAAGAGGCTTATAAAAGTCCGTATCGATAGGATTAGGCAGGTTAATAATTGTTTTGTTGTTTAGTAGTAAAGATTCTTTCGCGCGTTTGGCAATCCATGATGAGAGTCCATTGATAGTAAGATTGAGTTTATTATAGGTTTTTTGCTTGTTTGTAAATGTGAGATAGCTAATATCGCGCGAAAAGCTTTTGTGTGTTTTATGGGTATGTGTAGCATTGGAGAATAGGGGGCATATTCTGCAGCCATTTCGTGCGCCTTCACATCCTTGTGCGACATAATGGCAACCTCCTGTGTACGCATTTTCATCATGTAAACTCCAAAGCATTGGCTTTGTAAGAGAGGCAAGATTATGGATATTAATAAACCCTCCTTCAATCCAATGCAAATGTATGATACTCGGTGCAAAAGATTCAATTTGTCGCAATAAGGATTGATTGTTGGTGCTAAGATAGGGAATATGAATGTTTGGTGAAAAATAATCCTTAGCATTTTTTAAAGAATGTCTAAAAGGCAAGAGTGAGAGATTGCGTAGGGATTTTGTTAAAGATTTCCTCATTTTAGATTGTTTAAGCACATGTATATTCTGTATGCAGCTTGTCTGTTGTTGCGTGAGAATTAAGGAATGTACGTTTGCTTTAAGTAGAGCGCAATGGAGGCGAACGCAAGCTCTCCCCGCTCCGCCATTGTCTTGAGTAACAAGATGTAGAACCCTTAACATAAGTTGCCTTTTGTAGCCTTGCTAGGATTATTATAACAAATTTGTTATAATACGTGCTTGTCAAAATATACAATAGTTTAATCGTCATAGCGTAGAATAGTATAGTCAGATTCTGAGTTGCTATGTATTATTGTGTGGAATTTGGGATTTTAGAGAACGTGAAGTTTGAAGTATCATTCTTGAAATGGATATGGAATTTGATGCAAGATGAAACTTGCATGTTGATTCTTATACCAAGCTAGCAGATCTATGATAGTTAGAAATTGTTTAGGAAGGGAATAAATGGGCATAGCGAAGTCTCGAACAATTAGACTCCTTAAAGAAAAAGGGTTGTTTTATTCATTGTTGTATTTTTGTAAGAAACGTAGCAACAAAGCGATACGAATATCACAACGATGTTATTATCAATTGCTTTGGTGTTTTTATAAAGAGATACCTAAAAATTATCATGGAATCTTAATTTATAATGGAGTAACTGGCGGAGGGGCTCTTACGAAATTTTTTGAGAGAAGTGCGGGTATTACGACACCAAATCCTTGGATGAATCCCCATTTTAAAAATATGATTAACTATTATGCTTCGCAATATCGGACGGCTAAAGACGAGACAAAGGGAAGAATAATGGTATATGGGAATCCGGGATTTGATTGCTATACCGATAAAGAACTTGCAAAATTCTTTGCCCTTTTAAATAAAAAAGTACCTGTTGTGTTTCTTGTGCGCGATCCGATTTCACGATTGAAAGCCTATATTAATCACGGTGCTGATTGGTGGGAACATAGAAGTGACGTTTTTACTTTAATGCACGATCCAAGCAAAATTATTAATAGAATCTCTTATCATGGCACTCGCGATGAGGAACAACGTAAATATCCCACTACGGAATCCATTAAAGAGTTTTTCACTCGCTCTGATATTTTTCTTTATTTTTCACTTACACAAAAGATTCCCAATGCTAGCGAAATAATTTACATGGATATGAGTGAAATTAACAAGGAAAAGATATGGCAGACTATGAATACTCTTAGTCAGAAATTTTCTTTGCCTAAACCGCAACTTAAAGATAAGCCTTTCTTTGAGCAAAAGATTTGGGATTCTACTGCGAAAATATTACCGCTCACTCTTTTTGCCCATCCTAAGCACATTGGGAAGAGTTATACCACTGATTGCAGCATATTGTATTATCAGGTGTTTTATCGAGATAAGATTCTTAAAGAGGCAGGTGAGGGCGGCATACGATTATTTATCACAAAAGATTCAACATTCAATAACAAAGAATCTCAATCTGTGCGTTATAAAGATATTACACAAGAATTATTGGCAGATACAATAAAGACTGATATATATATATATATATATATCTTATACGGATTATGCAATATTGCAGGGCAATACAGAGCTCTTTACCGCTTGCAAAATGTATATGCAGAAATTTATGCGAGCTTTGGAAGAAAGGGTGAAGTTAGAATCTCAAACTCTTGTGTGTGAGGAACAGGTGTTGGAGTATCTTCAAGAAAATCAAGATATAGCTAAAAAGCTGCAAGCCATTTTCGACTATGAACTACAAGATATTCGTAGAGTAAGACCGGATATTATCAATTCATGGCAGTATTATTTGAGGTTTCAAGATATGGTAAAAACCATTGACAAATAGCATAGGGAATTACAAGGATAAAAGCATGGAGACTCTTAAGTTTAGCACTAAGGCGCAAAATCTTCAAAATTTGCAGCATAGATTGCGAAGTGCGAAGATTCTACCTTTGTGTATCACATCTATGGAAGAATTAGAATCTGATTTTGATGCGGTGTTAGAAAAAATCAAGAATCTTGCAGCAAGCAAGCTTATCATCCGTAGTTCTTCTTTTTGTGAAGATAATATGCACACATCAAATGCAGGAGCTTTCCTAAGTCTTGCGAATGTGGCTGTGGATTCTTTAGAAACATTGCGAGAGTCTCTTTATAAGGTTGGACATTCTCTCCCGAATCCACATGATGAGATACTTATTCAACCTATGTTAGAAAACATTGTGATGTGCGGAGTTGCCTTTAGTGTAGATAAAGAAAATACGGCGCCTTATTTTTGCATTAGCTATGATTGCAGCGGTTCTAACGAAAGCATTACGAGCGGAAATTCGAGCGAGATACACAACTTTTATTTTTTTCGTGATGCAAATAGCAGTTCTTTTGGTGCTACTGTGCCTCCTTTATTGTCTAGGGTTATTGCAATGATTCAAGAGTTAGAGGAGATTTTTCATTGTAAAACCTTGGATGTAGAATTTGCTTTTAGCGCGCAGGCAGGTGATTTATTGGATTCTATGCAGCATGATTCTTGTCAATTGTATTGCCTGCAAGTTCGCCCGCTTGTTATGGATAATAAACCCTATCTTTTTGAAAATGTCAAAGTAAGAGCATTAGAAAGGTTGGCAAAACGTATCGACGCGATGAATGGCAAGCAACCACATATACTTGGAGATAGAGCTATTTTTGGTGTTATGCCCGATTGGAATCCAGCCGAAATCATAGGATTGAAGCCTAAAAGATTAGCACTTAGTCTTTATAAAGAACTCGTTACTGATTGCATTTGGGCTTATCAAAGAGATAACTATGGCTATCGGAATCTACGTTCTTATCCGCTTATGCACTCTTTTTTAGGGATTCCCTATATTGACGTTCGTGTGTCGTTTAATTCATTTATTCCTAAGAATCTTGATTCTGTTATTGCAAACAAATTGGTGAATTATTATTTAGAATCTCTTATCAAAGAGCCACAATTACATGATAAAGTGGAATTTCATGTTGTTCTTTCTTGTTATGATTTAAATATCACTTCTAAATTAAAAAAACTTCTGGCACATGGTTTTAATGAGAATGAAATTAAACGTATTGAGTTTTCTTTATTAGAACTTACAAATAATATTATTGTTCCCAATGAAGGCTATTATGTTAAAGATTTATTAAAGATGAAAGAGCTTGAAGCGAGATATGCGCGGGTTGTAAATTCTGATATTCCACTTTATGATAAGATTTATTGGTTGATTGAAGATTGCAAGAGATTTGGCACTCTTCCTTTTGCTGGCGTAGCAAGAGCAGCATTTGTTGCGATGCAGCTGCTTAATTCATTGGTTGAGATAAATTTTCTTACTTTACAAGAGAGAAATGATTTTCTTGCTTCTCTTAAAACCATTAGCAAGGAGCTTGCTTTTGATATACAAAATATCCATAATCTAGGCTTAGAATCATTTTTGCAAAAATATGGACACTTGCGTGCGGGCAGCTACAACATTCTCTCTCCACGTTATGATGAAAATTTTGAAGGCTATTTTGGCAATATTCAAGTCGATTCTTGCTCCACAACACCATCTCCATTACAATCCGTAGAATCCACATTTAGTCTTACTCAAGAGCGAATAGATCAGCTTGATAAGATTCTGCGCGAGAACGGGCTAGTTATTGATGCAAAAGGATTGTTTGCTTTCTTTAAAACCGTGATTGAAGGCAGAGAAAGTGTGAAATTTGCTTTCTCTAAACTGCTTTCAAAAGTCTTAAGTTTGATTAAAGATTTAGGATTAAAGCTTGCAATAAACCCAGAAGATATGTCTCACTTGGATATTAAAAGTATTCTTTCTTTGTATTCTTCTCTTTATAAAGAGAGTCCAAAAGAGCGATTTCTAAATGAAATAGAATCTCATAAACAGGAGTTTATGCTCACCCTTGCATTGAAATTGCCTTCGTTGATTCTACAAGGGAGAGATGTTTTTAGCTTTTATGCGGCGAATGTTGTGCCGAATTTTATTACGACTAAAAGTATCATGTCTGAAGTTATTGCTATTGATCATGCTGATGCTAATAGTAAAGAGCTATTAGAAGGGAAGATTATCTGTATTCCTTCAGCTGACCCTGGTTTTGATTATCTTTTTACAAAAAATATAGCGGGATTAATTACTTGTTATGGTGGGGCAAATTCCCACATGGCTATTCGTGCTTCGGAGTTAGGATTGCCTTCTGCGATTGGAGTGGGAGAAGAGTTGTTTGCTAAGATTTGCAGAGCGAAACGTATACGTCTTGAATGTGAGAGTTGTCAAATTTTTTGCTTCTAGTTACCAAGAGGCGAGTAAGACATAGATATTGGTGGTTTGTGGTATTTTAGATGAGGTTTGCATGGGTGTAGAGAACATTATTTTAGACACAGAGGCATATTTGCACGGCGTTTTTTTACATGAAGTTTTTGCTTGTTTATTGGTATTTCCTTATATTGCGTATCTTTATGTGCTTATGAGATTCCGAACTTTTTTACAGCTTAATCATAGAATCTTTTTGATTATGCCTCTTACATTTTTGCTATTAGGCATAGCCTTAGTGAGCGGAATCTTCTTATTGGCTATGCGTGGGTTTGTTTATGATACGAAAATTATTCTTATGTTGCTAGTGTTTGGAATTTTGTTATTTGGTGAAATATATCGCCTAAAGATTCTTAGAAAGGCAAAAATAAGCAGACAAGCTATGCAGCGATATGTGCGGAAATGTTTGATGATGTATTTGACGTTTTTTTTCCTACACATCGCGCTGATAGCTTGGTGTAAAATATTTCCTTAACAAGTAGTTTTATGCAGTTTTTCTATCATAAAGATGCCAAAAATCCCCATATCACTCTTAGTTCTGAAGAAACACATTACTTATTTCGTGTTCGTAGATTCCAAAAAGGCGCGATTCTTTCTGTCCGCAATTTAGAGGACAATGTACTCTATATTTATCAGCATGTTCCTAGTCATACTCGTAGCAAGCAGGAGTGTTTTCAGCTTATTGAAGCAAGATCATCTGATTGGCAAGATTCTTCGAAAGGGTTATCGCTTATTCTAGCAATAATTGATACTAAGGATATTTATGATGTAGTACCTATGTTAAATGGACTTAATGTTGCTTCTCTTATTCTTTTTTATGCGGATTTTTCACAGAAAAATAGGATTGTGAATAAACAAAAAATTTCTAAAATTTTACAATATTCTTGCATGCAATGCGGTCGTACAAATCTTATGAATGTCGATGTGTGTCAAGATTTGCAAAGTGTTTTAATGAAGTATCAAAATGCCTGTTTTATTGACTTTATCCCGATTGATGGTGTCCCAGATATTTCTAGTATAGAATCTCTTCCTAATGTAGAACTAGCAAAACAGGCACAACAAGGCATAATTATTGGACCAGAGGGGGGATTTACACAAAGGGAAAGGCAAATATTACAAACAAGAGTACAATATTGCTTGCAAACACCTCATGTATTAACTGCCCATCTTGCTGGCGTGTATATTGCAAGTTTATGTTGCAGCCCATGTGTAAGTTTGGTATAAGTTTCTACGGGTTAGGTTGTGCACCGTTTTGCTTCAAAGCTTTGATTTCATTTGCAACATTAATAATTGCGATAAGTGCCAAATGATAGCTAAGAGGTCCAAAACCAGAGATGATTCCTACACTAACAGCAGCGGTAACGCTTGTTCTACGTTCTAGCTCTCTTGCATGTATGTTACTTAAATGTGCTTCAACGACAGGTAATCCTGAAGCCACTATGGCATCTGCAATTGAAATAGAAGTGTGTGATAAACCACCCGGATTCATAATAATCCCTTCAAAATCTCCTCCTACGCACTCTTGCAATTTATCGATGATTTCTCCTTCAAAATTACTTTGGAAAAATTCCAGTTCTATATTTTCACCGTTAGGTGCTTTTTGAGACTGTGCAAAGTTTTTCATGTTTGCGTGAATTTGTTCTAAAGTCATTGTTCCATATAGGCGCGGATCTCTATGCCCAAGCATGTTGAGGTTTGGTCCTTGTATCACAAGAATTTTCATAAGCAACTCCTTAAGAAGCAAAATTAAAAGTAGAGATTCTATCAAAAAAAAGTAATGAAATGGAGAATATCGCTTACAGGCGAAACTTTGGGAATTTGTGCTAAAATTGAAACCTTATAGAAAGTTTTAAGGGAAATTTATGGAATCTAATAAAATTCGACCTCGTTACCCCACTAAAACAATCTTTGTTGGTAATGTTGCAATAGGTGGGGATTCGCCAATTAGCGTGCAAAGTATGACTTTTAGCAAGACACACAATATTGCTGAAACAAAGGCACAGCTAGACAGACTGCAACTTGCAGGTGCAGATATTGTCCGTTTGGCAGTTCTTACAAAAGAAGATGCTTTTGCATTAAAGATCTTAAAAGAAATGACAACATTGCCACTCATAGCTGATATTCATTTTAAATATAAACTCGCATTAATCGCAGCACAATATGTGGATTGCATACGTATTAATCCGGGAAATATCGGCTCAAAGCAAAAGATTAAAGAAGTAGCCGATGCATGCAACGAACGTAATATTCCTATTCGCATTGGCGTTAATGGTGGCAGTCTCGAGAAAGAATTTGAACAAAAATATGGGGCAACACCTAAGGGAATGATAGAATCCGCACTCTATAATATTAAACTTTTGGAAGATTTTGGTTTCACTAATATTAAGATTTCTCTTAAAGCAAGCGATGCCCCCCGCACTATAGAGGCTTATGAATTATTGCGTCCTTTAGTTCCTTACCCCTTTCATTTGGGGGTTACTGAAGCTGGAACGATTTATCATTCTACGATTAAAAGCTCCATAGCATTGGGTAATCTCCTTATGCAAGGAATTGGCGATACCATGCGCTGCTCTATCACAGGCGAATTAGAAGAGGAGATTAAATTAGCAAAAAGTATTTTGCGCTATTGCGGCAGACAGAAAGAGGGTATTACGATTGTATCCTGCCCTACATGTGGTAGGATAGAAGCGGATTTGGTTAGCGCGATAAAGAAAGTAGAGCAAAAGTTACTGCATATTAAAACGCCATTGCAAGTAAGTGTTATGGGTTGCGCTGTAAATGCGTTAGGTGAGGCAAAACATGCTGATATTGCTATTGCGTTTGGGAATAAAATTGGGCACATTATTAAAGATGGTAAGGTATTAGCAAAGTTACGTGAAGAAGACATTGTTGATGTGTTTGTTTATGAAGTAGAAAAACTTGCAAAGGAAAGAGAGCAGCAAAAGCTTGAATGAAATTGAGTAATGAGGAAGGGGAGAATGTATGCAAAGAGAAGATTTGTAAATATTTTTTTTAAGATTCTGCTATTCTATTTATTCCCTGCAAGTAATTGCATTGTTAGCAAGGAATGTGCTGTAGCCTATGCCAATATGTTTCAAGTTATTACTTTTCAAATGGGATTATCGCAAGGTACCAATAAGGGATATGGGTTTAGCTTAGGAGCAATGTATCTTCCTTTTGATTCTCGCACATGCGACAATATTACTATTTTTTATGGAATAAAATATCGTAATAGTTGGGAAGATAAACCAAAAGGAGAAAATTATATTTCAGGAATAGATTTCTATTTCCATCCAACAGGAGATAATTTGTTACAACGTTTACTTGGTGCACAATTTGTAAAGAGCACCCAATTTAACTTCATTGGTTATAACTTTGGGTTTGGTTATTCTAGTTTAGAATCAAGGAATGATACTTATGTAAATAGAGGATTCTATATGCAGATAGGTCTTATTCTTGTACCTTGGAGTTTTTTAAATATGGAGATTCTCTATCGCCGGCATTTTTACAATAATGACAATAGTTTCAATGAAGTAGTATTAAATTTTAATATTTTATAATCTTTAATTATTAGTGTTTATAGTTTGGTTAAATGACTTAAACAAACTATATGGAGAGGCTTTAGAGATTGGTAAAATTACCATGATCGTTGAAAATCATTTCAAGCGGTTTGTCATGCTTGTCCCTTTCTTCAGCTTTATGATGATCAGTAATGAAATCAAACTTCTGTGAGGGTTTTGTTTTCACTACATTGTCAAACAAAACATTGACTAAGATTGCTGGATATTTCTTGAATTTTTTGAAAAGTAGCTTACGTAAAAAACCAAATAAGTTATTTTCTAGTGTTTTAGAATCTTTATAGAGACTAGATTTCGCGATTGCTAAGTGCGCATTTATAGCGTCCATAGTGAATTTTACTAATTCTTTTTCTTCTTTTTGCCCTATGATGCCAAACACGTTGATTCTGTGTTCAAGAATTTTTTGTTGTTCTTGATTGATATGGAGTGTTAAAATAAAGATTCCATCATTTGCAAGAAGATTGCGCTCATTGATTATTTCGTCATCTAGGATTCTATTTGCTTGATTGTCTACAAAAGTTTTACCTGTCCGCACTGATTTTACTTTTCGCATATAATTCGGATTGACCTCGATTTGGTCGCCATCTTCCATGAGATAAATGTTTTTTTCTAGAACGCCGCAAGCGATTGCGGTTTGTTTATGTTTAGCGATATGATTAAATTCACCGTGCACGGGCAAAAAGAATTTAGGTTTGATTAATCGCAACATTAGTTTTTGCTCTTCTTGAGCAGCATGCCCGCTAACATGGATTTCACTAAAGTCTTGATAAGCTACTTTTGCTCCGGCTTTCATAATGAGGTTAATAACTGCCGAAACACTCCCTTCGTTGCCCGGGATAGCTTTAGCAGAGAGGATAATCATATCTGTAGGTTTAATTTTAATGTGTCGATGCTCATCGGTTGCCATACGATAGAGCGCGCTCATAGTTTCGCCTTGACTTCCTGTTGTTACGATTAAGATTTCTTCATCTGGATATTGCAAAACTTCATGCGCTTCTATAAAGACCTTGCTAGGCAGATCTATATAGCCCAATTCGCGTGAAATTTCTAAATTTTTTTCCATAGATCGTCCTATTACAGCGACTTTTCGGTTGTGCTTTAATCCATAATGTATTGCTTGATACACCCTGTGAATATTAGAGCTAAAGGTGCTCATAATCACTCTGCCTGCGGCGTTTTTAAATAGATTGTCAAATGTCGGTCCTACACTCGCTTCGCTAGGCGTTACTCCAGATTTATGTGAATTTGTAGAATCACTAAGGAGCAACATAACACCTAGTTCTCCGTAGTATGCCAATCTGTGTAAATCGGTAGGCAAATTGTCAATAGGAGTATGATCAATCTTAAAATCTCCCGTGTGTAGAATAATCCCAGCCTCTGTGCGAATCGCAAGAGCGGAGCTGTCAATAATGCTATGTGTAATATGAATCCACTCTACTTCAAAATCACCAATCCGAACAGGCTTTCTTTTTTCTACGATGTGAAATAGTTCTTTGCATTTTTTTAATCCATGCTCTTCGAATTTACTGCCCACAAGTCCTAATGCCAAAGGTGTACCATAAAGTGGAAATTGGAATTGCTTATAGAAATAGGGCACAGCACCTATATGGTCCTCATGCGCGTGAGTGATTAACACTGCGATAATTTTGCTTTTAATACTTTCGATATAGTGAAAATCAGGGATGAGAATATCAACTCCTGGCATGCTTTCATCTGGGAAACTCATGCCGATGTCAATAACTATTGCGCATGTGTCTGTTTCGATTATTGTCATATTGCCGCCAATCTCTCCTAGTCCCCCAATAGGTGTTATCCTGACTTTTGCGTTTGTTTTAAGGTTTAGTTTGTGATGTGGATTCAGTGAGCCCTTTTGAATCTTTGTGTTTGCTTCTACCCCCCTTTTTAGGTCTTTATGAAAAGAGAGCGTTCCTTTTTCTGTGGGAGTTTGTACTTTGCGCGTTCCATCTTCATGTTTTTCATGATTCTCATTATTGTCTCTATTTTTGCTTGCATATTTATTTTCACCCACCCATTTTTTCTGTGTTTCTGTATTGGCATTGCGAGCTACTGAATCTTTCTCGGTTTTGAATTTGAAAGTCCTTTTTTTGCCTTGTTCTTTAGAGTTTTTAGTCAGATGTTTGTTTGCAGTACTGTTTTTTCGTGTACTTGCGTCCTTTTTTTGGTCTTTTGAATCCTTGTTTACTGAAAGATTATCACGATTTTCTGTATCGTTCATTTTTTATCCTTTATTAAGAGTCAATGTAAAATCTGCTATTTTGCAATATTGCTCAGAGGATACTTCATGTGCGCGTATGGTCTCTGGGAGATTAAAAGCATCAAAAATCTCCTGTGTGCCAACTCTACCTAACCAATCCCATTTAGTTAAGTTAGAAAAAAGCTTTTTTCTTGGCGAAAGAAATGCGTATTTTAAAATAGATTCTAAATGCACGGGAAGCAAATCTCTTGTTCTCTCAAAACAAAATACCGCAGAATCTACCTTTGGCTGCGGTATAAAACTTTGTGGCAACACATCAAATAAATAGTGAATTTCGCCTAAAATCTCGGATATGACACTTAAAGCACAATATTCCTTGTTATGCACCTTAGCACAAAATTTCTGTGCGACTTCTTTTTGTGTCATTACAAGGAATCCTGTACATAAACTATCCCTAAGTGTTTGCAAAATAATCGATGTTGCAATATAATAAGGCAAATTTGAAACCAAGAAATATTCGCTTTCAAACAAATAACCATTACCACTTCGAATATGTAGCGCATCTGCTTCTAAAATTACAACTTGTTGAGCAGTTAATTCATTTGCTAGATTCTGCTTTGCTAAGGCAATAAGCCTTGTATCAATTTCATAACATAATAATGGATATTTGAGTGCTAGTCTCTTAGTCAAATCACCCAAGCCAATCCCTATTTCAATCAATCTTATTTTTTTTTGCAAAATAGATTCTCCAATGTTTGAGGGAATGGCGTGGAAGATTTGTTCTATTATGGTCGTATCAGATAAAAAATTCTGCCCCCAATTTTTCTTAGGGAGAATATTTCTAGTCTCTCTCCTTATGGATTTATTTGTATATTTTTTGTTATTTATATGGTTTTTTGTTAAAAATAGGTCGTGTGCAAAATTTTGCATTTTTGCCACTCCTTATGCCCTAAATCAAAATGTTTTATGAAAATAAGTGATGAATTGCTTTTTTAAAAATTCAGAATCCAAATATTATTGATAGTATATAATTTTCATTTATGATTATAACAACGTTTTTTAAACTATGACAAGGGCAATTTATGACAAATTTAGCAAAAAGAATTATTCCCTGCTTGGATATAAAGAATGCTAGAGTCGTGAAAGGTGTGAATTTTGTGGGGTTACAGGATGCAGGCGATCCTCTCGAAGTTGCCAAACAATATAATGATTCTGGTGCAGATGAATTGGTATTTTTAGATATTAATGCGACTTTTGAAGAAAGAAAGACTACTTTGAATCTCATTGAATCTATTGCAAGAGAAGTCTTTATTCCCTTGAGTGTTGGCGGTGGAATTAGCACATTGCAGGACATATCAAATCTGCTCAATGCAGGCTGCGATAAAGTAAGCCTTAATTCCGCCGCACTAAAAAACCCTTCTTTTATTCAAGAGGCTGCACAGACTTTTGGCTCTCAATGTATCATTGTGGCAATTGATGTAAAACGTAGAGAAGACCTAAGCTTTGGCGTTTTCTTGTCTGGAGGTAGAGTCGATAGCGGTAGGGATATGCAGGAATGGCTTGCAGAGGTAGAATCTTTAGGGGCAGGAGAGATTTTGCTAACTAGTATGGATACTGATGGGACGAAGGCTGGATTTGATTTGGAAACGTTGCAGATTGCTATGCAGGCTTGCAAGCTCCCGCTTATTGCTAGCGGCGGTGCTGGAAGCATGAAGGACATTTTGGAAGTATTTGAGGCTGGAGTCGATGCAGCACTTGCCGCGAGTATTTTTCATTATCAGGAAGTCGAAATTATGGAATTAAAGAGATATTTGCATGAACATGGAATCTGTGTGCGCTTATGAAGCTACAAGACTCATTCTTTTATTACTGCCCTCAAGCCAATTAATCTTGAGGAGATACACTCTTTGATACAGGAGCAAATATGCCTAATGTCAGCACTCAAGATTCTCTTATAAGACAAACACATACCAAAGTTTTTACAAGTCCACTCTATCTTACCTCAGGTAGAATCTTAGAGCCATATCAGATTATTTATGAGACTTACGGCAAGCTCAACAATGATAAAAGCAATGCTATTCTAGTAACACATGCACTTACAGGTAGCCATCATTGCGCGGGCAAGTATCAAAATGAAGCAAAAGCTGGTTGGTGGGACAATATGGTAGGAAATAAGAAATTTATTGACACGGAGAAGTATTTTGTTATTTGTGCAAATGTTATTGGTTCGTGTTATGGTTCAACTTCGCCTATAAGCCCGATTTATGGCTCATTTGGCAATAATGATTTTTATCGGCTTAAATTTCCTGTTATTACGATTCAAGATATGGTTAAAGCTATCAAGATTTTGTTAAATTCAATGGGGATACTTCGATTGCATGCAGTTATTGGTGGTTCTATGGGTGGCATGCAGGCTTTAAGCTTTGCGATTCTTTATCCAAAAAGCGCGGCTATGTTTATTCCTATTGCCGCTAGTTATATTAGTAATCCTCAAATTATTATGATTAATAAAATTATGAGAGAAATTATTATGTTGGATTCTGATTTTCAACAAGGGAATTATGCAATTACCACTTCCCCTCTCCCTCGATTTAAGGGATTACAAATAGCGCGTATGTTAGGCTTTAGTCAGTATCTTTCGCTCTCTACTTTACAGAAGAAATTTTCAAGACATTATGTTGCTACCGATGGCTATTTCGAGCTTTTTGGGAGATTTGAGGTAGAACGTTATTTGGATTATAATGGCGCGAACTTTAGCGTATATTTTGATCCTTTGTGCTATTTATATCTGATTCGCGCTCTAAGCATGTATGATGCTTCATTGGGGTTTGCAAGCCTAGATCATGCTTTAAATGAAATTAAATCACCTTTGCATTTGGTCGCGTTTAGTGGAGATAATATGTTCCCCGTATCAGAAATGCAGCACATCAAGCAGCGCATGGATTCTTTGGGGTTAATTTGTAGTTTAGAGATTATACAAAGCGATTATGGACATGATAGCTTTTTGGTTGAAGTTACAAAATATGGAGATTATATCAAACAATTATTAGAGTATTCTTAATATCACTTAATATCAGGAGATAATAAATTGATTGACAAGGTTATGAATTGAGATATGATTATCAGATTTTGAGAAGAGTTTCTAAGGTTAGAATGATCAGAATCCCCTATGCGTTAAGAACAATGGCTTCTCGCAGGACTAAGATGAATGTTTGGTTGTTCTTAAATAGATGGAGATTCTGTTGCGCTTTTTCATTTAGTCAAACAACCATCTTACTACTTTTGTTATATTTTTGTAGCTAGTTAGCAATAATTGTTTTCACTTCACCATTTGTCATATTATAAATTAACACACGTTTTGCTTTGTTTTTATAATTCTGCATAGCCCTTTGAAAGTCTATGGTGGTTTTAATTGGCATATTTTCGATTTGCGCAATAATATCGCCCTTTTCAAAGCCTAAGCTTTGCGCTTTAGAGTTTATTGCAACATCACTTACCAAGACACCACTAATATCATTTGGCACGCGCCATGCTCGCCTCAATTGGTCAGTTAGATTCTCTACTCGCAGACCATCGAATGCTGAACCTTTTTCTTGAATAGGAGTATCTTGCGTAACTTGTGTTGATTCTTGCGGTTGTTCCGCTAATTTCATTGTGATTTGTTTTGTTTCAAGTGTAGATTGATTGCCTTTTGCCGTGTTTCTTAATACAGTGAGAACCACTTGTTTATTAGGGGGCATTGAACCGATGAGATTACGTAATTCGGCTGCATTTTTAACAGGTTTGCCATCGACTGCAGTGATTAAATCCCATACTGCAAGTCCGGCTCTTTGTGCAGGAGAATTTGCTTGCATGCCAACAACTAGTGCACCGTTAGAATCTCCATAAACACTAGAGATTTCCGAATCTACATCTTTAATGCTCACGCCAATGAATCCGCGTCTTACTTTCCCAGAGCGAATAAGCTCACTTGCTACATTTTTGACCATTTCAGAAGGAATAGCGAAACCTATGCCGTGATTTCCACCTGTTCGTGAAATAATGGCTGTATTCATACCAATGAGTGCCCCGCGTGAATCAATGAGTGCTCCGCCAGAATTGCCCGGATTGATACTTGCATCAGTTTGGATAAAGTTTTCATAGGCACTAATGCCAAATCCGTGCTTATTGAGCGCAGAAATAATGCCTTGCGTTACAGTTTCCCCCACACCAAACGGATTCCCAATCGCGAAAACAATGTCTCCTACGGCATATTTCGCACTATCCGCAAAGGGAAGAACGGGCAGATTGGTTTTTTCTATTTTAATCACAGCAATATCACTTTGTGAATCTTCCCCGATAAGTTTTGCCGTGTATTTTTTACTATCACCTGGTATTGTTACGGTGATTTTATCCGCTCCCTTTACAACATGGCTGTTTGTAACAATATACCCGTTATTTGTAAGGATAACCCCCGATCCGATGCCCCCTTGTAGTCTGTCTTGCGGTATCATATCTCCGAAAAATTGCTGAAAAAACGGATCATTAAATGGAGACGGTCCGCTGCCTACCTTTTTTTCCGTTGTAATGTTTACGACGGCTTTGGTTGCATTTTTAATGGAGTCATTATAAGAATATATCGCATTAGGATTCCCCACAGGAGAAGTGCGTGTAAATGCCGGAGCTTCACTGATTCCAAACGCAAAAGATAATGAGAAACCAAGTAAAGCGCAAGCGAGAATCTTACTTGTGTTGCGTGAGTTGCAAGGCTGTTTCAAAAGATGTTTGAATACAGAAAAAGAGTCTTTGTGCATATAATCTCCTCAATAAAAAGTAAAACATAATTAGGAGTCTAATATGTTAAGATAAAAATTTTTTAAACAGATTCTGAAATCCTTATAAAATCATCAGGATTATTTCCTCTTCTTGTATTGTAAGCTTTTATTAGAGAATTGAGTATAATTTTTTGATTATTTTTAAGGATTGGGGATTGGATTCTTCTATTACACAGAATTTTTCTTATAGTGACTTTTTGGATTCCACGCAGAAAAGCAATCGCATAAACGGGCAATATATTTTTAAAGTAAGCGATTTAACTACACAAATCAAAGCCCTTTTAGAAAGTGATTTTCGTTTAGTTGCTGTAACGGGAGAAATTAGCGGTTTAGTTCGTCATAGTAGCGGACATATTTATTTTAGTCTTAAAGATTCTCTAGCAGTTATTTCTTGTACATTTTTTCGCAGCAATGTCAAGAATCATACCATTGCTTTAAAAAATGGAGATAAGGTTATCGCGAAAGGCAACATTAGCGTTTATCCTCCTAGAGGTACATATAGTCTCAATGTCCAGACAATACATTATGATGGAGAGGGGAGTCTGAAAGCGCAGTATGACGCGTTAAAACAAGATTTACAAAAGCGGAATTATTTTTGTAAAAATAAGCCTTTACCAAGATTCCCTAAACAAATTGTTTTGCTTACTAGCCGTAGTTCAGCAGCATTGCAAGATATGATTAAAGTCGCAAAAACACGTTTCAATGCTCTTGAATTTTTCCTTATTGACACTCCAACACAAGGTACAGAAGCCAAATTTGTAATTGCTAAAAATATTCGATATGCAGATAGCTTAGGTGCTGATATTTTAGTTTTGGCTCGCGGTGGCGGCAGTATCGAAGATTTATGGAATTTTAATGAAATAGAAGTTTTGGAAGCGATTTTTGCCTGTAAAACGCTTGTTGTATCGGCTATTGGGCATGAGGTCGATTATTTACTGAGTGATTATGTTGCCGATTGCCGTGCTCCTACTCCCAGTGCCGCTATGGAAATGATTTTGCAGGACAAAAACGCCTTATTAACACAGATGATAGATTTAGAGAATCATTTAAGACATACCTTGCAGAATTTTATAGAATCTCGATCACAAAGGCTACATGCTCTTAGTGAACGTCTTGAGCTCTGTCATCCTTTGAGGCTTTTTATACAGCATAAACAAATGCTTGATATGCAAAAGCAGGCTTTGCGAGATAGTGTGCGATTCTTTTTTCATACTCATAAACAAAATCTCGCCTATTATCATAAGCAATTAATGGTTGTTCTACCCACACATCGAATCTCTAGTGTGCGTGAAGGACTCAAATTTCATCAAAAGAGAATAGCATCTCAAATGCTCATTATAATACGGCAAAAAAAGCAAGTTGTAGAGTTTGTACAACAAAGATTCATAGAATCCTCTTTGTATTTTCTCAATAAGAAAAGAATACAGCTTCCACCGTCTCTATTTGGACAGTGCACTGAACTTCTACTAAGATTAATGGGGCAAAAAAAAGAAAGACTGCAGCATTTAGAATCTTTAGTAGAGAGTATGAATCCCACTAAGAATCTGCAATTAGGATTTGCCCAGATTCTAAAAGATAACAAACCGATACAATTATCTAAATTAGTGGCAGATGATATCATAGAGATTGTAGATTCTCATAGAACGTTAAAGGCTAAAATTCTTTGATATTTTCTTTAATTTATGTAACTTTGTTTGCTGTTATAGGTTAAAAGCGATACATATAATAGAGGTTGATTCCAAAAGAATTAGCATAATGGTTTGATGTATTAACAACGAGTGGTGCAGGGATAGTTGTACTTGTTTGATTAGGTTGAGAGTAAAGTTCAGCAAATTCTCCGCTCCACATATAGTAGTTAACAAGCATTCCTAAATAATGTTTAAGGTATCCGACTTCTGTCCCTATACGAGCGATAAGTGTGTTATGAGCTACACTAGAAGTGTCTTCTATGCTGCTATTCGCAGTTAATCGGAATCTAGTCTGCCAAATATAACCAAAGCCATAACCAAAACCACCTTTAAATGAGAGCTTAAGGTTTTGCGTGTGGAAGAGATAGTATCCGCCCATTAGGCTCATGTCAAAGTGATACCCATCACCTGTATTGTTATAGTAGGCTTGGAAGTATCTCGCGCTAGGGGCAACATACGAAATAATAAGCGGTATTTCATAAAAGAATTGTGATTCTAAAATATATTGTATAGAGGCAATTACTCCGTATTGATTGTCTATTCCGCTTGTTTGATAGTTTGCTGTAGTGTGCCCTAAATTGCTTTTGCGCCAATCAAATCCATAAACTAATCCCCAACCAATGTTGTATTGACTTGTGCGGTGGCCGGTTTGATTGATTTGTGCATGAAGAAATCCAGACGAGAGTATGATGAAAAAAAGTTTTGCGATTTTATTTAAATAAGTATTCATTGTGTTCCTTATGGCTTATAGAATGTTCATTCAAGAGTTGTTTATTCGAAAGAATATCTAATTGTAATATAAAGGTCATTAAGACAAGATTATAACACGATGTTCAATTCTTTTCGATTCTTATAAGTGTTATTGTGCGAATTGCAAAAAATATTATGATTGAATCTCTACAAAATCTCGTATTAATGTGTATTTATTTCGTAACAAAATATTTGTATAATCACAAAATATCTCAAAATAAATACAAAAGGAAAATAATGAATTTAAGCTTTGAAGAAATACTTAAACAACGATTCGCTTGCAAGGCATTTACAAACCAAGAGATTACAAAGGATAATTTGGAGTTTATACTCGAAGCAGGAAGGCTTGCTCCCAGTACGTGCGGATTTGAGCCATGGAATTTTGTTGTTGTGAGTAAAAAGGACAATGCAAACTTAAGTACAATATGTTTTGGACAGGAGAATGTTGCCACTGCAAGCTATAATATTATACTTTTAGCAAGGACAGATTTGCAAGCTAAGGATGAGTACATTAAGAAACAGGTTGCGCGAATTTGTTCTCCAAGTGATGAAAAACGATTCAATAACATTCTGCAAGCCTATACTTATGAAACCAACACTTTAAACGAAGAACAACTCTATGCGTACGCTAAGTCCGATTGTTACCTTGCTTTAATGCAGATGGCATTAGCCGCTATGAGTAGGGGAATTGATTCGTGTATGATAGGAGGGTTTGAAAAAGACAAGGTTGATATGTTTTTGGAGCTTAAATATCCATTTCAAACGGCCGTGATTCTAAGCTTAGGATACAGACGGGAAGAACCAAAATATAGTAAAAAGAGACTAAGTCTTGCTGAAGTTGTACGTTATTATTGATTTAGAAATACAATTTAGAGGATTTGTATTGTTATAGTATTTTCAATGCAATTAAGAATTACTTAGCTACAATATTACTCTTGTGATTGCTACAATATCGAGATATATTATTAATTGTCATGTAGTGTATTGATATGTAGATTTATTCGTTTTATTGGTTTGCGAATGATTGATTATAGAATCTTACAAGCCTATACTTGCAACGTTATAATATCAGACTGCTTTTATGGAGAGATTATGGCTTATACTATTATAGAGGTAGAGAGAAAGACAGGAGTAGCTTCTCGGAAGATTCGGTTTTGGTTGGATAAGGGATTGTTTCCTTTTGTGGAAAGAGATATAAATGGGGTACGATACTTTAGTGAGAGTGATATTGAATGGGTGATATGGGTTAATTGCTACCGAAATATTGGAATGAGTATCAAGAAACTTAGACAGTATATTTATCTTTGTTCATTGGGAAGCAAAACGTTATCAGAAAGGCTAGCAATTATCAATGAACAAAAACAAAAGACATTGCAAGATTTAGAGAATCTTCAAGAGATTCTGAAAAAACTCAATTATAAGATTGAATACTACAACACGTTAATTGCAGAAAATAAAGGTGAAATAAGCCCGATGAGTAAGGATTACAAAGCAATGAAGAATCTTAAGGCACAATGCAAGAAATAACGTCAGAGAATCTGCTCTCCTTAACAAGCACTTGCATAATATAGGCTATAAGATTCTATTGTTTGAATGCGACGTGAATTTGTTAGTAGCAAATCTGCAAACCGCCTTTCTAAAGATGTAACTTTCAATCATTTGAATAATTTTATCAATCGCTTTTAGACAAAATGACGTTTATAATCATCATAGCTAAGTAAAAAGGATAAATCACCTCTACTTCTAGCTTGTTAAATCCTTAAAGGTATTCAAAAGTTCTTTTTATAATTTATTCTTTATTTTATAGAAAAGTCTTATGGTTTTATATTTCATTATTCAAATTGATTAGAGATTTTGCGTAAAGAACATAGCAATTTTTTCAAACGGAATAATGTCAGTTTTATCATACAAATCTGTATGTGAAGCATTTTTGATAATATGAAGTTCTTTATTTTTACCTTGTAATTTCTTAAAGGTGTCTTCACTGAAATATCTTGAATGCGCTTTTTCCCCGTGTATCAACAACACAGCAGAATCAATTTCATCTGCATAAGTTAAAATAGGCAGATTCAAAAAGGGTAAATTGGAGGTAATGTTCCAGCCACTATTGGAATTAAGCGAACGTTTATGATACCCTCGTTGTGTTTTATAATAATCATAATAATCTTTGAGGAATTGCGGCGCATCTTGGGGCAAAGTATTTGGTACACCTCCAGCAAGAGCGTAGCTATTGTTTTGATAATCTTTTATTCGTTGTGTGCTCAAATCTCTTCGTTTTTTTAGTCTTGCCTCTTTAGAATCTTCCTTGTCAAAATAACCATTGGCATTCACACGGGACATATCATACATGGTTGAGGCAAGAGTGGCTTTTATGCGCGGGTCATTAGCCGCTGCGCTAATTGCGAATCCACCAAAACCACAAATACCAACTACCCCAATTCTTTGATTGTCAACATTCTTTTGAATCGAGAGGAAATCTATAGCCGCGCTAAAATCCTCTACATTAATATCAGGTGAGGTAACAAATCGAGGCATACCCCCACTTTCTCCTGTATAGGAGGGATCAAAAGCTAAAGTAATGAATCCCATTTGCGCTAAAGTCTGCGCGTATAAGCCGCTTGATTGTTCTTTAACTGCGCCAAAAGGACCAGAGATAGCAAGCGCGGGAAATTTGGCATTCTTGTTCGATGTAGTTTTTGGTGTGTATATGTCGGCAGCAAGGGTGATTCCATAACGATTATGAAAAGTGATTTTCTGATGATTGACTTTCGTGCTTCGCGCAAAAGTTTTATCCCATTCTTTGCTAAGAGTAAGCTTTGTTTCTTTAAAGCCCGTGTTTATTGTGTTTTTTGCAGAGTGAATTTCAGAGGCAGAGGCACGATTGCTAACAGCCCCAAATGCTAGAGTTGCAAGGCTAAGAGTGCCAAACCTTAAGAAATCTCTGCGATATGTGGTAAAGTGTTGTGTTGATAGCATAAGTTTCTCCTTAAATAAAATAATGCAAGTATAAAGCCTAACATCTAGTGTTTGTCAAGGGGTAATTTTGAGATTATTAAAGAAGATTTATTTTGTTGCTACGGTATTATGTTTTTATTACAGAAATATCGCATAAAGAATAATTGGGATTCTTTTATCTTCGCATTCATTGATGAAATGTTATTGTGGCATTGAGATTCTATTGTGTTTGCTGTTGTTATGTTGAATCATTTTTGTCGTATTCTTTTCCTTTGTTATGCTACCTCTTTGTTTGTCATGTTGAACGCATGTGAAACATCCCTTAGAATCCATGCAATGAGATTCTTCGCAATGTTTAGAATGACAAGGCGAGGATTCACAATGACGATCCCTCCTTTGTCATTCTGAGTTTGCAAAGCAAGCGAAAAATCTCTATTGGAATCTTTAAGGAATTCTTCACCCTAAAGGGTTCATAATCATAAAATAGCTTTGGATTCCAAACAACAATTTCAAGAACTTTCGTTATATTAAATGACAAAAAATATTAATAAAGCTTTTCAACCACATATTACAATTTTCAACAAGGAGCAATGATGCAACAAATAAATAGAAGGGATTTTCTCAAACAATCCACAGTGCTTATATCTGCAATGAGCACGTTCGGAGTAGATACATTATTTGGCTATACGAAAGGAGATATGATGACACAGACCTTAAACAACAATATAAAAATGCCCATTATCGGGCTTGGTACATATACTCTTGCAGGCAGGGAATGCGAAAGAGCTATCCTTGACGCGCTACAAGTTGGGTATCGTTCATTTGACACCGCCCAGATGTATAGGAATGAAGTGTACGTTGGGAATGCCATTAAGGCAAGTGGCTTGAGGCGAGAAGACTTGTTTATCACAACCAAACTTTCAAGTAATATGGGCTATGAAACAACCAAAAAGAGCATTCGCTCTTCTTTAGATTCCCTACAATTAGATTATATTGATTTGCTTTTGTTGCATAGTCCGTATTCCCAAGCAAAAGATATGTATAGGGCTATGGAAGAATTTTATACTCAAGGTAGAATCAAAGCTTTAGGAATTTCAAACTTTGATACGCGGGTATATTTGGATTTTGTGAAATCTGTGCAAATAATCCCAGCAGTCAATCAGGTCCAAGCGCATGTCTTTTTTCAACGAGAGGTATTACAACAAACCATGCAGCCCTATCGCACAATTGTGCAGGCATGGAGTCCTTTTGCTAATGGCAAAAAAGGCTTTTTTAGCAATCAAACTCTTGTTGCTATTGGCAGGAAATACAATAAAACCAGCGCGCAAGTAGGTCTTAGGTATCTGATTGAGCGCGGCATTAATGTGATTCCAAAGAGCAGCAAAAAAGAACGTATGATTGAGAATCTTAGTATATTTGATTTCGCACTTTCTGCTGAAGATGTCGCACAAATTAAAAAGCTTGACACAAACAAAAGTCTCTTTGGTTGGGATGTGTAATTCAAGATTCTTAGAGATTGAGCGCAGACACTCATCGTGTAAGTTTGTGATTTTGCTGTCTTAAACTTGAACTAGTAGAAATCAATTTTAAAGCATCTAAACGATAAGAGATTTTGTGATTGTGTATTTCTATTGGAATCTATTAAATGAGATTCTTCGGGTATAAAACCCTCAAAATGACAAGAGGAATGTTTAGAATGGCAGGTGTGGGCATTTTGAGATTCTTCGCTACGCTCGGAATGACAAAAGGAAATATCAGAATGATAACTCTCTATTTTGTCATGTTGAGCATTTGAAAAATGCGAAACATCTCTAAATAGAATTAAATGTAAGGACAGAATTAAAAGAGGATTCTAGGGCAACAGATTCTTCAGCCTTTTTTGTAAGCCCTAAGACATGATAAGAAAATAAATTATTATATTTAGAGCAACGCCTTAAAACATTTGTTAAGAAATTAAATCAATCTTAATATTTGTAGTATAATTCCTTACAAGATTATCTAAAACCCTACAAAAGGATAAAAAATGACTTCTGTTGTTCAATTTAGAATGGATAGTAATGACAAAGAGATATTAGAAGCGATGCTTAAAGATATGGGATTAGATTTAGGGACAGCCTTTAGAATGTTTGCCGCAAAGGTGCTAAAAACAGGTGAGATTCCCTTTAGCGTTAGTAGTCAAATAGAGCCTGATACGATATGGACAAAAGAGGATGAGAGGGCATATAAAAAAGCCTTAAAAGAGCTAGAGAGGGGCGAGACTATAAGCTTAGAGGAGCTTAAAAGGAAATATTGCAATGAATAATGTGCAAACAAGCAAGGAAGTGGATAAGTTTTTAGATAAACACCGCGACCTAGCCCCAAAAATCATCAATGCTTTAGAGCAAATCGCACAAAATCCCTATAATAACACTCAAGATACACAAAAGCTACAAGGCAAGGACAATCATTACCGCTTAAGGATTGGCAAATACAGAATCCTCTATGAATTAAGGGATAAGCAAATTCTTATTATCTATGCTTAAGGCAGATTCTAGAGGTGGGATTTATAAGTGAAATTGAATTGTTTTGCAGATTTTGTTTTATGGGTTTTGCTTTGCGGAATAATTAGATAAAGATAGAGATGATTTATTGAACCAAGCATTCATTTGCAAGGGTAAGAAGCCTATTTATCAAGAAGTTTTTTGCTGTTGAGTATTTGAAAATGTGAAATATCTCTATTTAAATCTTTATGAGATTCTTTGGCTTTATCTTTAGGATACCCACCCCCTAACCCCCTCCGCATAGGGAGGGGGGAGGTATAGGAAGTATCCCCCTCGTGTTGGGAGGGAGAAGTATTGGGAATATCCTCTTTGGGGGAAGTTGAGTTGTCATTCTGAGGTGAAGATGCAGAATCCACTCCTTTGTCATTCTGAGCTTGTGAAACAAGCGAAGAATCTCTATTGGAATCTATTAAATGAGATTCTTCGGACATAAAGCCCTCAGAATAACAAGAGGAGGTTTCAGAATAACGATTCTCCTTTTTGTCATGTTGAGCTTACATAGCAAACGAAACATCTCATGAGATTCTTCGGACATAAAGCCTTAGAATGACTAGGTGGAGAGTCTTCAGAGTGATAAGGAGAGCCCAGCCCATCCCCTTGCGGGAAGAGGCATTCATTATTTCCCCCTCCCATTGCGGAGGGGGTTAGGGGGAGGGTAATAGATTGAGATTCTTCGGACATAAAGCCCTCAGAATAACAAGAGGAGGTTTCAGAATAACGATTCTCCTTTTTGTCATGTTGAGCTTACATAGCAAGCGAAACATCTCATGAGATTCTTCGGTCGCACTTCGTGCTTCCTCAGAATGACAAAATGAGGATTGGGATTATTCAGTCGTGCTTTGCACTCCTAAGACATGACAAGTTAAATTGTCCTGTTTGCAAGTATGGGCAAAATCCTTGCTGATTGTGCGAGGGCTTGCCCGAAACATCTCATTGGAATCTTATTTAAAATTTTAAGCATCACTATTTAAGTATCTCTTAAGAATCTCTTTCTTTTGTTTTTCTATATTCCCCAAATTGGAATCTAAAAAGCTGATTTTAGCTTCTATGTCCTCAATCACAGAGACGATTTTTTGTTGTGCTTCTAGGGGCGGGAGGGGGATTTGGATTTGCTTTAAAGTTTCAATATTTGCTACATTTTTTAAAGCTATACCATGTGCTTTTTCTTCAAAAGGATTATTTAAATTATCTAAAATTATCTTTAAACTTTTACTAGTTATACTTTCGCTTTTTATCCTTAATCTTAAAAGTGCTTGATTAATAATTCCTTTCTTAATATTTTCTGGTGCTATTGCAATTTTCCCTATCGTTCCAGAACAGCTTACAATTAAATCATTAGGTAAAACTTCAAAGCTTCTCATTGAGTTAAATTTTTCTTGCGTTATATAGTAATACCCTATTTCAAAATTATTATTTATAGCGTGTTGCTGTTCATAAACTTTATAACCATTTGAAACAAAAATTTCTTTTTTTAAGCTTCCGCCAAATGGTCCCCTTCTAAATTCGCATATTTCTCCGAGCTTTTTAAGTTTCCAGCCATTTGGTGGCAGAGTAGGGAGGGATTCTAAAAGAGTCTTGTCAAGTTTGGGTGAAGTTAAATTGTCATTCTGAGCTTGTGAAACAAGCGAAGAATCTCTATTGGAATCTAAGAAATGAGATTCTTCAGTCGTGCTTTGCACTCTTTCAGAATGACGATTCTCCCTTTTGTCATGTTGAGCATTTGAAAAATGCGAAACATCTTTATTGGAATCCTTAAGAGATTCTTCGCTACGCTCAGAATGACAATAGGGGGAGGTTTCAGAATGACAAGAATCCCCTTTGTCATGTTGAGCTTGCATAGCAAGCGAAACATCTCTATTAAAATCTCTATTAGAATTCCCGCAATACATCTTCGCCCTTTCTAGTGCAATTTGCAAGCCATTTTGCCAAAAGGCTTTTTGAGCAATCAATGTAGCAATCTGCTTTAAGATTAGTTTAATCTTCGCCTTGTCTCTCTCTCTCTCTTGTCGTTGTTTAAGGTTCTATTTAGAATCTTGGTTTTTTCTTTTTCTAAACTTTCAAGGCTAGAATCAATGCTTGAAATCTTGGATTCTATGTCCTCAATCACAGAGACGATTTTTTGTTGTGCTTCTAGGGGCGGGAGGGGGATTTGTAGGCTTGAAAATTCTGGAACGGTAAGCTGCGGTATATTAACGCCACTATTTTCAATTGTTGTATTATTGATTAAAGATTCTAGGAATTTTAAATTTACCAACTCTTTTTTTGGTATCAAAACAATTAATCGCACGATTGGATAAAATGGTTCGAATCTTGCAACCGCATACCCTATTGTTCCTCTGGCTGAAACAGTTAAGGAATTTTTTAAAATTGTAGCTTGATTAGTCCATCCGTATAGCCCTTCATTTTGCACCGCATTAGCATAAATTGGAATTTTACATTCTTGAGTTTTGGTTTCAGAAAATATTTTGGGCTTGTCTCCGCCTGCTGTTAATTTTTCTGCAATTTGTGAAATCCTTACTTTTTCCCAGCCGTTTGGTGGTGGAGTAGGGAGGGATTCTAAAAGTTTATTCAGTTCTTCCGTGTCTGCGGTATTGTAGTATCGAGATTCTTCGATCTCAAAGTCCTCAGAATGACAATGTGAGGGGATTTCAGAATGACTAGTTAAATTGTCATGTTGAGCTTGCAAAGCAAGCGAAACATCTCTATTAGAATCCTTAAGAGATTCTTCGGGCTTGTCGCCCTCAGAATGACAACTAGCAATCAAATCCCAATCAAGCCTTGATTCTAGCTCGTTGATATGGGCTAGAATCAAAGCAATGAGTTCTTCGATGTTTTGGGGTTTTGGAGATTCTTCAGTCGTGCTTTGCACTCCTAAGACATGACGAGAAGGAGAGGTTTTAAAATGACGACTAGAGCCTAGCTCCTCCCTGACATGTGTAGGTTGGGGAGGGGTGGAATCTTGTGTTTTGTCTTTTGATTCTAAGGTTGTTATTTTAGGATACCCACCCCCTAACCCCCTCCGCATAGGGAGGGGGGAGGTATAGGAAGTATCCCCCTCGTGTTGGGAGGGAGAAGTTGAGTTGTCATTCTGAGCTTGTGAAACAAGCGAAGAATCTCTATTGGAATCTAGGGAATGAGATTCTTCGGGCTTGTCGCCCTCAAAATGACAATCGTCTCCTTTGTCATGTTGAGGCGAAGCCGAAACATCTCTATTAGAATCCTTAAGAGATTCTTCGCTATGCTCAGAATGATAATATGAGGGTTGGGATTCTTCGGCTAAAGCCTCAGAATGACAAGAGGAGGCTTCAGTTTGACAAGTTGCAACAAGGGCAAGGGTGGAGTCGATGAGCGTTTGTAAGTCGCTTGATTCTGTGATTTTGCATTTAGATAAAATCGCCTTGATAAGAGTTTGATAGCTCTCAATGCAGGCTTTAATCAGTTTATATTGCCATTCTACCTTTTCGCATTCGCGGACAATTTGCTTTTGAATCTCTAGGGGAGGGAGTGGGATTTTGAGCTGTGATAAATTTGCTCTAGTAATTTGTGGTTGTGCTGAACCTGTAATGACATTTTTAATATTTGCTAGTGGTAAAATGTAAAATAAAAACTTTTTTAAAACTTCTAAATTATTTAATGGAGTAATAATCATTGCATTGCCCGTTATCCACGATTCTGGTTCTGTGTAATTTAATGTTCCGCAAGTAGCA
Source organism: Helicobacter aurati (assembly GCF_003364265.1). Classification (GTDB taxonomy): domain Bacteria; phylum Campylobacterota; class Campylobacteria; order Campylobacterales; family Helicobacteraceae; genus Helicobacter_A; species Helicobacter_A aurati. The sequence goes on from NZ_NXLW01000014.1 coordinate 41,781, forward strand.
CCCCTACAAGTCATAGCCACTTCTGAATCTTTATGATTAAAATCATCGTAAAATCCTATAACACCATTTGCCCCATAAACCTTATATTTTCCTTTATCTAAAATTTCTTTGCTTGTAATGGTTTTTGGTTGATACATTTTACAAATAGATTCTAATCTCACCAACTCATATTTACAATTCACAAAGGGGCTAGATGCGTTAGAGGTTTTGCGTAATATTTTAAGAGGACGAATTGAGTTAAGTGATTCTTCGGTCGCACTTCGTGCTTCCTCAGAATGACAATCGTCTCCTTTGTCATGTTGAGCTTGCAAAGCAAGCGAAACATCTCTTCTGGAATCTAAGAAATGAGATTCTTCGGGCTTGTCGCCCTCAGAATGACAAGAGAAGTTTTGAGATTCTTCAGTCGTGCTTTGCACTCCTTCAGAATGACAAGAAGGGGAGGTTTCAGAATGACAAGAGGAATTATCAATTTGAGTAGGATCGTAATAATATTCCGGATTGAGGTTTATTGCTTTGCTAAAGGTCGCTAAATCAAAGCTTAGTAAAAAGCAGGTTTGGGTATAGATGAGGTATTTTTCTAGCCTTTGGGTTTGGAGCATTTTGCCCCTAAAGGTGCTTTTAATCGCAAAGGCGATAGTATCCTCTGCGTTGCGATTATCTCTATCGCTTAGTAGTCCCCCTGTTTCTACAAGCCCGTGTCTGCCTTTTGCTTGGCTTATCGTGTAGCCTAAGAATTTCTTTTGCTCATTATTATCGCTTGGGGCATTGACAATAAGCGTCTTTTGCTTATAGGTTAGGGCAAAAAACTCGAGCTTTTCTCTCTCAAGCTTTCGCGCAAATTCAAAGAATTTTTCGCTCTTTTGCTTCCCTTGCTCCTCTTTTGGTAGGGCATTAAAGCTCTTTTGTGATTCTAGCTTTTGAAGCTCACTAGAAGTTTCAAACTCTTTATAAAGCATTGTAAAATATTCATTTTCAAGGCATTTACTATCCAAATCTAAAAAGCATTGATAGATTTCTTTTGGGATATTTTGTAGCTCTAAATAGCTCTCAAAAATAGCTTTGTCCTCGAAGCCTTCTAGGTCTTTTTCATCTTTTTGGCTAAAAATTGCATCGAGGCTGTCTTGCAAAAGCTTGATTTTCTTAGGCGGTTCCTCAAATCGCTTGAGAAATAGCACAATCGTGTTTGTCCCTGTCGTCCCAAAGGTCTGATTCCCAAAAGAGACGATAGCATAAATCGCAAAATTTGCTAGCAAAATTTCCCTTGTTTTTATCGTGGCTAGGTCGGTGTTGGAGAGGATTGAGCTAGGGAGGATTATGCTTGCTAGGGCGTTTGGCTTGAGGATATGGGTTAGCCGCTCGACAAAGACATTTTCTATCGCTTTAGAGTTTAGCGAAATATAATCTAGCACTTGGTATTTGATAAATTTATCATTGCCTTTTAGCACATTTTTGCTTAGGTGCTGCCTGAAGTCTTTGACAGAATAGGGAGGATTGCTGACTAGAATATCAAAGATTTGTTGAGTGTCTCCATAAAAATCATTATTGTATTCTAGCCCATCGATACTGCGAATCTTTGCACCATTTGCACCATTTAGTAGCATTGCTACTTGAGTCGTGCGGGCTAGGCGGTTGTCTTTGTCTATGCCATAGAAATTTTGCGAGATTTGTTCATCGTTGATTTGTTTATTTTGGGATTTGCAATAATCGCTTATCGCGCTTACGCCCTCTGTGAGGAAATGCCCAGCTCCGCAGGCGAAATCTAGCACTTTTGGGAAGCTTGCAGATTCAAGATTGATAAAATCTTCAAAAGGCAGGGAGTTCCAGATAAAGCGCGTGATAGGCACAGGGGTGAAATATCTCCCCTCATCTTCTTTAAAGCCTTCATTTAAAAGCTTCTCAAAAAGCTCTCCTAATAATTGCTCTTTGCTAGAATAAGAGACTTTATAGGGCGATAAAAGCTCGACTACTTCGACTAGAATTTTGCCATTTTGCTTAAAAAGGTCTTTATTGTGCGTTTCTTTAAATGAAAAGGCATTGGAAGAAAAAAGCGTGGCTTTAAGCAGCTCTTCCTCAAGCTCCTTTTGCATTCTTTCGCGGTTTTTGCCTATGTAGGTTTGGATGGTATTTTTGACAAAATTATCCTCTGTTTTATAAACCTCTTCTTTTAGAAAATCATTCATTCCTTTGATGTATAGCTTAAATATGCGCTCATAGAGGCTAAAGTAGGTATCGCTAAAGCTTTTGTATTGGAAGTCTAGCTCTTCATCGTCTTTTTTGCTTTGTTCATCGACACATTTGCAAAGAAAGAGGCTAAGGAGCTTATTAAAGGCGTTTTCTCTATCGCTAATGTTATTGTGGCGCAGAATCTCTCTAAAGGCGGTTGTGATTCTATCGACTTTATCAAAGGGCTTTAGGTCTTTTTTGAGCAGTGGTTTTATGCCGATTTGATAGGGCATGGAGTTAAAAATAATGTTTGAATCATAGCTTTGTTTGTTATAGGTCTCTTCCCATACGCGAAAGAAGTCTTTTGTCTCGCTTGCTGCGGCAAAGGTAAGCAGGCTATCATCTTTTTGGCTTAAATCAAGGATATTTTTATCATCTTTGAATTTGATAACTTCCATAGAAATTTTGATATTGTCTTGCTTTGTGCTTTCTTGAGTATCATTTTGGTTTGGTGCGGTGTTTTTGGTGTTTTCTTTTGTGGTTTTAGAATCTTGCGTGCTTTGCAAGTTTTCTGTTTGCAAATCTCCTATTTGTGTGTTCGGGGGGGGCATTTTATTGGTTTTATCTTTTTTGATAGTGCTATTTTCTGCGGGGATAAAGTCGCTTGCATAGATTGCCAGATATTCTACGCTTCTTGCTTGTGCGGCATAGCTAAAGAGCTGTTTGCCCTCTTCGTTATTAAAAAGGTCTTTTTTGGCTTGGTCGTATTCTTTGCCTGCGGTTTTGCATTCTATAATGCAATAGACTTCTTTTTCTTGTTTTTCATTTTCTTTAAAAATCGTGATGTCTGCTCTGCCGCTTTTGCCCGAATGTCCCAGCGTCCAAGTTTTTTCAAGCACCAAATCTTCTGGCTTATAACCCATTTCAAGCAGTCTATGCACGCATTCAAAGACGACAAAATTTTCATTTTGTGAAAAGTTGCTTGTGGTTTGGCTCTCTTTGATAATTTCTTTAGGGTAGATAAGCTCACCTTTAGTAAAATCCACTTCAAGTGTGCAGTTGTGTTGCGGGAAGTGCTTGGTGAAGTATGTTGCTTCTTCATATTCATATTCATAGGAATTGGTTGCTTGGGATGTAGAATCCCTATTTGATGTGTTGGTTGTGCCTTGTTTGCTAGACGTTTGGAAATTGAAATGTAAAAAATATAAAAGAGCTTTAAAATTCTGTTTGTCTATCATTGTATTACCCTATAAATTGTTCTGTTATTGTACCTAACTCTTTATCAATATTTGATAATACGCTCTTTTGCTACGTAGCGTTCATTCATTATTATTGTAAATTTGCATTTCTTCGTTGTCATTGTGAGTTTGCGCAGCAAATGAAGATCTCTATTTTTAGATTCTTCGCTATGTTCAATAGGGCAACAGGAAGCAAGTGATTCTTTATTTATACTTCAAAAAATATTAAGAAAAAACTTGAAAATATGAAGTTTTGTAACAATCAAACAAAAAAATCGTTTTTTTCTTTTGATATTTGAGTTTTTAAGCAGAATCAAAATATGCTTTATAAAAGATAAAAAATATCAAAGGATAAAAATGACAACCATAAAGCATTTGCCAAAAATCGACGGAGAGATAGGCTGGTATGAGCTTTGTGAGGGAAAAGACAAGCCTTTAGGCAGGAAGCTTCAAGAGGATTTGAAGTTTGATTTTTGTATCGTTGGGGCGGGCATTGCGGGAGTAAGCGTGGCTTTAAGCCTTGCTAATTTATATAGAGATTCGAAAATAGCTCTTGTTGAGGCTCTGAAGATAGGGCAGGGGACAAGCTCTAGAAATGCAGGATTCATTATTGATTTGCCGCATAATCTTGATGGTAGTGAAGCTAATGTTGAGCATGATAAAAAGATTTATGAACTTAATTGTTTTGCAATTGACTTTTTAAAAGATTTAGTTGATAAGCACAATATCAATTGCCATTGGCAAAAGGCTGGGAAATATATGTGCGCACATGAGGATACAAACATACAGGGTTTAAGGGCTTTTGAGGAGCATTTACAGCCTAGCGGCTTTGCTTTTGAGCGCGTTAAGGGTAAGGAGCTAGAGCAAAGGCTTGGCACAAGCTATTATCAAGAGGCAGTTTATACGCCTGATAATATTTTAATGAATCCGAGTGCTCTCATGCGAGGACTTGTGACTCATTTGCCCGACAATGTAGCTGTTTTTGAAGAAAGTCCTGTGCTTACATTCGAAAAAAAAGAAGACATTAAAATTATTAAAAGCAGAGCGGGAAGCATTCAAAGCAAGATTCTAATTCTCGCTTTAGATTCCCATTTAGAAGAATTTAAAATTGTTAGATACAAACAAGCCCCCATTTTTACCTATGCTTCTTTAAGTGAGCCATTAAGCGAAAATGAAATCAATCAATATTTTCCTAATGTTCAAGCCTATGGCTTGACTTCGGCGCATCCAGCAGGCACGACTGTACGTTTTACGCCTGATAAAAGGATTTTTGTGCGCAATTTGCTTGATTTTTTCCCTGATTTGCAATGCAAAAGTGAAGATTTACAAAGAGCTTATAAAAGACATAGACTTTCTTTTGAGGCAAGATTCCCTTATTTAAGCCATAAAAAATTTCAATTCACTTGGGGAGGATTCTTATGTATGACTTTGAATCATCAAAGTGTTTTTGGGAATTTTGGCGATGGAATCTACTGCATAGGCGGGAGCAATGGAGTAGGAATGGCAAAGGGAGTATATCTTGGCTATTACTTAGCAGAGCTCATTGCGGGTAATCATTCTCCTAATCTTGATTTTATCCTTGAAAACAATAAAGCAAGCTTTATGCCTCCAGAGCCTTTACGTAGCATAGGAGCAAAGATAAGGCTTTGGTATGAACAAAGAAACGCCTTAGGTGATATATAAAATTTTCGTGATAACAAGGAAGAATATGCAAAAGATTTATTTTGAAGATATGCCTTTGAATAAAACACACTTAAAAGTGGGCGTATCGGGCATTGGCGGGCAATTTTGTGATGGTTTTATCTTAGGTGTTATTGGCATTAGCATGGAGCTTGCCAAAGGGGATTTGGGCTTAGATGAGTGGTGGCTTGGAGCAATAGGTGCTGCGTCTTTGCTTGGTTTATTTTTTGGTGCTTTATTAACGGGCGTCTTAGCTGATAAAGTAGGTAGAAAGCCAATATTTATCTGGACTATGCCTGTGTTTTTTATCGTGTCTATTTTGCAATTTTATGTAAGTAGTGCTTTTGAACTTTTTGTTTTGAGATTTATACTAGGGCTGGCTTTGGGGGCTGATTATGTTGTAGGCATTTCTTTAGTCAGTGAAATCACGCCTAAAAAATATCGAGGCAAGCTTTTATCAGCGATGATGGTAGGTTGGGTAGGAGGCTATACCATAGCTTATTTTGTCGGCTTTGCCTTGCAAGATTTTAGCGACGGGGCTTGGAGGTGGATTCTATTAAGCTCTGCTTTGCCGAGTTGTCTTGTGATGCTTTTAAGAATCAATACTCCAGCTAGTCCTTTGTGGCTTGTAAAAAAGGGACAAATAGAAAGGGCAAATGAAGTTATCAAAAAATATTTTGGAGAGCATATCTTAGCTCCTAAAGCAGAGGAATATCAGCACGCAAGATATTTTGATCTTTTTAACGCGCAGAATCTTAAAAATACTCTAGTAGGTATAGTATTTTATGGAGCGCAAGTCATACCTTATTTTGCAATCAGTACATTTATACCAAGTATTTTAGCAAGCTTAAAAGTAGAAGATCCTTATATAGGGGGCATTATTTATAATTTATTTTTATTTATAGGTTCTGTGCTTGGGCTTTATATTATCAATAAAATCTCAAGGAAGCTCTTTGTTGTGGGTAGCTTTTATATCTTAGCAATCATTATGATAGCCTTAGCTGCTTATAGCTTTTCTTTGCCTTCTTATTTAGTGATTATTTTAATTTCTATTTTTTCTTGCGTGCTAGCGGGTGCTGGTGTGCTTGAGTTTGCTTATACGCCTGAATTGTTTCCGACCAATCTAAGAGCTTCAGGTGTGGGGCTTGTTGTTGCTTGCTCAAGGATTAGTGGTACTGTGGGGACTTTTTTGCTTCCTATTATTACTAGTCATTATTCTATTTCTGTAGCACTTTGGATAGTTTTTGCCTCACTTGCTTTTGCGGGAGTGTTTTGCCACGCATTTGCACCTCAAACTTATCATAAGGAGTTGTCATGATACAAAGATACCAAGAAAATACCTATTTAGCGCAGATTGTCGTTTATGATGGCTATTTTGAAAGCTCTGGGCAGGTGATGCTTGACGCTAATGCCTCTATACAACAACAGACAAGGGAGGTTTTAGCCCAAATTGACAGGCTTTTAAGCAGTATTGATGCAGATAAAACGCATCTTACAAGGGTGCAAATGTGGCTTAATGATATGAATGATTTTTATGCAATGAATGCCGTTTATGAAGAATGGTTAAAGGATGTGCCAAAGCCTGTGAGAGCTTGTGTTGGGGCGACATTGATTGAGGGAGCGAAGATAGAGATACAGGTTTTTGGTTATAGGCGATAAGATAATTTCATATTGGGTTTTATTGAATGTTAGAGTAATCTCTTGCTTTGTGGTTTGTGTTTGCATTTTGTTGTACTTGCTTTACATTTTGTCATATTGAGGTTTTGTAAAAGCTGAAAATTTCTATTATTTGTCATGTTACCTTTCCCTTTTCATGTTGAACGTATGTGAAACATTTCTTCTAGAATCATTATGGGATTCTATTAAGAGATTCTTCGGCTAAAGCTTCATATTTTTCATGTTGAGTTTGCAAAGCAAACGAAACATCCCATGAGAATCTGTATCAAAGTATTCTTCGTTGTTTATGATTCTAGGATGTGTAATTTAGTGATTTTCATATTATCTATCATTTTCTCCAAATACTCTTTGAAAAATAGAATCCACATTTTTTGTATAGTAGCTGTATTCAAAGCATTCTTTAATAGCTTGCTCTCCGATAAGCGCAAGTAGTTCAGAATCCGCGAGGAGATTCTCTAAGTATAAGCTTTCACCTTTTGCATTAATCGCACTTTTACCCTCTTGCAAATCTTTCCATACTTTCATTGCATGGTGTTGAACGATTTGATAGGATTTTTCACGTGAAATTCCCTTTTTTGGAAGTTCAAGCAAGATTCGTTGAGAAAACACGAGTCCACCTGTAAGTTCAAGATTCTTACGCATATTTTTGGGGTATACAACGAGTTTTTCAATAAGCCCACTCAAACGATGAAGCATAAAATCAGTGGTGATAAAGCTATCGGGCAAAATGAATCGTTCCACACTTGAATGGCTAATGTCTCTTTCGTGCCACAAAGCGACATTTTCCATTGCTGGAATAGCAAAGGAGCGAATTATACGGCAAAGTCCAGTAATATTTTCACTTAATATAGGGTTGCGTTTGTGTGGCATAGCCGAGCTGCCTTTTTGTCCTACTTCAAAATATTCTTCTGCTTCATAGACTTCTGTACGTTGCAAATGACGTATTTCTACGGCGATTTTTTCACAACTGCTTGCTAATAGGGCTAAATCACTAATAAGTCTTGCGTATCTGTCTCGTTGTATAACTTGGTTACTTATTTTAACGGTTGTTAAGCCTAAGTCAGTGCATACGAGCTCTTCAAGTTCGATAGGCGTATGGGCAAGATTTCCCATCGCGCCGCTTAATTGTCCAACGGAAACCATCTCTAAAGTAGATTCTAATGCTTGATAATGTCGCTGCAATTCGTCATACCATATCGCCAAAACTAGCCCAAAAGTAATAGGTTCTCCGTGAATTCCATGAGAACGTCCTACCATAAGCGTATTTTTATGTTCATAGGCACGGGATTTGATGGCTTCTTTCAAACGTTTGATGTCAAGTAGAATGATTTTGAGAGAATCTCGCATTTGTAATGCTACGGCAGTATCAATGCAATCGCTTGAAGTGATTCCATAATGTACCCAGCGAGATTCTTCACCTAAAGATTCTGCGACACTTGTCGTAAAGGCAATCAAATCATGTTTCGTAACTTTTTCTATTTCATCGATTCTTTTGATATCAAACTTTGCATTTTTACAAATCTTTTCGCAATCACTATCGGGTATCACCCCTAATTTGTTCCAGCCTCGCACCAAGGCTTTTTCAACTTCTAACCATGCGGAATATTTGGCATTCAAATCCCAAAGTTTCTTCATTTCTTCGCGCGCATACCGTTCTACCATTGGAATCTCCATTTCTAAATTATTCGCAACAAATTAGGATTGTAGCATTTTAGGGTTATGTTTTGCGTTTAGAAGTTAATGTTTCTCAAGAGAATTTGCCTAAAACATTATCAAATTTAAGATAAAATAACGGTCTATTAGAATCTTTAATGCACTCAAATTTATGAATAGTTTATGAATGATATGTGTCTTAAGTTTTAGGAATTAGGATTATAGATGGAGATGTTTATTCGCTTTTTTCAGACAAGCGGTGTTATAACTTTGATTGTCATTGCGTGGCTTTCATTGTATGTGATTGTTACATTATGGATTTTTATTTACAAATGGTTTATTATCAGGGGTATGCAGGATAGAGAATCTTATTCTCTTGATTTACTCTTATCAAAGGATATTAGCATTCCTCAAAGCGCAGTATTTTCAAGAGCTAATGGACATAAGATTCTTTCAAGAGAGATGCTGCATGTATGGAAGTCGCAGATTCTAAAGAATGCTAGTGAAGGACTTACATTTCTTAGCATTGTAAGCTCGACTGCCCCTTTCATAGGCTTGTTCGGTACGGTTGTAGAGATATTGGACGCATTTGCCCATTTAGGTTCAGCTGGACAGGCTACTTTTGAAATGATTGCTCCTATTATTTCTAAGGCACTTGTAGCAACTGCTTGGGGAATATTGTGTGCAATTCCAGCGTATTCATTTTATATGATTCTAAGACGAAAGATTTCGTTGCTTGGTATTTGCTTGCAATCTCAAATTGACATTGCTATTTCTGCCGCCGAAGAAGAAGTTGCTCAAAACAGAATAATTAAGAAAAATGATAGCTCCAAGATTAATTTAAACAAAAATGAAGTATGGGGTGGAAAAACTTATGGATGATTTGCATCTTGACGAGAAGCCAGAGCTCAATATTACTCCGTTAGTGGATATTATGCTTGTGTTACTTGCGATACTTATGGTTACTACCCCTGCTGTTATTTATCGTGAGGATATTAATTTACCGCAGGGTTCCAAAAGTGATAAAGTAGAGTCAAATGCTGTTCTCTCTGTGCGAATTGATAAGGATAAAAATGTCTTTGTTGATGCTCGTAGCTTTAGCTATAAGGATTTTTTGGAGACTTTTTCCTTACAAGCGGGTCATTTTGATAGTAGCCAACCTGTTTATATTTATGCCGATAAGCAGTTGTATTATGGTGATGTGATGCCTGTGTTTGCCAAACTCAAAAATGCTGGATTCACTAAGGTTTCTTTAGGAACACAATAATCCGCTTATTATCAAGGAATATTATGCAAACAGATGTTGTGTATCCCCAATCGAATCCTTCGCTTTGGGTTTTTAGTGGGATTATCGCTTGTATTTTGTATGTTCTTATGTTTGCTTTGTTGATGAGCGTACTTTTTGTAACGCGTAAAAATATTCCTATTAATACCCATCGCGCAGAATCTGAATTTATTTTTACCGATAATGATAATATTGAACTCGCTGAAGTCTTGCCACAAGATGAATCTTTGCCGCAAGATACACAAACAACTATTGAAGAATCCAAGCCCGCAAATGATTCTGTCGCGATAGAATCCAATCCTGTTCCAATAAACCCACAACCTAAATCTAGTCAAGAAGTACCCAGGAAAGTAGCGCAACCCAATTTGGCTGATATATTTTCCTTTATTCCTTCCGAGACGATACAAGATAAAAAAATCATTGAGCAACAGCAACAAAAAAAAGCACAAGAAGAAGAATTAGCAAGAATAGCAAAAGAACAGCACGAAAAAGCACAATTACTAGCACAGAATGCCGCATTGATTCAGCAAAGCACACGCGCATTGCAGCAAGCAACTCGGACTTTGCAAGATAATGTCAAACAAGCTATGCAGGTAAAAATTGCTATAGAGAAACCAACATTTGCAGGTAGTTCTGACGACAAAGAGAAATATAATAAATGGTATGATGCGATTCAAGAGATTTTGATGACAGAATGGCAGAAAAATAAGTTTTATTATCAAACTCCAACAGGAGCTACTGTAAGAATTGTTGTAAGTGCTAGCGGCAGACTGTCGTATCTCTATATGATTAATCAATCTCCCTTTAATGAGTATAATGCTGCGGTTGTTGCCTTTTTACGTAATATGGAAACAAGACTATTTCCCCCTCCGCCAAAAGAAGCTGTCGAGTTTACTATTAATATAAATAGTGTTTTACGTTATTGACAGTAGATTTAAACAAATAGATAGCCTATAATTTAGTGTTTATACTAACTTGTTGTACTTTTGATTTTGATTCTTATGTATCTCAATAATGCTTTCACAGGAATACTTAACCATGGTAGTAGATTTTTTTGATAAAGCCGCGGTATACTTGACTTTTATTTGACATTTAGATAATACTATTGAAATATTTAAGTAAATAAAGGAATGTCATGAAAAATCTCCTCTCTATTCGAAATGCTTCCCTCACACACCTCATAAAGCATTCAATGGTTAATCGATTAATTAAACGTGTAATTGCTATTAGCTTTCTTGTTTGTTGTCTTGTTGTTTTGCAACC
>NZ_NXLW01000015.1 GCF_003364265.1 Helicobacter aurati
GAAACTGCATGAGAATCTTGTTCTAGGCTCTTTTGTGTTTTTTCTATGTTGGCATTAATGGCTTCTGCCATATTGCCTAGTTCGTCATGGGAGTTGACTGGAACTAGGACAGGCGGTTGTTTGGTTTCATGATTGAGGTATTTGAAGAAACTAAAGAGAAGATTCTGAATAGTTTTAATGGGGGGTATAAAAAATCTAATCATAAAGAAAAGAATGCTCGAACCTATTGCAATAACAATAACAGAAAGGGCAAGAGTGCCCAAAAAATCTTCATGTATAATATCCGTATAGTCAGACTTTTTAGCTGCAACAACAATTGTCCAACCAAAAGGAAATTGTCTATAAAACCCTACCCTCTCGTTATGACTTGTATCAAAATAATTGATTGTACCCTCTGGAGATTTTTGCAAGCCTTCTCTCAAAGCACTTTCTTGCGGAAGTTCTGTTGCGCTATTTACTAGGCTTTTGTCTTTATGCGAAAATATTTTACCCTTACTGTCTGCAATATAAACATCAAGACTAGGCAACTCTTTACGCATAAAATGTTCAAATCTTTCTTGAAAACCACCTACAAACACATCAATAGCAACTATACCCATAAATTGCCCGCTTTGAGAAACAAGTGGAGCGGTTATGGTAGAAAGCATTCGTCCTTTATATAAACCAGATTCACTAACATAAGTAGGAGTAACAATACCGTCATTGCTATTATTGTTCAAGAAGTTATTTTTTGTCTGTACATAATAATCCGAATGCCTCAAATCTTTCTGCAATACATCATAACTGTTACTAAACTTATAATTGCTGTCATTAGTCAAATATTCTGTTAACGTGCTTCCATCGGATTCATAAATTACATAAACGGCAGGATAAGAAATAAGATTGGCAAGATCAAAAAGAACCCTACGTTGAGCAACAACATCGCTTCTGCCAATCTCCTCAAGCTTTTTGGCAATATTTGCCAAGTATAACTTCGCTTCGATATTCATAGTAATATTTATCGTAGTAAAAGATGCATCCAAAACACCTTTTTGAATACTTGCATAAAGACTGTATACATTACTAGAAATCTTTTTAAAGCTATAACTATTAATGGCACAAACAGTTATAATAAATACAATTAATATTCCGATGATTAATTTACTAGCAAGAGAAAACTTTTTCATTAACTTACTCCTTTATTGTGAGTTCCAAAGATTCAAATTGCGACAAGTATCCCACGCATTATGAAAACTCACTGATTGTAACAAAAAAAAAAAAACGTCTACACCAAGAAAAAATGCAAAATGTTTAATCGTAATTTAATGCTAGTAGATTATAAAAATTTTTATATTATAATTAAATAAATTACTTGACTTCACATCAGAAGAGGAACATTTATGGCTAAAATATTACAATTTTTTTGTTATATGCTTATTTTTTTATTCATATCTTGTGATTCTCAATCGCAAAAACAATCTACTACCGTCCTACGCATAGGATTGAATGCTGAATATCCACCCTTTGAATTTAAGCAAGATGATACAATCGTAGGCTTCGATATTGATTTACTAGAATCTATTAGTAAAAAAGTTGGATTCCAATATACATTGCATCACATGAGCTTTGATGGACTTATTCCAGCTCTCAAGGCGGGGAAAATCGATATGATTATGTCTGGTATGAGTGCCACGCCAGAACGTGCCAAGCAAATAGATTTCACGATCCCCTATTATGAAGGGCAGACGCTCTACCTTAAACATAAAGATAACGCAGGCTTGACAGACAAAGAGAGTATTAAGGGTAAACGTGTTGGCGTCTTTATAGGCACAGTACAAGAGCAAGCCATTAATAAAATAAAAGAAGAATATCATCTCACAGTAGTGCCTAGTGATAGTATTTTCGGTGCAATTATGAATCTTAAAAACAATAAAGTTGATGTTGTTGCGGCAGACCATGCAACAGCAAAGGGTTATATTCGAGAAAACAAGGAATTGGAAGGATTCTATCAAGAAGCAGATGGTAGTGCTGGATTATCCATTGCCTTTGATAAAGGAAAATATTCTGAACTATTAGAAAAAATCAATATTGCAATTGAGGAACTCAAACAAGAAGACGAATATAACAGAATCCTTCAAAAATACCAATTGCAGTAAAAAGAGTTTATGATGGTTTATCTATTTATCATTGTATTGGTGGCTATTGCGTATCTGCTACTATTAAAAAATCCACAATATAAATTTCCTCTATTTCACAATTCCCGTTCCAACAACAAACAAAACGAAATCCCTTTGACTCCTTGTGAAAAGTGTGGAATATATAGCGCGACTGAAAGCTGCTTTCAAAAAAAAGGTAAATACTACTGCCAACAATGCAAAGACTTATCCTAAATACCACTAGGAATAACGATGAAAATATTGCTCATTGTCTATTCAATAGTAACTTCCTTACTTAAATGCACGAGATTCCTTAAGCGATGTTCATACATCGGCTTACTCTTATATCTACTCTGCAATGGCATATATTCTAAGACTAGCCAATCTCAATTGGAGTATTCCTATGATTCACTGATTTCCATGCTACAAGAATGTACACAACAAAATAACAAAGCGTGTGAAGATTTACTGAATCTAGGGATTCCTAATCCGGAAAATTGCGATTCATTCACATGCAACATCATTGGCATTACATTAAGCTTCGCGAATAAAGAATCGCAAGCATTAGGCTATTTTAAAACAGCATGTAATGCTCGCTATATGGAAAGCTGCTTTGGATTAGCCCTAAGCTATGAGTCGTTAAAGGATTATCATAATGCAAAACTCATTTATCAATTAGCCTGTGAAAGAAATCACATAATAAGCTGTTATAACCTAGCAATGCTTTATCTACGTGATGATTTAGGAAAACAAGACTACATTGTTGCAAATACTCTTTTTCAAAAGGCATGCTCACGAATGTATGCGAAAGCATGCTTTAACAGAGCTGTCCTCTATAGTAATGGCAATGGTGTAAAAAAAGATTTAAGCTATGCAAAATTATATTTTGATAAAGCGTGCGATATGGGATTACAAGAATCATGCAAACATTTCAACACTCTTGACAAACAAGGAATCCAAATGCCAAAACCAAGAAAAGTAAGGGGATTCTATTTACAAGATTTTTAATCAACTTCATAATCACTAGCCAACTCTGCCTTTGTTTATTGTTCTTTCATTCTTGCAATAAACATTTGCTATTTCAAGATAATATAGATTCTGTAATTTACAACTAACATATCAAATAATAATAAATTAGATAATTATATTTTTTAATATATTAGCAAAACATTTATTTTATTCATTTATAATATCAAGTATTAGCAAATTTTTATATGGACTCTTCAATGGACAATACAGATTCCCCAAATACAATTAACATTCTATCGCGTAGAAATTTCTTAAGCCTTACATTGACGTTGCTATATGGAACACATAATTATCTCTATGCAAATGACAAAAATACACATCAAAAATCACAACACATCTCTGAATCCTCTGCAAATCTGCCATTCAAACAAGGTATAAAATGCGGTTTTCTCCCTATTACTGACCATCTGCTAATTATTGCTAGCACATTTTTCTCCCATCCAAAATATTACTTCGTGCCAATTAAATTTTCACAATGGGCAGACTTAGCGGAGGCACTACGTGCGGGTGCAATTGACATGGCATTCGTGCTTGCCCCTATTGGAATGGAATTGCGAGCGCAAAATGTCCCCATCAAACTCTTATTAAACTCCCATACAAATGGTTCATCGTTAAATGTACGTATTGATTCTGATGTAAGAAATCCTGCGGAATTACATAATAAAAAAATTGCTGTTCCCTCACGTTTTTCTTCACAATATTTTTTACTTGATAGAATCTTGCATAAACATGGATTAGATTTACACCAGATTCAAACAATTGATATGTCTCCTCCAGAAATGCAGGCTGCGCTCTATAATCGTGTGATTGATGCCTTTATAGTTGCTGAACCTTTTGGCGTTATTGCAAACCAACGTAATATCGCAAAAACTCTCCTTTATAGCAAGGATGTTTATCCAAACCACACCTGTTGCAATATTGTGGTACGTGATAATTTATTGGAAGATTCCATTGTTGCAGCAATAGCGCAATCCATGCAGCAAGCAAAAGAGGTATTGGAGCAAAATATACAGCACGCAATCAAGTTACAATCCTCTATTATGGGGCAAAACCCCTTAGCTATTCAAAAAGTTATCCAAAATAATCTTGTTTCATATCAGAATCTCTTGCCGAATAAAGTAGCCTTGCAAGAATTTAAAGAGTTTATCATACGAGAAAAACTCTCTAAAAATCTCGCACATTTAGATATTGGATCCTACCTCTTTGATATGCAGCCCTACATGAATTCCGATATAAAAATTAACAGCTAGGCAATCAAACTACTTTTCAATACTGAATCGCACATTTGCCGTACTACCATCAGCACCAATAATAGAAAGCTCATGAACACCTAAAGATAAATGTAGATTCTGTGTATTGCCTTGCAAAATCCCTAAATATTGTTTGTTGTGATACCAATGTACTTGCTGATTCTTGAGATTGGCGATGCGCACAATCATTTCTTTTGTTGAATCAATATCTTTTGGCTGAATAATCTTTAAATGATTAGTGGGATAGATAAATTTTAGCCACGCGTTCTCTTTTTGCTTTGTTGTGATAAACGTGGAAATATCAACATTTTGTGCACTATAATAATCAAGGACATTAGTTGGCAAAAAAAGTCTAATGGCTGGAATTGCACGGACAAAATCGTTGTCTATAGAATCTATCTCTCTTTGCAAACCTTTATCTAAATACACTTTTCTTAAGAAAGGCGAAACTCGCAGAGGCTTAGAATCTCTGGGCAATAAAGCCTTTAAAGATTCTATATGAAAATCATAAAATTCAGGATTATATCGGTATCCAGTCATTTTATCAAGCAAAACACTTTGCATAGAATCTTGCGGGATACTAAATTCTTGTTGCGTATCATTTAATTCACCCAATAATTCAAAAAGCAAACTTCCAGCACTTTCTACCCCAGAAAGATTCGCATTCCCCTCTCCTGTAAAATTGCCTACCCACACAACAAGTGTATATTTCGGTGAACTGCCCGCAGCCCAGGCGTCTTTTTTACCATAGCTCGTTCCACTTTTCCATGAAAATATCTTTTGTTCTTTATGAAAATTTTCAATACCACTTCGCGAGAGATTCTTTATCGCATCAAGGGTAAGATAGCTAGCCCCCCTACTTAAAAATCTCTTTGTAGCTTCTCTCTCTATGGGCAAACTATAATAAAAACGTCCAAATTCCCCACCATTAGCGATGCCCAGATAAATCTTCGCAATATCTTCTACACTCAACTCCTTTGTCCCTAATATCAATGATAAACCATAATGTGCGGGATTCCCATCACTAAAATGCAATATATCTTTCAATGTATAAAAGAAATTATCCATGCCATATTCCTGCAAAAGTCGCACAAAAGGAACATTAAGGGAAAGTATTAAAGCATTTCTAGCACTAATTACTCCGTAATGCTTATTTGAGGCATTCCTAGGATTGAAATTCGAAAAAAATAAAGGCACATCAATCAATAAAGATTCTGGTGCAATAAGTCCAGAATCTATACTTAATCCATAAAGTAGAGGCTTTAATAATGAACCCGGGCTACGTTTAGCTCGAATCCCATCAATTTGTCCATAATTATCAATATCAAGAAAATCTTGTGAACCAACATACGCTAAAACTTCTCTGCTCTTTGTATCAAGCAATAACGCGCAAAGATTCGTAATCCCCTTACGTGCAAGCTTTACTTGATATTGTTTAGCTTTTTCTTCAAAACGTGTTTGAATCTTTTTGTCTATCGTGGTTTGCAAGATAGCTTGTTGTCCATTATTCTCTTTAATGACACGTAAAGCAAGATGTTGTGCGACATTTTTATGGAATTTTGCAGCTTTTGGCAAAGGCTCTCTCAATGCCAAACGAAGTAAATCGGAATCTATTAATCCTTTTTCATGAAGTCTTTTCAAAAGAGCATCCCGTCTAGCTTGTAAAAGTGAACGATTTCTTGAAATATTTATTACACCAGGTTGATTTGGAAGAACTGCTAGGAGTGCAGATTGTGCCCAAGTCATATCATTTGGCAATCTGCCGAAGTATAAAAGTGAAGCCGTTTTAAAACCTACAATATTGCCGCCATAAGGTACGTTATTAAGATACATTGCGAGAATAGTATCCTTTGAATAGAGCGACTCTAAACGTAAGGCATGGATACTTTCTCGAAGTTTATTGCGAAAAGTTCGCGGATTAGATTCTAGAATCTTAATGACTTGCATAGTGATTGTGCTAGCTCCAGCCATTTTACTACGTGTCATATTGTTTTTTATAGTCCTTAATACAGCAAGTATATCTATACCATGATGATTATAGAATCGCTTATCTTCATAAAGTAATACCGATTCTTTAAGCTTGCTAGGAATTGTGTCCTCACTATTGAGATGCCATTGCTGTTGATTGTTTAGAAAGATACTTAGTATTTCTTTATTTCTATCTAATACGGTTTTACTATAAAAAGGGAAAAAAGGATCTATATTGGAATTTTTTTCAAATTCTCGAGTATAGCCTGATAGTTTGACGCTATACAAAAAAGGGTCAAAGCTGAAGTACTCATATAACGTTGCCAACATTAGTACAAAGGACACGCTGCTTAAAATACATAAATATAGTCTCTTCGTATTTACTTGCAATAACCTGCGATAAACTACACAAAAACCATTAAAAAACTGCCTTACTATCGCCAATAATCGTAACATTATGGATATTTTTTCTGTATTGATGATTGACGAATTTTACGTAAATCACTAAGAAGTGCGGGCATGGCGATAAGCAAACCAGAGAGAATAATAAGTGTGATACCAACTGATGTAAGAAGATTGGGCAGTGTATCTCCCAACATGAAACCTAGAAAAATACTAAAAACAATACGAGAATAATCAATAGGTGCTACAATTCCGACAGGCGCATTAATATATGCTTTATTCAAAAAATGTTGTCCCAACGTACCGCTAGCCCCCATACAGACAATAAGAAACCATTCCCAAAGATTTGGCACAGTAAATCCACCTATTCCATCAAATGGTAAAAACATCCCGCAAATTCCTAAAAAAGCATTTCCTACACCAAAAGCTAATATCAAAAAAACATTGTCAAAATATGGTTTCAAAGTTCGCAACGTTACAAAAGCCACCGCCATACTTACGCCGCTAAAAATTCCTACAAGCACATTAATCCAACTGATGCCATTAAAATCAGGATTACTAATCAACAATATCCCTACAAATCCAAGAAGAGTTGCTAGAACAGTAGCAATGCTTACCCTTTCTTTAAGAAATAATACCCCCATAATTACAGCATAAATAGGCACACTCTGTGCAAAAGCAGTAGCCGTGCCAAGAGGAATGGTAGCAATATTGTAAAAAATAGACATCATCGCCAAACCACCCATAAACACACGTATAGTTAACTTACCCCAGCCCCCTTTCTTTTTTTTCTTAGGAAATTTATGTTGAGAATAGTTATAACCGTAAAAAACAAGAACGATAAGAACCATAACAAACGAACGGAAAAAAACAATTTCCATAGAAGGTAGGTGATTCGAAAGCATTTTAGCAAAAGCCATCATAAGGGCAAATCCAAATGATGAAGTAACCATAAATACAATGCCATTTGTAATATTACTCATTTGCATACCCCTTTTATATTCGCACATAGGCGACATTTACAATGAGTCACACTCAAATATCTATGATAATTACATCTTTGTTTTAATAGTTATACCCAATAAAGAAAATCCCGTGCTAAAACTCAATGACACAAGCATAAAAACTTTTAAAATTTGCGCTTCAAAAGGCGTTTGCAAGATTCTATATGCATTATAAAAAGCATGTAATTGCTTAGCAAGATTCTTAAGATATTCACAAATCTTATGCAATGCGTGTTCTTCATAACTTTGACGTACAACATACGAAAAACTTAAAGCACTAACTATAAGATTTGCTAGCTCCTCTTTAAGTGAAGACTGCCCTTGAGAATCCAAAGTCGTGGCTACATTATGCAAAGATGCGGAGAGAATCTGCCTTTTGCTAAAAGTGGATTTCTCTAGTAAGGTATGGATTCTTGCATTTGCATAATTAATATAAAAAACAGGGTTTGAAGAATCTTGTTTATTTAAAATATCAACATCAAATTCCAAATGAGTGTCCAAACTTTTACTCAAAAAAATAAACTTTAAACTGTCTGCCCCTATCTCATTAACAATATCCTCCATCAGAATAAAATTTCCTGCTCTTTTGCTCATTTTATAAGGCAGTCCAGCTTGTAGCAAACTAACCATTTGCACTAGCAAAACTTCTAGCTTACCAGAGTCGTAATTCATAAATTCAATACTTGCTTTAATTCTTGCAATATAGCCATGATGATCGGCACCCCAAATATTGATATAAGAATCAAAACCACGTTCAAATTTATCTTTATGGTAAACAATATCCCCAGCCATATAAGTTGGTTCACCATTTTCACGTACCAATACTCTGTCTTTCGCATCTCCCTTGAGGCTTGATTTTAACCAAATAGCACCTTGTTTTCTATATAAAGCAGAATTATTTTCTAGAATTGCAAGAGTGTCTTGCCATTTAGAGTATAGGCTTTTCTCGCTGACAAAATTTTGAAAAAAGATACCTACATTATTAAGATTGGATTGTATCTCTTTGAGCATCATGTCCTTTGCAAATAAACCAAGATTCTGACTAATAGAATGAAAATCTTTACAAAAATATTGCTTCCCGAAATATGAAATAGCTTCCTGCGCAACTCTATCTATATACTCACCCTTATATACCTCACCTTCTTGTGCAGCAAGGTTAAGAATATTTGCGGCAGCATTAAACACGGATAAAGCAAGCATATCTATTTGACTTCCGGCATCATTTACATAATATTCGCTTATGATTTCATATCCCAAATGCTGCCCTATTCGTTGCAAGGCGTTTCCAAAGATAGCACCTCTAGCATGCCCAATATGCAATGGACCCGTAGGATTAGCACTTACATACTCAAGCAAAGCCTTATGATTCTTACTTGCTTCTCTACCAAAGTCTTGTGGTAAAGCAAGGGACGTATTAATCATGTATTCAAAAAACTCAAAAGAGAGTTTAAAGTTTAAATATCCACCAAGTGAGGTAACTTCTTCAAAAATAAGAATGGGATTCCCATGCAAATATCCACCCAATAAAGAGGTTTCTTTAGAATCTGCAACACGGCTAATATACTCTTCTTGTGTTTTTTCTCTAAGAAAAACAGCTATATCATTAGCAATATCTTGAGGGTTTCTGTGTATCTTTTTTGCAAAAACAAAACTTATAGTAGTTGCAAAATGTCCGTGTTGTCTATCTTTTGGGTAACCCAATGGAACATCTTGGATATGCCCTATGTTCTTATATAAAGTAGAAACGTTTGTCTGTACAAATTGATTAATACATTCAATAAGAATTGCTTTCACTTTGTAATACATTACACTTTTTCACTTTTTTGAGTATAGTTTGTATCTGCAATCTTGCTTTTAGATTCTATTACTTGTGCCTCTATAATCTCTGGTTTGCCCTCTTCTTTCTTTACATGTGTTTGCGTAACATTTTCCTCTGGTTGTGGTTTTTTCTCATCATCAGATTCGATCTCTTTTTTAAACGTACGAATCCCACTACCCAATCCTTTAGCTAATTCTGGAATCTTTTTAGCACCAAACAAAAGAACGATAACCAATAATACAACTAACCAATGCCAAATACTCATAGTACCCATACAGCACTCCTTTATAAATAATATTTCGCTAACAATTCCCGTATCTTATCTGTATGATTCAATAAAGCAATGCTTTTAGCGATATGCAAAATCGCTTCTTTTGAATCTTCTATCTTATCATTAATTAGCAAATAATCAAATGTACTAGCCTCTTTTAACTCTTGCATTGCATTCTGCAATCGCTTTTGTATCGACTCCATAGAATCTGTGTGCCTTTGTAATAATCTCAACCGTAAGGTTTCTAAATCCTGCGTTGCAATAAAGACAGATTTCGCTTTGGGATAATATTTCTTAATACTATTATGCCCTTTTACATCAACATCACAGATAATAAAACAATTATTAAGAATTGCTTCTTCAAATTGAGATAAGCCTGTTCCATACAAATTACCATGAACCTGTTCATATTCAAGAAAGTTGCCCAACTCTATATTAAGCTTAAATTCTTCTTGAGACATGAAAAAATATTCACGACCATGCTGCTCACCTTGTCTTATATTTCTTGTTGTCGTAGAAATAGAAAAATAAAGATTATCAATATGTTGCTGTAAAAATTGAGTTAAAGTGCTTTTGCCGGCACCTGATGGACCAGAAATAATCATTATTGTATAGGGTAATTGAACGGAATCAAGAGGTTTTTGTCTTGATAAAGCAGAAAAAGATTGTGGCATAGTTTTTCTCCATAAGATTATTTATGGGAATCCTCAAAATGCACAGTAAAGCTTATGTTTGCTCCTTTAAGTATTTCCTGAATCTTTTCTTTGGGAGCTTCACGTAGAAAATCTATAAAAGAATTACCATCCATTTGCTTCACATCAGCTATATCCGTAGTCGCGTATTTAGAGTGAGGACTCATTTCATTAATGGCAACGGATAAATCCTCTTTATTTAACGTCTGAGCATTAGTAGGCTCTTCTTCTCTAGTATCTAGGTTTGTCTCTTCTATATCTAGCACATCTGATTCTTGATTACTAGATTCACTATGGTTGTCATCACTCTCTTGTTGCGCAATAGAATCTATCTCATCAATCTTATCCTCAACAAAACTAGCATTTGATACAGAATCATCAGAATTGGATTGCTCTAAAACCTCCTGATTGTGTTCTTCCTTGTCAGCAAGCAATTCCTCGTCTTCACTGAATTGTAAATCAGCTAGCTCGTTATCCTGTGTTTCTTGCCGCTCACTATTTATAGGATCATCACCAAATACCAATTCTTGCTCGCCCAAAGCCTTAGCGACAGCAGACTCGCTAAGCTTTTCAATGCTCTCTTCATCCAAAGAGGCGTTATCTTGAGTTACAGGAGTAGTTACATCAATCTGATTAGAAGAAACATCTGAAATAGTTTGATAGTCGTCAGTGCCTTTATCTTGTTGAAGTGCTAAATCTTCAAGTGCATTGTCTTGCGCAGAATCTTCTATGTGTTCTTTGGATACGCCGGTATCTTTTAATAAGTTATTAACCTCGTCTAAAGTATCTTCATCAAAAATCTTACTTGCGCCACTTTCATTTATTTGCAAATTATCTGAATCCGATAGGCTAGATTCTTGCTTGATAGAATCTTCAGCTGGTTTGTCATCTTCGTTGTTACCCTCCAAAACATCTTGCAATTCTAATGAATCTATCTCATGAGTATCAGACTCGTTACTGGATATTTCTTTATCTTGTTGAATCTCCTCATCTGATTGTAACAACAATTCATTGTCTAGCTGCAATTCATCTTGTTGTGTGGGAGATTCCTGCACGGACATATCCTCTTCGTCAAATAATATAGAGTCTTCTTTATTGTGCTCAATAGAAATATTATCATCTTCAAAATCTACTATATCCGATTCTATAAGCGGTTCAGATTTTTGACTGTCTGCAAATGCAATATCTTGTGCATCTATATCGCTATTTGTTGGGCTAGTGTCTTCCTTTAAAATATTTTCGGATAACATAACATCTTCTGCTTGAAGCAGATCTTCTGTCGAAATATCTTCCATTAATTCATTGACTTCTTGAGAATCCTTGGTCTCTGTCTGGGTTTCTAAATTTTCTGTTGCTAAGTCTTCTAATGCCAAATCTTCAATATCTGTTGCATCATATTTGCTAGCATCATCAACACTATTTTCTTCAGAGAATATGTCATCTGTGCTTTCCAAATCTGTGGCTTCTATCGTGTCCTCGGTTTCTAAATTATCTACCTCCAAAATGTCATCTATTGCAATATCGCTACTGTTAGAAATAGACATCTCATCCTCTATCGCGTTATCTTGCGTACTTGAATCTGCGCTCACTAACTCATCAAAGGCTTCTGGCTGTGCAGTTGAATATTCGTTTAATGTTTCTTCTTGATTATCTTTATCATAAGATTCTAAGTCAGTATTAATATCTTCAGTAACATTTGGTTCAATGGATTGTGCTTGTTCATTGGGGGCACTCATTGCAAGTTCTTCTCCCAAAGGAGAATCTTCGGACGTCTTATTGTCTGCTTGTTGCGTGTCCAAATTGTCAATATCATGAAAAGCCGCATTCAATGCCGCACTTAGATCATCAAAAGCAGTATCTAGAGAATTTGATTGTGTAGAATCTACATCATTAGTTTTTTCGTCGACATTATCCATATTATGATTTGTAGCAGTATCTATTTTGTGGGTATCTTCCGCTACCTGTATTTCATCGCCTTCTTTTTTATCATTTAATGTTTCCGCTTCATTTGCAGGTATAGTAATACTCTCCAAAGATTGCGACTCGTTAGAATGCAAATCAGAATCTTGTATGGATTCTGTTACATTCAACTCATCAAATGGAGTGGATGTTACACCATCATTGTTTTGTATATCTTGCTTAGATTGTTCTTGTGATTGCAAATCTTCAGCTTCTTGAATCGAGGACTCTTCTTGCATTTGTGATTCTAAAAATTGTTTAGGACTTGGCTGCAACATACCTCTCTCATCATCACTCAAAATCAAATCATCAGAAACTTCTTCTGCATTTTTCAATGCCTCTTCATCAAGAGTAGAATCAGATTCAAGTAAATCTAATGGTTTTTCCATTCCTGCAGCTTTGAGTGCCGACGAATCAACAAGAGCATCTAAATCAAAATTAGCTAAATCAAGGGGGCTAGTATCTTCTGTATTTGGTTTCAAATCACTCAAATCGCTACTAAAATCTATTTTTGTGTTGCTGTCTTCAACAGTAATATCTTCAGTAGAAGATTCAACTGTATCATCGGCGGAAGTACTTTGGATATCATTTTCACTTTGTGGTGCATTGCTATTGTTTTCGACGGCATTAGCATTGTTCTCATCGGTTTGTGTGTCTGGATTAGATTCGCTATCTACATCTTCTAATACAGAAAAATCAAGACTGTCTAAATCCACATCAAGCCCATCTCCCTCTTTGGACTCTTTATCTACAATCGCTTGTGCTTCATCATCAACCGATTGTAAAGAAGAAACATCTTCGGCTTGAGGCGGTTCGATGCTGCTAACATCTAAATCTATTGCAGAATCTACATCAAATACATTGGTTTCGCCTTCTTTTGGCAAACATTGGTTAAGAATCTCTAAAATATCAGTAGGAAGAAATGGTTTTTGAATAGCAATGTTAAAATCATTCTTATTAACTTGGCTTTTTCGACCAAAAAGCAGGCAAACTTTGATATGGTTTTGCAAAGACATAAGGTTATTAAGATTTTTTTTTACATTTTCATCATCTACAATGATACAAATAAAATCCTTAAAACTAAAACCAGCAGGAATAATTGCAAGATTCTCGACTTCTAAATTTAGTTTTTTACTTGCTACATCTACAAGTTTTTTAATCACAGGATTCTGATTAATAAGTAGTACTTTCATTATGCCTTCTCGTTGAAAAATCTTAGCTTTTAGCCAAGAATCTTGATAAAATATTCATATAATATTATAATACAAAAAAATTAATTTCTATTGGAATAGGGAATTTAATGCAAAAAAACATAAAAACCTTAGTGCGTTCATGCAAAATACCAACCCTTTGTTTGTTATTCGCGGCATTTTTAACCATTGGCTCTACAAATGCTGCTTCAATCACAGAGAAACTTTATATTATGCCCTATGAGCAGCAAGAAGCAATTAAAGACTTGGTACATTCTATTATGCGCGCCAAGACAAATATTGACATAGCGATTTATAGTTTCACTAATAGAGAAATTGCTAAAGCACTACGAGAGGCAAATAATAAAGGAGTAAAAATCAACATTATCTATGACTTTGGACAAAAAAAGACAGAAAATAGTACTATTGGATATTTAGAAAAATTTGCAAATATTCACACATGTTTATTAGAAGGGAAAACTGCTAAAAATGGAAAATATAATGGAATTATGCACCAAAAAATGATTATTATTGATAATGAATTGATTGGTTTAGGTAGTGCGAATTGGAGCAAAAATGCTTTCGAAAACAATTATGAAACATTGTATTTTACAGATTCTAGTGAAATTATTGCCAAAGCTTCTAAATACTTTCAGGATATGTTAAGGAAATGTAAACCATTCATGCAATACTAGAAATAACCCTATTTTTATTTCTAATGATAATAACGCTCCTCTCGCTCTCTGATTATTCAAAATACTTCATGATATGAAACCCGCCATCTCGAATATACTTTTCTTTTTTCATAAGTTCCATATCGCTTTTCATCATATCTTTTATTAAACCTTGCAAATCATGTTTGGGCTTCCAACCAAGGATTCTTTGCGCTTTACTTGAATCACCTAATAATAATTCAACTTCTGTAGGGCGAAAATATCGCGAATCCACCGCTACCACCTCTTTGCCTAGAGGTAATTTCAAATCACCTTTACATTTACGAACAATCGCTCTTTCATTAATACCTTCACCATTAAATTCAATCTCTATACCTACTTCTTCAAAACTTAGTCGGACAAATTCACGTACCTCTGTAGTAACACCTGTCGCGATAACAAAATCATCTGGTTTATCCTGTTGCAAAATAAGATACATAGCTTCCACATAATCTTTTGCATGTCCCCAATCCCTTTTAGCAGAAAGATTCCCTAAATATAATTTATCTTGCAATCCCAATACGATTCTACTTACAGCGCGTGTAATCTTACGTGTTACAAATGTTTCACCGCGAATAGGGCTTTCATGATTAAAAAGAATTCCGTTACTTGCAAAAATATTATAGGCTTCTCGGTAATTTACCGTAATCCAATAAGCATAAAGCTTTGCACAAGCATAAGGGGAACGTGGATAAAATGGTGTTTGTTCATTTTGGGGTATTGATTGCACTAAACCATAAAGTTCGCTTGTGGAAGCTTGATAAATTTTACATGTTTGTTGTAAGCCCAAGATTCTTAATGCTTCCAATAAACGCAAAGTGCCTATTCCATCTGCATTGGCTGTATATTCTGGGGATTCAAAACTGACAGCTACATGACTCATGGCGGCAAGATTATATATCTCGTGTGGTTGCGTTTCCTGTATGATTCGAATAAGATTTGTAGAATCCGTTAAATCACCATAATGTAAGAAGAAATTACGGTTACTTATATGAGGATCTTGATATAAATGATCGATTCTATCCGTATTAAAAAGTGATGATCTACGTTTAATACCATGCACCTCGTAACCAATATTTAGTAAGAATTCAGTCAAATAGGCTCCATCTTGCCCCGTTACCCCGGTAATCAATGCAACTTTTTTCATTATACGTACCTTAAATATTCAAATATATCAACTTATTTTATTGGTGAATACGTCAAAGTAACAATATCCTCTAACTGACGCGATTCATTTCATTAAAAAGGAATAGCGTAAATTATAACCTACAATTATGTAACTAAATTCAATCAATAGCAGATAAGAAAAGATAAGGAAGATAAAGAAGTTCAACATAACTGGCCGAGAGAGAGGGATTCGAACCCCCGGAGGTTTTGCCTCAACGGTTTTCAAGACCGCCGCTTTCGACCACTCAGCCATCTCTCGCAAAACTATAATATGGAGGCGACACTCGGAATCGAACCGAGGAATCAGAGCTTTGCAGGCTCGTGCCTTACCGCTTGGCTATGTCGCCTTAATCTTAAGGAAATGGTGGTGCCCAAGACCGGACTTGAACCGGTACGAACTAGGTTCGAGGGATTTTAAGTCCCTTGTGTCTACCATTTCCACCACCTGGGCAACAAAAACTATTAAAATGGAGCGGGAAACGGGGATCGAACCCGCGGCCCCAACCTTGGCAAGGTTGTGCTCTACCACTGAGCTATTCCCGCATTACAAAAAATATCCAATCAATTCATCATAGAAACAATCTGGTGCGGAAGAGAGGACTTGAACCTCCATACCTTGCGGTGCTAGATCCTAAGTCTAGTGCGTCTGCCAGTTTCGCCACTTCCGCTAAATAATACAAAGCTGTATTCTACATAAAATAGCCTTAATTTAACTTTAAATCTATTGATTCAAAGTTAAATTTTTAGCAAATTGCAAAAATAATCTAAAATTCATACTCCCTGACATCTTTCATATAATTACCAAATCAACCTCTAAATGAATACAAGCAATTTGTAAAATAAGGACTTCATATAATAATTATTGCTAGTATTATGAATTATTTTGCACTCTGCGTGCCAACCCGACCAACAAGCAATCCTAAATTGTGTGTTATAACCCCAAAGAGATTCCAATATTAATATTATAAGCCTATAAATTATTGAATTAAATAACGTTTTACATTCATATTGCTTCATATTATTGCCAATAATATGCCCATATAAATTTCTAGCTCAAAAATTTACTTTTTGCCATAGAGGCTTAACTATTTCCCTTAAAATCCGCCATAATATTAGCGGTATGCTTTAGCTTTTCATTATCAAAGTGAGTGTATATGCGACTTGTTTCAACACTACTATGCCCTAGACTCTCTTGGACTAATACTAAATCTTTACTCCGACTATAAAGCAAAGTAGCAAAACTATGACGTAATAAATGTGCACCATTTTTTGCCTTA
This sequence comes from Helicobacter aurati, assembly GCF_003364265.1. Lineage (GTDB taxonomy): Bacteria > Campylobacterota > Campylobacteria > Campylobacterales > Helicobacteraceae > Helicobacter_A > Helicobacter_A aurati. The sequence continues at coordinate 16,877 of NZ_NXLW01000015.1, forward strand.
CGAATACCTGCACTTAACAAAAGATTTTCAATAATTACATAGATATAAGATTGCGCAGGAACGTTAGACTTTCTATTAACGAATAGAGGCATATCGTCCGTAACATTAGGAAACTTTTTACGCAATTCAATCCACGAATCGTAATATTTGGAAATCAAACTTGCTTGGACAAAAACTATTCTCATTTTATTGCCCTTGCCACGTAGTCGCAAACGATAATAGCCGCTTTCTAAAGAAACATCTTTATAACCAATCTCAAGAATTTCGCTTACTCTTGCGCCACTATAAATAATCATAAGAATAATGAGTTGATTACGTAGTCTTACTAATGAGTTAACATGTTTCTGTTTAATATCATAACGTCTTAAAACTTCTAAGAATCTTTCAATTTCTTCTGCAGTTAAAAATTCTGGTAAATCCTGTTTAATTTGCGCATGAGAACCGATAAGCTCCATAGAATAAATGTGAGAGGCACCATTTTCAACCTCATTATTTTTTTGCACGAACTCAAAAAAATTCGTTAAAGTAAATTGATAGTTGCGAATAGTCGCATTGCTAAGGTTGGCAGTGTAAATACTCAAAAATTCCTGCACGTTGTTAATTTCTATTTCTCGCATATCAGCAAACCCAGCTTTAATACAATATTCATAAAACGTTAATAAAGGATTAGCATAGGTATTGATTCCCAATAAGCCAATTTGTCTAGCTTTTTTACAAATTTTACGGATATCATCAATGGAATTACGTCCGCCACTTTGAATATCTTGTACAACTTCAGCAAATTTGCTCTTATCTTTCACGCGATGTGCAGTAAGATTCATAAACTTTGCATAAAAAAACCGCTCTAGCCAAAATCTAAGAGAAACATCAAAGCCATTTTCACTATTTAATGGATATGCCATATCTCAATCCTTTAACTGTCAACTTCGCAATATCTAAAGTGCCGGCATATAATCTAAAGGCGAACTAGCAGTAGCGAAAGGTTTTTTGGCAATACGTCCCGCCTCATAACTTAATCTACCTGCTTCCACAGCAAGTTTCATTGCTCGTGCCATTTTAACAGGGTCGCTAGCTTGTGCAATAGCCGTATTGGTCAATACACCATCAGCACCTAACTCCATGGCAATATTTGCATCACTAGCGCAACCTACACCAGCATCCACAATAACAGGGATCGTAACTGCCTCTTTAATAAATATGATATTGTATTTATTCTGAATTCCGAGCCCACTTCCAATAGGAGCAGCCAAAGGCATCACAGCACTTGCGCCGTTATCTTCTAACTTCTTTGCCATGATAGGATCATCATTAGTATAAACAAGGACTTTGAATCCAGATTTTGCAAGAATTTTTGTTGCTTCTAGCGTCTCCATTACGTCAGGATATAGGGTTTTTTGTGTATCGCCAATAATCTCAAGCTTGACAAAATCAATACCCGTACCTTCACGTACTAATTAAAAAAGAGCTACCGCCTCTCTAGCGGTTGTGCAGCCCGCTGAATTAGGTAAAAATGAAATATTTGTTCCTTTAAAGTAATCTAAAAGATTTTCAGTATTATTATTAAGAATATTAATTCTTCTAACCGCCACCGTTATCATTTCTGCTCCACTTGCCAAAGTGGCTTCTTTTGTTATTTGAAAATTTTTGTATTTTCCACTACCGACAATTAAACGAGAAGTGAAACTTTTATTTGCAATAGTTAGTGACATTCTTTATCCAACTCCCTAAATATTTTAATATCTTAATAAGTATAGCCCAAAAATTAGATAAATGTACAAATGCCTCAAAACAAAAAAAAAAAAAACGCTTACTATATTGTCATTGCTTAATTATGACTTAACTATTTCACTTTTATAGTATATAAAAAGCTTATTTTATAACTTCATAAATACAAAATTTTGATACTTTTTAAAAAAAATTGACAAATAAATATGAAATTAATCCCATAATATATTTGAAAATAATTTTTATCATAAAGTATTTCATATAAAATAAATGGAGAAACGTAGAATGCCATATATTATGTTACAATATGTAACTTTTAAAGAAAATTATGAAAAAATCATTATATTTATCAAGAATTTATAACATAAAAATTATGAAAATGCATGATTTTTCTTAAGATACTTGTAACTATGTAAAACTAAATGCAAAAAATTATTGATTTTCTACTTATATTATTAACAATATTCTAAAAATTTTAGAGATTCTCTATCGGAATCCTGCAGTTTATTTAGACACTCAAATTCACCTAAATCCTCCTAGCAAATACATGTACTTCTATCAACCAGAATATAAATCTTTTTTCTTTCCATTCATTCTACTTTTATAGAAAATATTTAATATTTTGTGTTTATCTTAAAATAAGGCAAGTATAAAGATTGATTTAATTTATCAATTTAGAATAATTAATTTTAGCTCTTTTATCTAAAAAGACGTAAAGATATAATCATCCATTTACTAAATATGAGATCTCTAATGAATAACTTTTTACTCATTCAAGTTGAAATTATCGGTGCAAAACTTTTCCCACTTACGTATAAGATTGATATAACATCTCTTAATTCACCCCTAGAACGTTATGATCTACTCGAAGTAAAGTTAAACAACCATAATAGATTAGCTATCATGATAGACATAGCAAAACAGCAAGATGAAAGTACGTATCCCTTTGAAATCAAGCCTGCACGTAAGGCAGACGAGCAATTAAGTATCTTACAAAAAAACTTATTACCTTTTATCAGTAACTATTATATGCAACCAACAGGAATCAGTGCCCAGATATTTACCCCCATCACACAAGCAAAATTTAATCAATCTATTTGCACAAATGAGTTACCGCGTAATAGACTACATTCGCTCTCCACAGAGCAACAAAAGGTGTTAGAATTTTGTAAAAAACGTAATTTAAGTCTAATTTTTGGCGCAACAGGTAGCGGTAAAACAGAAATTTATCTACACATTATTCACGAATGTCTTACACAAAACAAACAAGCGTTATTTCTCATGCCTGAAATATCACTCACACCTCAAATTCAAAATAGATTGGAATCTGCCTACCCCAATCTTATAGGATTATGGCATAGCAAACAAACATCAAAACAAAAAAAACAGGTTTTACAAAAATTACTTTCAGGAGAATTCTGCATCATTGCTGGTGCTAGAAGCTCTCTTTTTTTACCGTATCAGAATCTAGGAATAATTATCGTCGATGAAGAACATGACGATTCATATAAATCCAACAGTCATCCTAAATATAACGCCAAAGATTTAGCCATTTTTCTAAGTACAAAAGGTGTTCAAGTGGTATTAGGTAGTGCCACACCAGCCGTAAAAGATTATTATCTTGCACAAAAAAATAATTATCTGATTAAACTAGAATCTACATTTCATAATTCGCAAAATACTCTTATAGTGGATTCTTGTTCCAATAAAAATCCGATAAGCGAAACAATCATAACAGCATTACGAAATATACTGCACAACAAATTGCAAGCCATTATTTTTGTCCCCATTCGCGCAAATTTTAAAAGTTTATTATGTCGTAACTGTAGAGAAAAAATCATGTGCCCATCTTGCAGCATCACTTTGAGCCTACATAAGAAAAGAAATGCTCTTGTCTGTCATTATTGTAATTTTACAAAAAAGATTCCTAAAACTTGTGAATATTGCGGCAATAGTGAGCTAGAAGGATTCCAACTTGGAACAGAAGAAGTTAAGAATCATCTAGTAGAAATATTCCAACAATTAAACATATCTGCAAACATTGCCATTTTCGATAGGGACTATATTACTACACAAAAAACACTCGAAAAGACATTAAGTGATTTTAATAAAGGAATAATTGATATTTTGATTGGCACACAAATGCTAGCAAAAGGGCACGACTATCACAAAATAGGCTTAAGTGTTATTTTGGGGTTAGATTATATGCTTGCCATGCAAGATTATCGGGCTATGGAAAAAACATTTTCTTTAATGTATCAAGTAGGCGGCAGAAGCGGACGAAAACAGAACGGCGTAGTTATCGTGCAAACACATAATCGAGAATTAATTTCTAATTTTTGGGGAGATTATAAATTGGTAATCGATCATGAGTTGCACTACCGACAATTTCTCTATCCGCCATTTGTTAGATTGGCACTTGTTACCTTTGGAAATTCCAATGAAAACATAGCAAGGGAACTTGCCTGTGAGTTTGCAGACTCACTCAATGAAATACAGGCTAAAAAGCTCTATGATTTTGAGATTGTAGGAATATGCGAAAGAAATACTGCAAAACTCAAAAATAAATTCTACTATCAAGTACTTTTACGCGCAAAATCTCCGCTTATTTTGCAAAAGGCGATACAAAAAGCAAAACAAAAGGCTAGTCAAAAAATTATTGAATCAATTGATATAGATATTGATCCGCTAACTATATAATTACCTTTAATGCAATTAATTAAGATAATTCACAAGTGAAAGCCCGTTGATTCTATTGGTAGAAGAAAGAACGGCTTGGTAGTTATTGCTAAGATTTGTAAACTTGTTATAAGTCTCTGCTAAATCAGCACCTATTGTTTCACCTTTAATACCACTTACTTGTGTTTTAATAACCTCATTTCTTGTAATTGCATTCTGAAATGTTCTTGTATGTGCGCCATTCTTAGCAATAATTTTTTCTATATGATCGCTTAAATGATCTATCAATTCAATACTATTCTGCAATCCAATACTCTGCATAGTGTCATCATAACGTTGTCCATGTAATGCGCCTGCACGATATATGCCATCACGTACAGATTGAATAGCATCATCTAATCCTTTAAAAAAATTAATCTTTGGATCATCTACAACAAGCCCCCCATTAGCATTAAGCCTCACATTAGAAGTTGCATTGCGAATAGATTCTGGACTAAAACTATCTTGATCTTTATCATAAAACATCATAGACATTCTTGTAAGGGAACGGATATTGTCTTGAATAACCATCTTTCCTTCTTTATCAAGATAAATACTCATCTTAGTATTTGCTCGCTCTATAAGTGCTTCATAAGCGTTCTTTGCTTTTTGTGTTGGTTTACCTTTAATCTCTGCGGCGCGAAGCGAATCCTCATCTTCATTGCTATAATTTAATGCAATTGCCATAGCATCCATAAGCTGCCTATATGTAACATTATTACCTTCACTTACTGTTACTTGTGGAGGCTCATCATGAGGATTAAATAACGGAATCTTAATAGTACGTGCCTCTGATTTTTGAGAAGGGAGCTCGAGAAAAGTCCCCTGCTTTGTGAAAGCAAGGCTAGCATGCAATTCAATACCGTTATGATCCTGAAACTTAAAACCAAACACCTTGCCATTAAGAGAACCATCAGTTACTTCAAGCAGCTTTGTATTATCATTAGCAAGATAGGAAGTTCCTGAAATAACCTGTGCAATATTTCCCCTTAGTTTTGAACCCAATTGATGAAACCCAGTCTTTGTATAGCTTATTCCAAGGGCAGCAGTGAAACCATTGACGGATTGTTCATTTGCATCCAATGTTTCCAATTTTATAGAAAATCCCCTCTCACCATCAAAAGGCGGTTTCATTGTATCTACACTTTTGTTTCTTACATTTTTATCATAAATAGTAATATGTCCATGATCTAATTCAACTTCAAGATTCCCACCAAAATACTGCTTAATAGCTTGGAATAAATCTCGTACTTCCATACCTTTTATATCAAAAAGCATAGGCTCACCTAATTCTCTATCATCAATTGTTCCATCTTCTTTATTAGGCGCAGTACCTGTAATCTTAACATATCTGGTAGTAGTTGAAAATATATCACTCAATTTAGAATCTATTTCAGTCATCGTATTATCTTTATGTATAAGTGTTGTGGGAATATGAGTAACGCGATTATCATATAAATCATTTACTCCCTTAAGGCTACCTGTATTAAATTCTGAAATAAGATTCTGGGAGCTATAAGTTTTTATTCTTGCGCCAAGAGATTCTAGTTCTGCAGTGTTCTCAACGTCCATGTTACTTGATATTAGATGAAAATCAATGCTAGAGCTTCCTGGTTTTAAATCTTTAATCTCAATTTGTCCCCATTTATTTAACCTTACATCAACCACTTGCGTTTTATTGGTATTCCCATAGGCTTTACCAATACGATCTAAAAGATCTCGAACTTTCGTGGCATTATTAGGGTGTGAATAGCCAACATCAAGTGCAAATTTAGCTTTAAAACTCTGCCCTCGACTGTTGACGCCCTGTAAATAAAAATATTCTTTACCGTTATTAGAGGTATTATTATCATCATCTCCCAACATGTCTCTTAGGGTATCATGTTCGTCTAAATACACTTCAATAGGTTCGCTGTGCTTCTCTGATGGATCCATAATTGCTGGATGCAATCTTGTTTGATTAAGCATACGCTCATTAGTGGTGATAATACGATGTTTGTCGTTATCAAAGCCATAAAAAAGTTCTTCACCTGTAATATTAAATGGAACAAGATTCTTAGAACTTACAAGAGCATTTAAAGACTCATCATTGCCATAATAATTCCCATCCATATCAAAAGGTTGAATATCTACCTTACTCCCGGAAAAAATAAATTTTCCCCCCACAGAAGTGTTGGCAATATTAATGATATGTGCTTTCGTTGCTTCCAAATCACGCGCTAAAGCTTCTCTCGAAGTAGGCGTATGTAGATCGTTTGCGCCATGCAAAAGCTTTGTCTTAAACTGTACCATAGCCATAGACATTTCTTGTAATGCTTTATCGGTATTTAAAGTATTGGTTTCTGCGGTTTTTGACACTTCTATACCCTGTGCCAATGTCGTTTCATCATACTCCAATTTGAGATTCTGATTAGAAACACTTGCATTTTGCCAACCATATTGAATCTCTTTCCCGCTTGCAATCTTGGTGTTCATATCGTTAAGTTTAGAAGTAAGAGAACCTTGATTGTTAAGCATTTGACTGTATTTTGTTCCAAATGTTACGCGCATAGTAAGACCTTCAATTAGAATCTTCAAGATTCCAAGCAAAATATATACCGTGCTAAACAAATTAACGGAGCTTAATGTGAGGAAGAATCCTTTGCGTTATCAATATCTAAATGTTTTTCTTTATCTACACCTAACGCATGCAAAATTTGTTGTTGGGATTCATAAATTCTTACTTGTACATCAAAAGTCATTTGTGCTAGTTCCATACGCATACGAAAATACTTAATCATTAACATAAGAAATATAAAAATAGCAAACAAACTTACAGCCAATAAAATCGCAGAAAAAAAGTAAGGAATAATTATAAAAGCAAGAGAAGCAGCAAAAATAGCACATCCAAAAAAGAATCCATAGAAAAAATCTAGTATCGCTAAGACCTTTCTATTTTCTAATTTTGTATTCATTTATGTAGAATACCTCACAGGAGTCAATGCTCTTCTTCCAACAATACTGCACTTGCTAAATAAACATAAGTAAGAATCATAAATACAAAAGCCTGCAAAATCGCCATAAATGTGAGAATAGCAAAAGGTAGCAACGGCACCACCCAAGGAACAAGACCAAGCATAACAAGTAAAAACATATCATCACCCTTGATATTTCCAAACAAACGAAAAGAAAGAGAAATGATGCGTGAAAGGTGAGAAATAATTTCAATAGGGAATAACAAAGGGGAAAGAAACTTAACTGGACCAGCAAAATGTCCAAAATACTTAATTAATCCATTCGCACGAATCCCTTCAAAATGATAATAAAAAAAGACAATTAAAGCTAATACTAGAGTAAAGCTAATGCTAGATGTAGGGGCTTCAAATCCTGGAATAATGCCAATAACATTACAATAAAAAACAAAAACGGCTATACTTCCTGCTAGAGGAAAATATTTCCTTGCGAGTTTATCGCCTAATGTATCCTTGCCAACATAAAGCATGCCACTAACGATCCATTCATAAAAATTCTGCATTCCTGTAGGAACAGCCTGCAATTTTCTAACCGCAAATATACTTATCCCCAACGTAACTAAAGCACTCAATATAGTATAAAATATAGTAATGAAATTATGATCGGTGCTAATCAAACCTGCAAAAGTAAAGAGCTTATCTTCCATCCTTAATGTCCTTGTTTAGTAAATTACTAAATTGTATCATAGAAATACTTAAGTTCTCTTAAAAGGTATTTTAGCAGAACTAAAAATAATTCTCCTATCAACCAAAAGGTAACTTAATAAAACTTCTTATCCTAATTATGAATCAAAAAATTATTGCCTTTTCTTTAGTAAAGCAAATTTGAAATCTATTGTGCCTAACTATTATTTATTAGGCTATTAAATTTTATAAAATTTTACTTAATAATCTTGAAATATTATTGACATTTACTTTTGTCTTTTCCACTTTCTTCCATGACTTCATTCATACGTGCAGTTTTTTGCAAAGAAACAGGTTTATTAACAATAAGCGCATAAATTCTTTGAACGATTCTTAGAATCACCAAAGAATTTTGCTTGGTTTTGAGTGGCTAAAGATTTCCGCAAGAAAAATATTTGACTTTGTAATTATAAGCTACATTACATCTGATTCAAAATTACCTTTTAGCTCTATTAAACCAATGCTTTCCCGTATTACAATCTCTATACTATAAATTAAATACAAATATTCCATCCCATTTACGTAAAATTGCTTATTTTATTTACAACATTATATAATGCTTACTCTATTTGCAAATGATTCAAAATACCTTTTTTGTTTATTACTTCATTAAACTCTTGAAATTAAGAATCGCGTTATGAAATTTTTGAATTTTCATTTTTAATAGTTCCTTAAAGATAACCAAATAATTCTTGTTTGCATAGAATCTACAATAATCATAATTTTAAATAATTATTCCTTTATATATCAAAAGCCCAATAATAGACATTATAATATTAGAAATAATACTGATTAAATCTTATCACTTACACCACTCGGTGCAACTTGTTTATACTCTACCTCCCTCATAAAGCTTTCTCATACGTGCTTTCTCTTCTGCCTTTTTCACTTTTTGTATCTCTCTTGCATAATATTTCTCAATCGAAAAACCAAACAAAATAGCCAACTTCGGCGCAACAAACATAGAGCTATAAGTACCAAATACGACACCAACGAGTAGAGGAAGTGAAAAACCTACAATAATCTTTCCACCAAAGACATACAACGTTAAAACGACAAAAAACATTGTAAGCGAAGTAAGAATTGTGCGGGAAAGTGTGTGAGAAATCGCCTCATTAATTACTTCCTCAATAGACATCTTCTTGCCTTGCAGCATTTTTTCTCTAATTCGATCAAACACTATAATTGTATCATTAATTGAATATCCAAGTAATGTGAGCAACGCCGCAACAACCTCCAGATTCAAATCAATCTTAAAAACAATGACACTTGCAGCAGTAATCATAACATCATGAACAAGTGCAATAATAGAAGCAAGCGCAAAACGCCATTCATAACGAAAACTCACATAGAGCATCATCGCAATCACTGCAAGGACAAGAGAAATAATTGCACTGCGAGCCAATTCATCCCCTACTTTTGGTCCAACAGTGTCAAGCTTACGAATCTCAAATTCACCAATCGGTGAAAGTATTTCATGCAATCTATTAGCCAATGTAGTAGATTGCAAATCGGAGTGAAAAGGAATCTTAATAAGAAACTCTTTGTTGCTACCAAAATTACTAACTTGCGCATTATTAAAACGTGAATCCTGCTCAAGCAATTCTCTTATCGTTTGAATAATGGAATTATTGTTGTTTGTTGTTTCGTGCAAAATACCAGAAGAATTAATGTTTTTGGAATCTAAAGCGATTTGTTTATCAGAGAAATCCATTTGCCTATCTTTGGCAGCTGTATTGATTTGAATCTGTACCGCGCTACCACCAGCAAAATCTATTCCCAGATTAAACCCTATACCAAAAAAAAGATAAAGAGAAACCACACTAAGCAAAATAGATAATATTAAGCCATATTTACTCCAAGAAACAAAATCAAAAATCCTATTATGCTTAAAAACTTCCATTGCTACTTCACTCTATTCTGTGTTAATTGAATGTCTGATTCTTTTACGCCAAACCAAAAATATAGTTTTTTGTTTTTGTCAATAATATTCTCTAGCCACAAATAAATACCATGAGTACCAATGATAGCAGTAATGATAGAGGCAAGAATCCCTATGCTCGTGGTGATTGCAAACCCCTTAATTGTACCCGTGCCATATATATAAAGAAGAATAGAAGCAATCAGAGAAGTAATATTTGCATCAAAAATCGCCCTAGACGCATTTTGATAACCAACTTTTAATGATTTAATAACGCCTTGTCCTTCGCGCAGTGCTTCTCTTATGCGTTCATTAATGATGATATTAGCATCAACTGCCATACCTACAGTAAGAACAATACCTGCCATACCTGGTAAAGTAAGTGTAGCTCCAAATAATGCCATGACACTAATAATTAATAAAAGGTTAATAATCAACACCAATGACGCAAAAACCCCTGCAACACAATAATACGTCATCATAAAGCCTACTACTAAAATAAAACCTGTAATCAAGGCAATAAAAGCCGCTTGAATAGAATCTGCTCCAAGACTAGGTCCTACACTACGTTGTTCGACGACTTTCACAGGTGCTAGAAGTGCTCCTGAACGTAGTACAATAGCTAAATCATTGGCACTCTGCATAGTAAAATTCCCGTTAATAATACCTTTTCCTCCACCTATTCTTGTTTGAATAGTAGGAGCTGAAAAAACCTTTTTATCCAAAACAATTGCTAGCCTATTCTTAATATTAGATGCTGTAAAATCACTAAAAATCTGTGCTCCTTTAGAATTTAATGCAAAACTTACAGCTGGTTGCCCATTCTCGTCTGTTGCTGTCCGCGCATCTGATAATTCACTACCATCAAGAATGGGGACAGCCTTAAGTGGAAGTTTGATATTACCCGTCATATCTTCAACGAAAGGAATGAGCACTGAGTCATGCCTTGCAGCCTCCTCATCGGTAATAGCTTCACCATTTGCCATTCTTCTCGCTAAAGACTCATCAACAGCCATAAACTCTAACTTAGCACTTTTTGAGATAAGTTCAATGAGCCTCTGTTGCTCTTCTTGTGTCTTTACGCCCGGCATTTCTACGCTAATTTGATTAACGCCTTGTCGAGAAACATTAGGCTCTGCTAATCCAAATTTGTCTAATCGATTGCGAATAGTGTTAATCGCTTGATCTAATGCGCTTCTCTCTATTATTTTCTCTTCTTCTTGGCTAAGAGTAAGGATATATTGATTAGCATTTTGCTCTACTTTTACGCCCTGTATCTCTTTGATAATATCTTGAAGCTTTAATGCTTGATTAGAATCTAAAAGAATAAAGCTGACTTCATGTTCATCTAATTTAAGTTTAGTGATGGGCACCTTTTCTCTTTGAGTATAAAATCTAATATCAGTAAGAATTGTGGTATAACGGCTATGAATAGCGGCTTTCACGTCAACATCGAGCAAGAGACTTAAGCCACCCTGCAAATCAAGCCCCAAAGTAATCTTAGGCTTATCGCTAAAGAAATTATCAGTCTCCTTGTCTTGAAAGAATGAAGGAATACTAAAAATAATGGCAAAAAGACTTGCAAAGATAAGGACTGCCAAACGATAATTAAATGGTTTGTATGTAGTAGTGCGCTTTATCATTTATATCTCTTCTAAGATTGATATGAATCTTGATTTCATTAATAAATCCTATTTTAGCTAGCTTAATGGATTCTCTTTGGTAAATTATTTATCTGATTTAGAATCTTCATCTCCAGACAACTCATCGATTTTATAAGCTACATAATCCTTAGACAAACGCACTTGATTATCTCCCAAACGGACATTAATAAAATTAGCTTCTTGTTTAATAACTTCACATACAAATCCTCCATTTGTAACAATCTTATCTCCTCTCCTAAGGGTAGCAACCATCTCTATATGACGTTTCTTTTGTTGCTGCTGCGGACGAAAAACTAAAAAATAAAAAACCACAATTAATACAACAAGAGGAACAAATGAAATAAAAGGCTCTAGTTGATTCATATAAACTCCTCATAACTTAAACATATACTATTGAATTGTATCATAAAAGTATTATTTTTTAACTTTTCCATAAAAGAGTAGAAAAAGTACACCAATGACACATGAGGCAAAAGAAGCAAGTAAAATACTCACTTTTGCTAATTCTTTGGATTCCTCTATATCAAATGCTAAAGCCGAAACAAAAAGAGACATAGTAAAACCAATGCCAGCTAACATACCGGCACCAAGTATATGCCCCCAACTAATAGAATCGGGACGTTTAGCAATACCGAATTTTTCACAGGCAAAAGTAGCTAGAAATACTCCAATCGGTTTACCTACAACTAACCCTAAAAATATTCCCCAAAAAATATGATCAATACTAAAATCGAAATTACCAGCTACACTCACTCCGGCATTTGCAAAAGCGAATAGCGGCATAATAAAATAGGCACTCCATGGTTGTAGAAAATGCTCCAAACGTAACAGTGGATTCTGTGCATCAACCGCAATCTGCTGAATATCATGAATCATATGTAACTGCCCAGAATCTAATAAAACATTTTGCTTAGAATCTTTGACATAGTTAGTTGTCCAATGATTAAGAGAATCTTGAAAATGTGAAAAATCACGTTTCGCTTTTACGGGAATACAAAAGGCAAGAATAACTGCAGCAATAGTCGCATGCACGCCGCTTAAATGCACAGAAAACCAAAGCAATACCCCAAAAAATAAATATACAAGAAGACTCTTCACGCCCAAGCTATTACAAATCAGCAATAATAGAACAATCACGCCAGAAACACCTAGCCAAAATGCACTAATGTCTCCACCATAAAATAAAGCAATAACAATAATTGCCCCTAAATCATCAACTACCGCCAATGTAACTAAAAACATCTTTAATGCTAAAGGAATATGTTTGCCAAGTATCATCATTACGCCTAAGGCAAAAGCAATATCTGTTGCCATAGGGATTCCAAATCCATGCGCAGAATTTGTGCCTATATTTAAACCGTAATAAATAAGACCAGGGACTATCATACCGCCAACAGCAGCTATCGCAGGAAATGCCGCTTTAGAAAAGGAATTAAGCTCACCAAAAATCATTTCACGTTTGATTTCCAATCCTACTAACAAGAAAAAAAATGCCATAAGCACATCGTTAATCCAGTCATGAATAGAAAAACCTACAAAATAAGTATCCAATTGAAAGCCAAACCGCATATGAAAAAAATCATGATAGAAATGCCCGAGACTTGAATTAGCTACTATAAGTGCTAAAACGGTAGAAATAGCAAGAAAAATCCCACCAAAAGATTCGCTTGTTATAAAATCAACGAATATTTGTGTGATGCCGCCTTTCTTGTTTGTTTTACTTTGCATGCTTATTCCTTAAAATTCAATAAATTGGACAACCGAATTATAGAAAAAAAACTTAAATCAGTATTTATATATTGTGTGATATAGTGAGATAATTATAGTTGTCAAAAGGAATAATATGAAACATAAATTACGATATATATATATATATCAATATTAGGAATAGTTGCTATAACATTAGCCTTCTTAGCAATGTTAGGCAATACTACTCGATACGGTGCTCTAGGCTCGATTAGTTTAGACAAAGAAAACACTATTGCTGCACACAAAGAACTCTGTAAAAGCATAGAATCTACATCGCCAGATTCTCTAATCCAAAATAGAATATTTCAATTTAACGTTGCCTTTCAAAGCTCCACAATCCCTAGCAATACGCAAGAATATTGCAAGAACTCTTTGCATAACGACAATCCACAAAACAATACAGATTCTTTATATCAAAAAATTTCTCTATGGTCGCATACCCTACAAGACGTTTCTAAAGATATTGAAAAACAAGCCTTATATAATAATTCGGATATAAAAATTTATAGTTACAGGTTTAAATTTATCGAGATGAATAAATTTTTCCGCCACAGCGATATATTTCAAATTGTACCTAATTATCAAAGCATGCCAGTCTTTATTCGTGCAACATACAGCGACAAACACACGCAATTTGGTATTTTCACGAGCTTTCAAAAACTAGACTTAGAATCTCTAAACATTGCGCATATTCCTTATACCCTTAAATTACGATACAAATTCATTATCCACGTAATAATTATTTTACTTGTTTTAGGAATGTTTGCCGTATTTTTTACTTTTTACACCCTGATGCCTCTGCGCATAGATTCTGCAAAATTCATTCAAAAGGATTTACAAAGTCCCTTGCTTGAAACATTTATTTCTTCTTCCTTATTTGCATTATATTGTATATTCATAGCACTATTGATTGTCTCTTCGAGTGTGCTTTTTTCAATATATGATGACGATTGGTCGTACGCTCATGCGCATCGTGTATTTTACCAACCATACGAAATTATTGGGAATTTTTGGTCACGTGGCAGGCATTTTGTCGATATTCTTGTCTCACTTCACATGCGTCCTTTAGGGCAATTCTTCGTATCCTTTGGCTTCTCACCTCTAAGAGTACAGGAGTTTTTTAGTGCCTTTTTCAATCTTATTTTTTACTTCTTGCTTTTTATAAGCGTATCGTTATTAGTTTGGATTCTAAATCACAGGGAAAATTTTCAAAAGATTTTCGTAGTTTCTTCATTATGCTGTTTATATTGTTTTTCATATATTGCACACTATAACACGGTAGCAGCCTATGTCGGTACAGCGGGATTCTCCTTATTGTATTTTTTGCCTATTGCCTACTTTTTCCTTTATAACAAAGAGTTTTATATTATTAGACCAAGCATTAGTGGATATTGTGTTTTATTTTTCTTAGCTTATGCTGCATGCTTTGTAACAGAAACTTCTTCATTACCTATCTTTGGATTGTCTCTTTTTATCCTCGCATACTACTTTATCAAATATCGTGAGAATGTAAGTCTTGCTCATGCGATTTTCCTTCGCATAATATTCATAATAATATTAGTGCCTCTAGCCTTTATCCTTACTCTCTTGTCTGGAAGAGGCAGAGCGCAAATTGAAGGAACACATGACACAAGTCTTTTAGATTCTATCATAAACGGTTTTTCTAACAATCCCACATTAAACAAATGGATAATTATCATAAGTGTTTTATATCTCATTGTGCTTTTTTATAAGATACTTCGCAACAAGCTTGCAAATAAACAGGAATATTTTATCTTCTCGCTACTTGTTACAGGACTTCTAGGCAACATAGGATTCAGTGCAATAAGAGTCAATGTCGTATCATTTGAAACGATATTATTGTTTATCGCACTTTTTGCAACCGTGCTGCAACTCAATAAACATCATAATGTAACGATTAGATTTATTTCTCATTTTGCTGTAATTTCGTTGATAGTTTGTCTAAGCTTACAGGCTATTTCACAATATCAATCGCATTTCTCTCAATATGCTAATAGAAGTGCGCAACAAAACCTAATAGTATTACTCCAAGAAGCAGAAAGAAAAGGATTAGACCGACTGACACTTACCAAAGAAGAGGCTTTAGCAAATAAACTTGAACTACTCGGATTAAATGATAATGCAAAAAGCTTCCATAATAAAAGCATCACAGAATGGATGTATTATTATGGGTACACAACAAAACCTATTCCGATACAAATTATCGATGATGAATTATCACATTCACACAAGTAGCACAAGCCAGATGGGCATTCAAACATGCAACAACGTTTATTTAGTCATAATAAGTGTTGTGGAATTATCTAAAATAAAATACTTTCTTACAACTTGTTGTATTTTTTGAGAATCCAAATTATGCAGATTCTCTTCATAATGCAAGAGCGGTTTAATATCTCCTCGTACAAAATATGAACCAAAGAGTCCAGCCACAGAGCTAGCACTTTCCATGCTGTAAATAAATGCCGCTCGAGTATTAATCTTGACTTTATTTAATTCGTCTTCTGTAACAAGATTCCTTTTAAGCTTTTCAATCTCTTTAAGAATCGCTGCTTTTAAGTCGTTCGCCTTAACGCCCGCATTCCCTGTTGCAATAATAATAAACATACCTTCATCAATTAAGCTCATATTGTAAACATTCACAGCAGAGGCAAGCTTCAATTTATCAGTAAGCAAAGTGGGTAAAATCGCGCTCTTACCTCCACCTAAAATATCACTAATTGCCTCCAAGGCAATTTGGTCATCATGATTAAATTGCGGAATCTTGAAGCCCATCATAAGCCATTCAATCCCGCCTGTATCCTTTTTAATATACGATTCTCTAGCACCATCCTGCTTTGGTTCAGTAACATTAACTTGCGGAATCTCATGGGTATTTTTGATACCACCAAAGTATTTTTCTGCTTGTTGAAAGACTTCGGAAGCCTCTATGTCGCCTGCAACAACAAGAATAGCGTTTTGCGGTTGATAATAAAGACTATGAAATGCCTGAATATCCTCTAACTTCCACGACTGTATATCATTCATAAAACCAATCGGTGTCCAATGATATGGATGATAAACATAGGCAGTGTTAAAGAATCTAAAAAAAAGATAGCCACTAGGAGAATTGTCTGTTCTCCATAGTCTCTCCTGGGCAACCACATTACGTTCGGATTGAAATTCAGAATCTACAAATACAAGATTCTGCATAAGCTCTGCAAAAAGTTCTAAAGATTTGCTTAAATTTTGAGCACTTGATTTAATATAATAACGTGTATAATCAAAACTTGTAGAAGCATTATCAGTTCCACCCATTTTCTTCACAATCTCATCAAATTCACCTGCGCGCAAATTTTTTGTTGTTTTAAAATTTAAGTGCTCCAACATGTGGGCTATTCCGCTTTTACCCATAATTTCATTGCGAGAACCAACTTTATAAAATACATTAGTTTCAATAACATTGCTTTTATTGTGCAACGGAATAACAACAATTTGCAAACCGTTGCTAAGTGTCTTAACTTGATGTTGCGGCAACACACTACAAATCGCTAAACTACTCATAATAGCTCCTAACAATAATATCTTCCACATTTTAAACATTTTAAACAACCTCGTTATGCAATCTCTTTACCAATCACTTCTGTAATGTTGGCAAAACCGTCAGCTACAAGCTTCTGATGCACTTCTTTATTAATTCTTGCAATTAATGATGGTCCTTGATAAACAAGAGCACTCATAATTTGCACGAGAGATGCACCCAATTTCAAACGCTTATAAACTTCATCGGAATCGCCAACGCCGCCCAATGAAATAAGGATTGTTTTCCCAAAAAAATGCTGCGCTAAAATTCTTAATATCTCACGAGATTTTTGGCACAATGCTTTGCCGCTAATACCGCCGATACCTACGCCGTCCTTCTGTATCGGATGACTCACAGTGGCATAATCAATAGTAGTATTTGTAGCAACAATGCCGCTTACATTACATTCTATCGCCTTTTGACAGACTGCCAACATGGAATCTATTTCCATATCTGGGGAAATCTTAATAAAAAGTGGCTTTTGCGTAATGCTTCTTGCCATAGCAAGTAGCTCTTCCACAAAGCTCTCATTTTGCAAATCACGTAAATTGGGGGTATTAGGAGAAGAAAGATTGAAAGTAAAATAATCTCCATAATCTTTCAATGCTTCCAAACTCAGTTCATAGTTTTTAAGAGAATCTGCCAAAACAAGATTCTTATTTTTTCCAATGTTGATACCCAAAGGAATACTAAAAGGATAGTGCTTTTTAAGATTAGCAATCATACCTCGTACACCAATATTATTGAATCCCATAGCATTTTGAAGACTTTCCTCGACTACATGCCGAAAAACTCTTGGCTTGGGATTCCCTTCTTGAGGCATTTGCGTAACACTACCTAGTTCTAAAAATCCAAAACCAATCCCCGCCATACCTCGCACAAATTCACCATTTTTATCAAAACCACTTGCAAGTCCAACAGGATTATAAAAATGCAATCCGTGAATGTTTTGAGTAAGACTCTGATAAACCGAACAGTAACGTCTTGCTAAACAAGATTCTAAAAGGGGTATTTTAGGCGGAATTAACATGAATTTTGTCATAAGATTATGTGCATTTTCTGGGTCTATCTTGAAAAGTATTGGCTTGATTTTCTGATAGAAACTCATAATCACCCTTTATATAAAGATTTATTCATTATATCATAGAAAACCCTATGTAATTCATACTACATGACAATCTCAATACAACGAAATATTTGCAAAAGTGGGAAAGACATGATTAAAGAATTTAGTAAAAACGTGTTACAATAAACGAAACTTTATAAGCAAAAGAGGATAGATGATTATCAATGTGGTTTTTACGATTCTGATGCTAGCTTTAGCTGTATGGGATTTAAGAAGCTTTATTAAAAATGAACACAAAGATTTTAAATCTCTTATTATGAGCATCGGGATACTAGGGACGTTTGTAGGAATTTTTATTGGACTTTTGGGATTTGATACAAAAAACCTCTTAGACTCCGTGCCTACTTTACTAGACGGACTCAAAACTGCTTTTTACACATCAATTGTAGGAATGGGGATAGCCATTGCACTAAGCATCTATCAAAAAGGCAAACAAGTCAAAGAGGAACATAGCCCCATAGATTTCATAGCCAATCAAAGCCTCAAGTTCGATGAATTGATGTATTTACGAGAATTAACTAAACTCAATCCTATCTTAGAAACACTTCATAATACCATCAATAAGCAAGATAACTTTAAAACAGATATAAAAACCATGTTACAGGATATTGATACTTCATTACATAAGGCATTAGAAACGCTTGCATTAGGAGCTAGCAAAGAGCTTATTAGGGCGTTAGAAATCGTCATTAGTGATTTTAATAGTAATCTTAAAGAACAATTTGGAGAGAACTTCAAAGAGCTAAATCATGCCACTAAAAATATCTTAGAATGGCAAAAAAATTACAAAGAGCACATCGAACAAAACACACAATTCTTAATTGATATGCAGCAAACCTTAAAAGATGCACAAATCGCTATGCAGCAGAGTACAGAATCCATTCTTACAAACAAAATCCATTTAGAAGAAATGCAAGCTTACAATAAACAAAATAGCACTTTGCAACAACAATTACAACAAGCCCTAGAACATCTGCTTACATTAGAATCTAGTTTTGAAGAAAAACTTAAAGCAGTAGCGAGTCTCAAAGATTCCAGCCTCGAGGCTTTAGAGCACTCCAAAAACTTTATTGTTTCACTCACGCAATCCAAAGATGACTTGCATGAATATCTAAAGAAATATCAAGACAAAGTGCTGGAATTTTTTGAAGATAATCTTCATAGATTGAGTGAAAGTAATAATAAACTCATTGTTCAGAATCAAAACATTGTAGATTCTCTACAAGATTCTCACCATAAAATAACACAAATATTTGAATCTACAAATACCAAAATTCTTGAATCATTTCAGCAAACAGCAAATTTTTCCAACGACATAGCGCAGCATACACAACACAATTTAGAACAGAATGCGAAGTCATTATTGCTACTCGGTGATAACTTGAAGCAAAATGCTGATTCTATGTTAGAAAAACTCTATCAAAATACACAACAAAGCTTAGAGTCAATGGATTCTATCCAGCAAAAATCTAATGAGCTTTATAATGAAAAATTTGAACTTTTGAATGATAATCTTTCTAAAACTATGCAAACTTTTCACGATGAACTACATCGTAACACGGAAGGTTTTAAAAATTTTACCAAAGAATGTCTACACAATCTGGAGCAAGAGTTTCACTCCATACACGACAATATTCAAGAATCCTTAACACAAAATCATCAAACAATAACTAGCAGCATCGAGAATCTTTGTAAAGAATTTCAAACAATAATTATGAAAGATTATGAAACTTTGCAAGAAAAGATTCTCAATATTTCTAACACTGCAATGCAAAAACAGCAAGAAAGCTTAAATGTCTATTTTGATTCGACTACGCAAGGACTTAATTATAGTATAGAATCTCAAGCTAAACTCACAAACACACACATCGAAAATCTTACAAACATGCAGCAAAATATTCTAGCAATAGTTCAAGAAAACATTGAAACAACAAAACATTTCTTAACGCAATCACAGAAAGACAACCTCAATAACCTAGAAAATCTCCACAATGCTGCACTTAACAAAATCGAATCTGCAAGCCTGCAAACCACACAAAATACAATTGATAATCTTCAAGATTTGCAGGCAACCTATCGAGAAAATATAGAATCTGATATTAAACTTACTAATACTAACCTGCAAGCCCAAATCAATACTCTAAAAAACAATATAGAATCCATGTTGCAAACTACAAAAAATAATCTTGAAACTCAACATAATATGACAACAAACTCCATTACAACCATCATGCAAGAATCACAGCATTACTTTCAGAACACAGAAAATAACTTTCAAAAACTCATACAAGAGCAATACGAGAAATTACAACATTCCTTTCAAAACCATACTAAAGATCTCGACTCTTTCCTCATGTCTCAAACACAAAATCTCACGCAAAACTTACAAACACAGAATCAGAATCTCTATGAAAGCTTCAATACTCAAACAGAAGCTTTACGCGAAAATCTTACGCAAAAAGGCGAAATTCTGCACGAATTTTTACAAACACAAACCACATCTCTTGATACAAATTTACAACAAATGTTAAGCAAATTCAACAAAATGTTGGAACACAATTATGTCAATCTTTCAGAAATGCTCGAAAAAGACAATACGCTTATTGTGCGCAGCCTGAACTCACAGGCTATCAATCTCTCTAACACTCTTATAGAATCGCAACAAAAAATTGATTCTCATCTCTATACGAGCTACACAAAGTTTTCAGACAATACTCATGCTATCATGGAATCCCTTAGCAAAAATACCCATTCTCTCACAAGCGATCTCAACAAAAATACGTTAGAAGTGCAGTATAGATTCCAAGAACTATTACAAATGCTAGAAAATACGCACACACAAAGCAATAAGCTCTATGAAGAAAAGTTGCAAAATACACTAAAATGTCAAGAAACAATTATGCAAAATTTAGAAAATAAAAGCAAAATTTTCTACGACAATATGTACAATAATCTTGATTCGTTGAAAAATAACTTTGAGCTTGTCAGTCAAAATGTGCAAAAAAGCTGTGAGGCAATTACTCGAGATTTAACAAACCAAACACAAGACTTATACAAGGAAATGCAAAGATTCTATAAGGAAAATCAGCATCTCTCTGCAATTACCCTAAAAGAAAATACCGAACTTATGCAAAAGTATCAAGACAATATTGCTACTCATATTGAATCTTTAAATGATAAATTGCACACACAATTTAAAACCATCATGCAAAGCAATCAAGAAACACTAGATTCTCTAGGTAAAAGTATTACGCACTTTAGTCAAAGCATTCAAAACTTTGAATCCCATTCTAAGAATAACGTCGATAGTCTCAATACATACTTCAAAAATCTTTGTGTCCAATATATTAAGCTTATGCAGGCCAGTATGCAAAACAACATCAAGAATCAAAAAGACGCTGCCCTTGAAATAAACAATGCCATACTTTCAATTAAAGAGAATATTAAAACATTAACAGATTCTAATTGTAATCTTTTTGATAATCAGAAAACAGCACTCAATGAGGTTATTGTTCATTTTAAAGAGAATATAGAATCTTTAGTGCAGCAAAGCTCACAATTACAAGAAAACTTGGGAAATAACTTAGAAACACTCGATTCCAAGTTAGAAAAAATGACACAAAGTTTTGCTAAGAATTATGAATGGTTCTTGAAACGTATCAAAGATATTATCAATGTCAATTAAACTCAAAATGAAGTAGAGATTTAATGGAAGATAAAAGTAGTCACTGGATTAGCATTTCAGATATGATGTCTGGAATCATGATGATTTTTATTATGATTGCTATTGCTTTCATGGTAACATTAGAAAATGACAAAAAACAGTTAGAGATTCAAAACGACAAAATACGGGACTTAGCGCAGAATTATTCTAACCTACAAAACGAACTTTATAAAGATCTGATGCAGGAATTCGGAAATGACCTAAAAAAATGGGATGCGTTTATAGATGAAGACACAACAATACGATTCCAAAAACAAGATATTCTGTTTGATGTTGGGCAAAAACGTGTCAAACAAAGATTCCAAAAAATTCTTGATGATTTTTTCCCACGTTATATTAAGATTCTTTATGGTGAAAAATACCGTGATTTCATAGAGGACATTCGAATAGAAGGGCACACTTCCAGAGATTGGGAAGGTGCACTCTCACTAGAGAGGCGATACCTAGGAAATGCGGAGCTAAGTCAAGAAAGAGCATTCCAAGTGTTAAAATACTGCTTTTCTCTTCCTAGCATTGCAAATAAACGAGAATGGCTTATCGGACTTCTACGTGCCAACGGCGTAAGCTTTGCAAAACCATTAGCAACAGATGAATTATCCCGCAGAGTCGAATTTCAAGCGAGTTTCAAAGCCAATGAGCAAATTCTAAAAATCTTACACGTTGCTAAAACCATATCTGAAGATGCAAAAGAAAAAACAAAACAATAATTTCTAATCATTTTATGTTTCCTTAACAAGGCTGCCGATTCAACTACTGCCCTAATAATTAGGACTTTAGCATTTATTAATTTCGATATTTATACTATTTATTGAAAATATCAAGGCAGCAAGTATTCATCTGGTTTTTCAGGCTTATCCCAAAAAGGATCTTTTTTATATCCACAGCTGCAAAACAACATTATACAAAACAACATTATACAAAGTTGTGCTATTATCCTCATAATGAAAACCTTTAAAGAAATTTTTACTACTGATTTTAGCAAACAACTTACAGATAAGGATCCGACTACGCGTAAATTTGCTAATATTCTTATAGATTCTTATTATCTTAACCAGCTTAGAATCTTTCTGCCATCAAGTCTTGCCTATCATCTTATCATCATTATGCGCTCTAAGATTCATGCAAAACAAATTGCCTTTGGTTTTAATTCTCATGCTGCTTGTATAGAATTTAACAAATACCACTCTACAACTCTCTATCAAATGATTCAAAAAAATGCCGCCATTAGAGAGAAATTGCGACTCCAAGATTGCGAATCTTTACAGGGTTTCGTAGCAAAACCCTACACAAAACTACACGATATAACAGAAGTTAAACTTTCTATGTTACAAGAAAAATCATACGGAAACTTTACCAATCACGCAACGCACATTAAGTTACATAAACAATTTGAAAGAATCAGAAATATGATTCTGCAACATCATAAACAAACAAAACTCCTTACCACACAGCAAATCAACTCCCATCCAGAAATTTATAGCTTGCAGAGTAGAACATTCCCTAAAAAATCAATCAATGCAACCATCCATCAGACACAAATCAGTTACAACAAGTAACTATATAAATGAAAATATAAAATCGAGTGTATAAAATCGATATTTTCTTAACAATATAGACTACAATTTGATTTTTTTTATATAATTACCCTATTTAGGCATGCAATGAGACGAAGGAGACAATATGCAAGAAGAATTTTTAGGATTCGGGATAGCTGGTAATTTTGCTAACCACTTGGAACAGGCGGGGGAAGCGAATGATTTTAAGGAAGTAATAAGCGATGAGGAGGGGGCACCAAAAGGAATATTTCCTTTCTACATTCCTAAAGATAATACTTTTCTTGGACGTTATTGCATTAACAATCACAATATCATTCTACCAAAGGATACTTTTCTAAACGCGCAAGCAGAACCAGAAATAGGACTTGAATGTACGGTAGTTTATGGTACTAATGGGGAGGTACACTCTCTTATTCCACAGTTCTTCATGGCATTCGATGATACTTCAATTCGCAATGATGCAAACGCAACAAAAATCAGTCAAAAAAAAAATTTTTCTGCAGGCTCAAAGGGATATGGGCACAAGCTGCCCATTGATAGATTCCAAAAAGGTGGAATCTGTGATAATTATTCTTTAACTTCTTTTCTTTTATTTGATGGTGAAATACACCAATACGGAGACGATATACAACTCATACATTACAAGTATTTTTATGAAAAATTGCTAAATTGGATTACAAAAAAGCTTAATACGCAAGTAGATCATGCCGTCCTTGAAAATCTTAGTAACATCATCAGGCGCACTAATCAACCGACAAAAATCCTTATTGCAATTGGCGCAACTAGCTATACACACCTCGCAGAAACAAGATTTCTACAAGAAGGAGATGAAATATGTGTAGTTGTTTATAATCATAACAAATACCATAATTCACAGATTCGTTCCCTTATTGAACAGGGTGTAACAGGGTTAAAAGAATGTTCAATCGTAAGGCAGCAAGTTATCCGCGAACAATAATTAAATCTATTTAAAGTTTTTCCTTATAATAGTGGTTTCACTTGTTGTAAGGAGAAAACATGCTATTATCAGAAGCTATCGATAAGGCATTTGGCACATCCATAAAACTTAAAATGCCTTTACAAAGAGACTTTCAACTCATTGGATTGGCACCGTTAGAATCCGCTACTTCTCAACATGTAAGTTATATTAATCAGTCGCAATACACAAAAGATTTGCAAAATTCTCAAGCCGGAGCAGTCTTTATTAAAGAATCTCTTCGAGATAAAATTCCTCATCATATTCAACCGCTTGTCGTCGACAACCCACATCTGGCATTTGCACTTTTATCACAACTTTTTGCAAAAAGAGATTTTGTCAGCTGTGATTATAATGATTCGCAAATACATCAAACTGCTAATATTGGTATCAATGTCTCAATTGGCTGCAATGTCAAGATAGGTTCGCATACTTGCATTATGCCAAATGTTGTAATAGCCGACAATGTTACAATTGGTGACCATTGTAAAATTTATCCTAATGTTGTTGTCTATCACAACAGTGAAATTGGCAATCATGTTCTTATTCATGCTGGAAGTGTGATAGGAAGTGATGGCTTTGGATATGCGCAGACAGAAGATGGACAGCATGTAAAAATTGAACATAGCGGCAAAACAGTCATAGAAGATAAAGTAGAAATAGGAGCGAATACTGTAATTGATAGAGCAGTTTTTGGAGAAACACGCATTAAACAGGGGAGCAAAATAGGACATAGTTGTGTCGTAGCGCATAATTCAGTTGTAGGAGAACATTCGTTATTGATTGCACAAGTGGGTTTAGCAGGATCAACAACCATGGGACGTAATGTTGTGCTAGGAGGACAAGTTGGAACAGGAGGACATTTGCATATTGGTGATTTTACACAAGTAGCAGGAAGAGGGGCCGTTTCTAAAAACCTTCCGCCAAAAAGTAAATGGGGTGGGCATCCTATCATGGAGCTTGATGAATGGATGAAGTTTTATGTAAAGTTAAGAAGATTACTGAAAAACGAAAATAATAAAAAATAATGTCGATACAAGCAAATATAATTCCTATCTAAGTATTATGCGATAGAAGTACGAAAACGTAAATAGAGGAATATTCAATAAGGATATAAATGGAAAAACATTCAATCCTCGATCAAAATACCGATAGAATCATCACACAAACAAAAAATACACAAGATGAAACCAATGAAACATTACTTCGGCCTATAAGCTGGGAAAATTATATTGGACAAGACAAAATTAAAAAAAATTTACAAGTCTTTATTCAAGCATGTAAAAAACGTAAAGAATGCTTAGATCATGTCCTTTTTTTTGGACCTCCTGGTCTTGGCAAGACTACACTAAGCTATATTATTGCCCATGAAATGGGAGCAAATATCAAAGTAAGTGCTGCCCCTACAATAGAAAAAGCAGGAGACTTAGCGGCTATTCTTACAAATCTAAACAATGGAGATATTCTCTTTATTGATGAAATTCATCGATTAAGCCCAGCCATTGAAGAGATTCTTTATCCTGCTATGGAAGATTTTCGACTAGATATTATTACAGGGCAAGGTGCAGGCGCGCAAACCATAAAAATCAATCTTGAGCCCTTTACACTTATTGGCGCAACAACAAGGGCTGGCATGCTTTCAAACCCCCTGCGTGATAGGTTTGGTATAAGCGCAAAACTTGAGTTTTATTCTCAAGAAGAACTAGCTAAAATCATTGTACAAGCATGCAAAAAATTCAAATATTCCATTACAAGAGAAAGTGCAAATGAAATTGCCAACCGATCCCGTGGAACACCTCGTATTGCCTTAAGACTCCTGCGAAGAGTGCGCGATTTTGCAGAAGTAGATAACTTAACGCTTATTGATGAAAATATCACTAAATACGCGCTCAATGAACTTGGTGTTAATGAATTGGGGTTTGACGAAATAGATTTAAAATACTTACAATTGCTCACATTTGCTAATGGTAAACCCATAGGATTAAATACAATAGCCGCTGCAATGAGTGAAGATGAAGGAACTATTGAAGAAGTTATTGAACCCTACTTGCTTGCAAATGGATATATTGAACGTACCGCTCGAGGTCGCATCGCTACTTACAAGACATACAATCTTTTTCCTTCTGCCCATAAACCGAATCTATTCATGTAATCTACAACACCGTTAAATGCTAATACTAAAAATCTTTAACAAAACAAATATTCTGCTAAACTCAATTAATCGTAAAATTGAATAATTAATCAAACAAATACATTTTTAAATTGTAAATTACAGTAAAAACATGATAAAATCCGATAAAGTCTCTGGAAAAATAACAATATAATTACAATATAAGGAAATAGCGGTGAAACGTGTTCAACTGATTATAAAAATTTTTATAATGCTATCTGCTCTAACGTATATTTCTTGCACCAAGAAACAAGCGACAGTAGTGCAGCCTCCTATTATTCAAGATAAAGAGAGAATTAATCAATACAATACACTAGATAATCTCAAAGAAGGTCTTTGGTATGTAGATAAATGGAAATCATACGCAAAACAAATTTGTGATAATTCTAAAGGATTTGATTGTTCTGTTCTAGGGGAAATTTACCACGAAAGATTCTATGGTTACGGTTCTAAGGCAAAAAGACAAGAAGCAGTTTCATTGCTGAATACATCTTGTGAAAAGCAAGATAGCAGAAGTTGCCTTAAACTTGGAATACTTGCAACACAGTCAGATATTCCAATTGTTAATAGCAATGACTTATTTATAAAAGCACACGATATAGCACTGAAAAAATGTGAGCAGCAATATATATTTGACTGCATGACGTTATCACTTATTTATTTTGAAGGATATGGTAGTTTTGAGCGAGATAGAGAAAGGGCTAAAAACCTTGCAAGATACTCATGCGACAACGGATATGCTATGGCTTGTATCTTTTTGGGGACTAATGCCGATAACCGAGAAGAGCTACAAACTGCCCATACGAAGGCATGCAAGCTTGGCATTACAACATTTTGTTAGCTTTTAATTAGAATAAATACAGTGATACGGCGCGATATAAATTATAAGGTTTACCTATTTTTTTGCTTTCCCCTTAAAGTTTTGAGAAATACTACACTGCAAATAAGCTTTCAATTTGCAAGTAGCTCATTAATATTCCATTCTTTATTTTTAAACAAAAACATTTAAAGAATGGGAAAGCAATGCTACAAAGGCAAAGATACTACTTGTAATTAAAAAACTTACCCGAATAACAATTACAACAAAAACAAATTCTTAATAATTAGTACTTACGCTGGATTTGTGAACATTTCGTTAAACTGATTATCTCTAAAAATTATATCTTAAGGGAAGTGATAGCTTCTTTCCTGTCTCTATGCCCAAAAATATAACTTCCACCCACAACAATATCGACTCCCACATTTTTAAGCATTGCAATATTATGGTTATTTACGCCGCCATCAACTTCAATAAGACAATTTGCATTCTTCATGATTATTAATTCTTTCAAATCAACGATTTTTTCTATACTCGATTCTATAAAACTCTGTCCACCAAAACCAGGATTGACACTCATAACAAGCACCATATCAATATCATTAAGAATATATTTTAAAGTCTGCGGATCCGTATGGGGATTTAATGCAACAGCAGGACTAATGTTGTAAGAACGTATTTTTTGAATAATGCGACATAAATGCCTTTCAGATTCTACATGCACACTAATAAAATGTGGCCTTAAAGGCGCATACAAATCAATAAAAGTATCTGCATTTTCAACCATAAGATGTATGTCAAGAGGAATATTAAAAAGTCTTGGAATCTCCATTAATACACAGGGTCCAATGGTAAGGTTTGGTACAAAATGCCCATCCATAACATCAACATGCAATAAATCACACCCAGCCTCAACGACACTTTTTATTTCTTCCTCCAATCGTAAAAAATTTGCAGCAAGTAAACTAGGGGCAACAAGCATAAGATTATTCTGAACAATACGTGAAGAAGTAGGCATCGCGGAATTATTAATAAAGGCTTTATTATCTTGCAAATCTTTTTCATCGTCCATATTACGTATAGAAAGCTTGGCTAAACCCTCTATATCATGTGTTTGCTTTAAAGAATTTAAAAGCTTTTCAAATTTTGGATTCAATCCCAACATATTGCTCCCTTGCCTATTGTAGAATATAATAATATACAAAACATTTGTTAATCTTCAAGCATTTTAACAAAAGTTTCAACGAGCAATTAACTTTACTTCTATAATAGTAAAAAGTTATAGAGGATTCGTAATCCATCTTTATAGCTTTTTTCTGGATGCGGTTGGATACCTAAGACATTATCGCTACTTACTACACTCGGGAAACGTCTATTGTATTCACACTCTGCAACAACACAGTCATTCTCACAAGCAACACAATAACTATGCACAAAATAAAGATAAAACCCATCTTGTAAATTCGATAAAAGCTTGTGTGTTTTTGTTACAAAATTTTTATTCCATCCAACATGCGGAATCTTTATAGAGATATTGTCAACGCGACAACTAACCAACGAATCATTTGACAAAGTCAATGAATCAAAGTTGGAACAAGAGACATCATTTTGCGTAAGATTTGCATGGAGAGATGGTGTATTGCCCAAATAAACAACCTCTCCTTTGATTAACCCCAGCCCTTTATACAGCCCAAACTCATAACTTCTTTCAAAAAGCAACTGCATACCTAAACAGATTCCTAACAAATACTTTCCGCTTGCTGCAAATTCCAAAAGAGCAGAATCTAAATCGTAGAGAGTGAGATTATTCATGGCAGTTTTAAAAGCACCCACACCAGGAAGTATAATTTTATCGCAGCTCTTAATATCTCGAGTAGTCTGTATCCTTTTTATAATATATTGATGAACTCTTAAACATTCTAAAGCGCGCATGACATTTGCAATGTTACCCACATTATAATCTAACACCCCCACGATTTTTGACACTATTTATCCTCTTCAATAATATATGGCGTTCCTTCAACTTTCCCTTCGCCCATAAGTTTGTGCACAACCTCTTCTACCATTTTGGTATCCATTTGCTTTGGTTTATATTGGGGATTATAGATACGTTGTAAGATTTTAATTTTTTCAGAATTAGTCGTTGCTTTTCTTGTAAGCGAATAGATTTCTGCAACTTTCTGCGCAGAATCTTTGCCCATCCAACCTACAGGAATCATACGTACATCTCCTTGCTGTAATCTCTCATTGATATGTTTAAACTCTTCTTGACAATGTGGACACATTGGATCAGAAACAATATAAAAAACTTTTTTTGCATTTTTATTGGTGCTTGACAAATAAATAATAGAATCTTTAGGAAGACTAGCAATAGCTTTTTTAACTGCTTCACGCGTTTTAAACGTCGCATTGTAATTAGTAACGGATCCAAATTCTGCAACAATTATATTTCTATCAGCTTCGTTAGAAGTAAAAAAAGCACTTGTAACAGCAAGCAAAAAACTTTCTTGTTTGTTGGTAACTGCCAATACTCTAAACCCAGTCTTAGACTCCTTAAGCGTTACGAGTTTGAGATTGGGATCTTGCTGCAATGACTGCTCTTTTAATACGGAAGTTTCTTGCCCTGTTTGCTCTTTTATCATATCAGTAAGCTTACTGGCTTGTGCTATCCCCGTAACAACACAACATGACAATAGATATGAAACTACATAATTTGCAATTTTTTTCATTCTTCTAGACTCCTTTGAGTTATAAAATATGTTGGATTGTATCATGCAAAAAATAATCGATTATTAAAAAATGGACAATAGAATCAGTTATAATAAAAGTTTTTAGAACAAATGCAAAGTAGAGTATAGAGTGAAACAAAAAATCAACAATCAAAATATCATATCAGATAAAATAGATTCTCAAAATAATATTCTTCATAAAGAAAATCTAAATTTGTGGCTTCAAATTAAAGAAGATTTTGCTACACCTAAAACTAAAGACCCTGCATACAACAACTTTGTAGAATTATTTTTTAATTATCCAGGTCTTATTGCCATTGTACATCATAGGATTGCACACAGACTTTACAAGAGGGGCTTTCACTTATTGGGTAGAATTATCATGGGGTGGGCACAATTTCTTACAAATATCGATTTACACCCTGCTGCATACATAGGCAGACGTGTATTTATTGACCATGGCATAGGTGTAGTAATTGGTGAAACTGCGCAAATTGGCAACGATGTAACCATTTATCAAGGAGTAAGCCTTGGCGGAGTGAGCTTAGAGAAAACCAAACGTCATCCTACAGTCCTTCACAATAGTATTATTGGAGCTGGCTCTAAAGTACTAGGCGACATTGTTTTAGGAGAAAATGTCAAAATTGGCTCTAACTCTGTTGTAATTAAGAATGTGCCAAATAATTGTACGGCAGTAGGTATTCCAGCTAGAGTAATTAATAGAAGCGGTAAAGACGAATACAACCCGAATGAAAAAACCACAACAACTAAACTCCCAGATATTGACCAAAAAATGTTCACTTATATTCTTTGCAAAATGAAAATCTTTGAACAAATCATCGAGCAGGCACAAAACGGAAATGAGCATATCACTCTACAAGACTTATGTAAAGAAAAAGAAAAATTCAAAACACAAGAAGAGGAGCTGAATAAACATTACAGAGATTTCATCCAAGCAATTCGTAAAGAGGAAGCAACACTGCAATCATAAAACTTATTTCATTGCCCAGTAATAAAATTGAATAACCTTGAGAAAATTATAATTGTTTTAGAAAACACTAAACTCCCATTTCTTCAACATCAAGCAAATAGCCTATAATCATGTAGGCTATCTTTTTCTAATATTTATTTTTTCCAAGTAGTCATGCCGACTAAGAGTCAATCATTCAAGACGACAAGCGGAATCCCGAAGTACGATGAGTAACCAATAATGTTTTTGTAGATTTCTATACAGACTAGCATCGTGATACTTGGGACACAAAACAATTCACAATGTTTATAGAGTCCTACAAAACATACTATCTTGATAATCAAAAGAAGACAAATTAAACTTGCTGTTAAACGTAAGGATGCAGATTAAAAAACAATACCATAAATTTCATATTCTCAAAATACTTATACAAATTCTCTAACACGTTGTATCTCCTCATGACTTCCAAAAAAACACGGAGTACTCTCATGTATACTTTTCACATCTCCATCAAGCAGGCGTGTTTTGCCATCAATAGCTCCTCCACCAGCATATTCAAAAATCAACGCAAAAGGATACACTTCAAAAAGTTTTCTAAGCTTCCCTGTGGGAGAATCTGATGTGGCAGGATAGCTAAAAATCCCCCCTCCTTTACACAAAATCTGATGCAAATCAGGAACCATACCACCACTATAACGTAATCGATAGCCCTCTCTAAAAAAACTTTGTACAAGCTCAAAATGCTTTATGTCCCAATATTTTTGTGTGCCTCCAGTAGCATTAATTTTACCTTTTTGTTGTAATTTCAATTCTTGAATAAAATGCCATGTTCCTGTACTGGGGTTATACAAATAATGTAAACTTTGAGAATCTTTAGCAACTACCAACTCAAGTCTTGGTCCATACAAAAAATAAAGAGAGGCAATAAGATTCTGCGGAGCAAAAGTATGCGCATAGATTCCAAAGATACTTCCTATACTAAGGTTACTGTCCATAAGTGAAGATCCATCCAAAGGATCAAAAGCTACTAAAAGGTCTTGCATAGTTAGCGTGTATATGGTGCTACTCTGTATCAATACATTAGATGAAAGCAATTCTTGTAATAATGCTCCTTGTAAAATATTGTCTTGCTTATCTCGTTGCAAGGAATCATCACTTTGTAAATTAGAATCAAATTTCTGAAAACACGTCATATCACAAAGCACAACTCCTTCCCTCTCCTCACTAGCAAAACCCTTGATTGATAAACTAGAAAGAATCTTTCCAAAAAGATTATCCGCAGCAATATCAATCTGCAATTGATTATCTCCACTGGCATTAGCATGCGAACTATACTGTATTTCTCTTGTCTCCAAAAGCCTTGCTAATTGTAACGCCCCCTGCTTCAATGCTTCAATGATTTGAGAAACAGATTCTGTAATAGATGTGCTACATACATTGCTTTGCACTACTTCTCCTTAATATCTAATATGATAGAGATTCTAAGACCAATCCAATATTAATTTGCAATAATCTTAGCACACTACTATCGAATAATATGGCTAACAAATTTCGAGTAATTATCCATAATTTCACCGCCTTTTCTAAACCCCAACCCACAAGATTCATAAGAAAAGAAGACATTTGCTTGATAAAATGAGCCATTATAAGAATTAAGGGGATAGAACTCTTGATAAACGGCTTTGTGATTGGCATATTGACCATCTTTTGCATTAATAGGTGCACATTGAGAATCTAAAATGCTTGTATTAGCTCCTTCTCTGCCAAAAGCATGTTTTTTAACTTGCTTTTTACCCAAAGGTTCATAACTCGTTTGTAACAACAAAGGATGGTTAGGATACAAATCCCACAGAATCTTTAAAATTCTCTTACTTTGAAATAACAACGTATAAGCCGGGTTAAGTAAAATACCTTTTTGGTTTGCCATAATATCATTAACAATCAAAGCTAACTCTGGTTCATCGATAGCAATATTTTCCCATGGAATGAATTTAAACCAAAATTCAAAATTACAATTATTAAAGAATACTCCATCGCTAGGACTCAATTGTACTTCATCAACAAAACAAAAGTCCGTTTGCAACCCTGCATTATTAGCCATGTCCTGCAAAAACCGCACAGTCTTTTCTTCTTCTATATTCCCACGAATACTAGAGAATAATATCTTCCACCCCTCATATATTTCATTGAAGTTGCTTGTATCGTCACTCAAGGTAATTAATCGTTGAAAATTTTGTGAAATTGCTTCATACACATTGTTGAACTGTGCGTTTTCATCATAACCGTTTGCCCTTAATAACGCATATTGCACAGCAGAAGTTTCATAAAGCATAGTTGGTGTATCAGCATTAAATTCAAGTAACTTAATTTGTTGCCCATCAAGCCCACCTGCTAAATCAAAACGTCCGTAAATATGCCAATGCACGTCTTCATTGAAACTTTGCACAATAGAATCCACCAAACTATTAGGTATATCCAGCTCATAGAATAAATTATTATCTATGACATACTGTGCTGCTTCTACGTACATATCATAGAGTTCATTGCATGCTTCATAGTATCCATCTGCCTCTTGTTCGCTAATATGGATAAGTTCATCGCTAATATATTCTGTATTGTCTGGGTCCGTGTGCCATTCCAAGCCAATTTGCTCAAAATCTTGTTTAGTAAATGGTTTGAGTTTTGTAATCTGCATAATGTTCCTTTTTATTGCTGAGCGAATTCGAATCTTTGATAAACGAATTTCGTATGAAGTATTATAAACATTCTAGTTTAATAGTACAAAACATCATAAATCTTAACCAAACATATCAAAGTACAAACCCCATTTCTTTTAACAATGACTTACTTTGTGTGTTGCCTTAAGAATATATTATGTAAAGTTTACTATTAAAAATTACAATGTTATTTACTATTTGGTTGCATTAGTTATATATAAGTTACGTAATGATTCTAATAACACAATAATTCATATACGAAAACAAGAACTTATGTACAAAGACTCTAGATACAAATAAACACAATAATTGCATGTTTTCGATATGCCAGCAACCTCTTTCGCTAATTTAGAGGGCAAACTACAACAATAAATTTATCTAAATAAAACGCAATTAAATCACTACTTATTATATTCTTTATATTCTCAAT
>NZ_NXLW01000016.1 GCF_003364265.1 Helicobacter aurati
TTCGCCACTATAGCTGATTGCTAAAACACAATCTTTGGTGTCTAGCATACCTAAATCGCCGTGCATTGCTTCTGTAGGATGAATGAAAAAACTTGGAGTGCCTGTACTAGAAAACGTTGCTGCGATTTTTTGCGCTACTAATCCACTTTTACCAACGCCTATAAATGCAATTTTGCCTGCCGTTTGCAATATCACTTGCACAATCGAATCTAAGTCATCAAGATTCCCGTTATATTTATAAAGGGCATTTGCTTCTTCTCGGAGTGTTTGCAAAAAAATCTTTTGAAAGCTTTGTGATTGCAAATCGGTAACCTAACGTATACAAAATGTTAAAGTTTAAAAGGATTCTCAACAACTTTCTTACTATCTATAACATAAGGAATAAGTGCCATCTGTCTTGCCCTCTTAATAGCAACTTCTACTCTCTCTTGCCATTTTTTAGAATTACCTGTGAGTCTTCTTGGCATAATTTTATACCGTTCTGATAAAGAATGCTTGATTATCTCAACATCTTTGTAATCAATAAATTCAATCTTCGCTTCTGTGTATTTGCAGTATTTCTTAGAATATTTTTTGCGTTCCATAAACTATCCTTTGCATGAATTTTGTAGGATTTATAATAATTTCACCATATTGAAACTCTTATAAATCCTAACTATAAAGAATCCTTGACATTAAAATGGAATTTCCTCATCGCTATCAACATTGATTTCGGGTATATCTTGTTGATAATTTTGTGCATTAGCATTATAAGAATGTCGAGGACTACTAGGAGTCTGTCCATTAGATGTTGTATTAGCATAACCTTGGTTTGCATGATAGCCAGATGTATTGACTTGAGTCTGATTGGTATTTTGACCATATATATCTTGCACTTGATTGCTGTAATTACTGTCTGTATATTCCTGCATATCTCCTTGTGGCATACTATATCCTTGAGATTGCCTAGAATCTAACATTTGCATACTCTCCGCTACAATAGTATGTTTGCTTCTTTTATTGCCTTGTTGATCTTGCCAAGACTCATAATGCAATCTTCCTTCAATCAGAATCTTAGAGCCCCTTTTAAGGTATTGATTGGCTATTTCTGCGCTTCTACCAAATAACGTAACATCAATGAAACAAGTGTTTTCACTAAACGAACCATCTTGTCTCTTGTATCTACGATTGCTAGCTAAACCGATAGTTGCGACAGCTGTACCCGTATTAAGATAGCGCAATTCAACATCACGGGTAAGATTTCCTATCATCACAACTTTATTAAACATAACCTACCTTACTGCTTTGTGGTATCTTCTTTGCTAGTATCCGTCTCATTAGAATCTGAAAGCTGCGACTGCGGAGATGATGACTCTGTGGATTCTTTACTTACATCGTCTCTTTTAAGTGTTCTTTGTTTCTCTGGCTTTTTATTAGCTCTATCAACAAGTGTTTGCCATGCTTTTTGTTCTCTTTTTGTTTTATAATAAATGACAATAAAGCGCAAAATTTCTTCGTTGATTCTATAAAGACGAGTAAGTTCTTTTATTAAGGTCGGTTGTGCCTTAAAATAAATAACAAAATAATAACCTCTATAATTCTTCTTAATTTCATACGCCAATGTGCGCATTCCCATATCTAGGCAAGTCTCTATCATGCCGTTATTCTTTGTAATGACTTCTTTGAAAAAATCTATTTTAGCCTTTATTTCCTCTTCTACTAAAGTAGGCTTGATAATAAACATCGTTTCATAATGTCGTTCTTGTGCCTGCTGTTCGCTCATATATTTCTCCTTATGGGTAAAGTTCTATTTAGCCTATTAAATAGAACAAGGTAAAGGGTGATTCTATCATAAAATTTCTTGTATTGCGATTAAATATTGCATGCACGAGTCCTTTCCTTTAAATTGCGCGTTTCTCCATGCAGTAAGTATGTCAAAAAGAGTAAGGTATTTTTGTGTAGTAAGCTTTAAACTTCTTTTGCTCCATGTAGTAAAAATATGCGCGGGTGCTTGATAGCCCAATGCTTCTTTGCAATCCATATTGCCATATTTTCTCGAATGCCCATAAAGTTTAAAAAGAGTATAGAAATAACGATGCAATTCCCGCAGCAATTCCATATTATCAATCCCCTCTTCATAAAGAGTGTGTAACACTATTGCAAGATTCGCCTTTTTGTCAAATAAAGCATTCAGCAGCGATTCTATATCGACATTACCAAGACTATAACTCAATTCGTCAATCAACCTTTTATCAATAGTGGCGTAATGGACAAACTTTTCCAACTCATTATAAGCCATAGAGATGTCGTGATTCTGTATTGTAAGGAGATACTCAAGCAAACCGTGAGTGATATTAAGCTGTAACTCCTTTGCTCTTTGTGTAAGAATCTGCAACATTTCAGCAGGCAGAGGATTATAAAGCCTTGCCTCAAAAATCTCTTTACACTGCTGTGTCGATTTAAAGAATCCGCTCATCATTCGGAATCTCTTTGCATATTCCGAATCGCTAATGCTAGGCGATTTGTAGAGCTCCATAATCATTGAATTGTTGAGGTTATGCGAAAGCGTAAAAAAGATTTCCTGAAGTTGTGTTTTGTTTAGCACATTATATTGTTTAACAACTATGATATTGTTTTCGCCGAATAAACTATTCGCCCCTAAAAGTGTAATAATTTCATGATGTTGATACTCTTCAAAATAAAAAGAAACAATATTAGACATGGACTTTTTCTGTATCATTTGTGAATAATAATTAATCAGAAAATCACTCTCGCCATACAACAAAATACAACGTGGCAATGTTGTAGTAAGCATTTTCTCTAAGGCGTTTCTTGTCATTGTTGGACTTTTTCTATATATTCATGTTTTTGCGCTTTGGGAATTGTTTTAAGAGTGGGTATTTTTAACACCCTATAAGTTACATGGGATTCTAAAAAATGCAAGGTAATCAGGTCGTTTACTCGCACTTCTTTTGCTCCTTTTGATTGTACTCCATTGATAGAAATTGCACCGCTTTTACACATATCTTGCGCGATAGCCCTACGTTTCGTAATATTAGTCGCATTAAGAAATTTATCAAGCCGCATAAATCTCCTTTGTTTATGATTTGTTGTTGTAGCTATTGATTGGCACGTTAGGATCTGATTCTGAAGATAAGATTCTTAACGTATTCTTTTTATTCTTTGTCCTTTTATTTGAAGAATACGACTACTTTTCGCAGAAAATAACCCCCGCTCATCAATCACGCTAATATCCGCATTCTGCTCGGCAAATTGCTTATCAAAACCTTTGTTTGTTGGATTTGCCGAAGAAGAATAAAGATACTGCAGATTCTGCAAAAAAGCATAATGATAAGAATCTGTAATTACACGAAAACTCTTAGTTTTTGCTACGATAAAAGAAGTTTTCTTAGCTCTACGAATAAAATTTCGGAAATAGACCGGTACGCGATAATGTATCGCTTGCAAATTTGCGAATTCCATAAGTAATTCTTTATTTTCCTTTGCTCCCTTTCTCTGATTAATTAATTGTTTATTTTTGGAGAGAAATCCTATTGTTGTATCGGTTTGCGCGAGGAAAACGAGAGTGCTTAGATCCCATGATTTACAAGGTGGTATCATACTAGCTCTGTGTAACTTGACTAAATTGCGAAAGAATAGAAATAAACTGCGGGAAAGAAGTGTTAATACATGCACAATCTAATATTTCGCCTCCTGCTACACAAGCCGCTATTGCAAAGCTCATAGCAATTCTATGATCTCCTTTGGAATCCACTCTGCCATAGCGAAGCTCCCCGCCCACAACATCAAAGCCATCGGGATATTCAAAGGCTTCTATTCCAAAGTTCCTTAAGCCCTCTAACACAGACGATATCCTATCACTCTCCTTGACTCTAAGCTCCGCGGCATTGCGAACTGTAGAAACACCTTTAGCCATAGCAAAGGCAATACTTAAAGCGGGTATTTCATCAATGAGCCATGCAATATTGCTTGCTACATCAACTCGCTGCAATTGGGCACTACGGACAATAATATCTGCGCTTTTTTCCACATCCTCTTGTATATTCTCATAACGTATATTCGCCCCCATCTTTTCTAAGATTCTAAAAGCTTCTATTCTTGTGTCATTCAGCATAATTCGCTTTAATGTAAGTTGACATTGCGGCACAATAGATGCTAACACCGCAAAGAAAAACGCAGAAGAAGGGTCATTGGGAATACTAATCTCAAAGGCACGTAAATGGGCATACGCAGTAGCAAATGCGCTAAATGGCTCTATATGAATGTTTTGTTGAGAATCTATTTGCAAATAATTATGCTTTTGGTAAGCAAGCAAAAGATGCTCTGTATGATTTCTACTTAGTGAAATTTCTCTGTAACAAGAAGGGGTTTTTGCCTGCAATGCTGCTAAAATCATCGCGCTTTTCACTTGTGCCGAAGAAATCTTTGACTCATAATGACAACCCTCTAAGACAAATGGAGATTCTAAATTATTGGCACGAGGAATAATTGTAAGAGGTGCCAATTCCATAACTCCAGAATCTACATTGGCTTGTCGCACTACTCTTGTAGCAATATTAGCTTTCATCTGTCGCAATGGGGCAACAATTCTCCTCATAGGACGAGAATGTAGATATTTATCCCCACAAAGTACAGCATAAAGGTTAGCTCCAGCTAGTAGCCCAGCAAACAATCGCATGGAAGTACCAGAATTTCCGCAGTATAAAACATCCTTTGGTGCTTCTAACCCTGCTTTGGGTGGCAACAAAATCATTGTATCATTTGATTCGTGGCGACAAGTCAGTCCTAACGCTTGGGCAATTTGCAGACTATGCAAGGCATCTTCAGCCTGCAGAAAATGAGAAACTTTACACGCCCCATCTGCAAAAAGGGCAAACATACAAACACGATGAGAGAGGGATTTATCACTCGCATGAATATCGAGCTCTTGTTGAAAAGGTGTTTTTCGTGGTTGAATGGTAAGATTCATAATACTTCCTTACTAAAAAGCGACTATCATTAACATAATATTACAACTTGTGTAATTCTTGATTTAAAGCTTAGTTCTCTTCCTTAGAATGTAAAATAATTGTATCCAAATTATATTGGATTTAGTAGTATGTTTTGCCGCTTCCTGTGTCTGTGGTATCCATCATTATACGCAAACAAAATAGATATAGGGGGGGTATTACAACCTCTTAAAAGCATTTATTCTTAACAGAATACCAAGCATGCACGTTTTCACTCTTCGAACAAACCCCACAAATTCTATTTGCAAACTACAATTAGGCTTTCAATATCTAAACCAAGACTACTAAGGATTTATGTAGATAAATTCTACAAACATGATAGAATCATTTCATCACTCCTATAAGGATTCCTATGCAACAGTTTTATGTTTCTCCTCTACTTGATTTAGATTCTAAAACCATTCTTATCACAGGTGCAGCTGGATTTATTGGTAGCAATTTAGTTGCTTATTTTTCTACACATTATCCTAAAGCAAGAATCTTAGCACTTGATTATTTCCGCGATGGCATGATATTTTCACACGGCAATCCTACAACATTGGGGCATTTTAAGAATCTTACACTTTCTCGCAACGTAGAGATTCTGTGCATTGACATCACTAATACTCATGCAATGAAAACAATCAAACATCATGGCAAAATCGACTATATCTTTCATCAAGCAGCTATCTCGGATACAACTTGTATGGATATGAATCGTGTATTAGCAGTGAATCTGCACGCTTTCAGGGATATTATTCATATTGCTTTACGTAATGAAGCGCATTTGATATATGCTAGCTCCGCAGCAACTTATGGCAACACACAAGCACCAAATAGCGTAGGTAATAATGAGATTCCAGAAAATATTTATGGTTTCTCAAAGCTTTGCATGGATAGAGAAAACGCAAGAAGACAGGCAGAATTTCACTCAAAGGGATTGGGACTTATTGGACTAAGATACTTTAATGTCTATGGCAGAAACGAATTTTACAAAGGACGAACTAGTTCAATGATTCTGCAACTAGGCTTGCAAGCATTAGAGAAGAAGAAAGTAAAACTCTTTGAATTTGGGGAACAACAAAGAGATTTCGTTTATATTAATGATGTAATACAAGCAAATATTCGCGCACTAGAGGCAATTTACCTTGTCTTTAGCTTGCGTTCACAAACAAAACATGCTTTAGATTGGCAAAAGGCGCATAAAATATTTCATGATTCTATCCCCAAAGTATCAACTCCGACACATAATATATTGCAGCAAGTCTTTGGCAATAACTTCCAAATGCTGAGCCAAAAGCTTGCAGAACAATGGCTAGAGAACGGTGCTATTTATAATGTTGGTTTCGGTACTTCGCGCAGTTTCAACGATATGGTTGCTATTTTGCAGCAAGAGCTCAATATCTCTTTTGAAATAGAATATATCAAAAATCCCTATGTATTTTTTCAAAATCATACTTTAGCAGATTCACAAAACTTTGTACCGCAGTACCAGCCCGCTTTTAGCTTAGAGGAAGGCATTAGAGATTATGCTACTTACATTCAGCAAATCTTTCAAGAAATACAGGACGGCAAAAAAGAGGCGTTTTGCTAAGAATCCTAGTTCCATACAGACTCTATCAGACTCAACGAAACATGCTAAAATTCCACAATTGCTTGCTTCATCGCTATTGGAGCTAAGATTCTAAATTAAGAAGGAATAGAATGCGAACACATTACAATACAGATTTAAGCATTGAAGACATCGACAAAGAAGTGCGACTATGTGGATGGTGCAACAGCTATCGCGACCACGGCGGCGTGATATTTATTGATTTGCGCGATAAAAGTGGCATTATCCAGCTTGTAGCAGACCCCAACTCACAAGCGTATCACGCCGCTTCAAACGTCCGAGACGAATTTGTTTTGTCAGCAAAAGGTAAAGTGCGTGCCAGAGGGGAAGGATTGAGCAATCCTAAGCTCAAGACGGGGCAAATCGAAGTAGTATTGGAATTGCTAGAAATTGAAAATAAGGCTTTAACAACGCCCATTATTATTGGAGACGAAACCGTGAATGAAGAATTACGATTGCAATATCGTTACCTCGATTTACGTAACCCCAAGAATTTACAAATTTTTCAAATTCGCTCTAAAGTTGCAAGTGTTACAAGGAATTTTTTAGAATCCCAAGGCTTTATAGAAGTTGAAACGCCCATTCTCACAAAAGCAACCCCAGAAGGTGCAAGAGATTATCTAGTCCCTAGTCGCATTCATCAGGGAGAATTTTATGCCCTACCGCAAAGCCCACAGCTGTTTAAACAATTACTTATGATGGGGGGATTTGAGAAGTATTATCAAATTGCAAAATGTTTTCGCGACGAAGATTTACGTGCAGATAGACAACCAGAATTTACACAAATTGATGTAGAAATGAGTTTCTGCACACAACACGAAGTGATGCAAGTAGCTCAATCCCTAATTCTGACCATCTTTGCTGCATTGGGCAAGCAAATAGACTACGAAATTCCACATATAAGCTACCATGAGGCTATGGAGAAATATGGGAGCGACAAGCCTGATACTCGCTTTGATTTGCCGTTGGTTGAAGTTGGGGATTTATTTACAGAATCAAGCAATGAAATTTTTCGAAAAATCGCTCTAGATTCTCAACACAATCGTTTCAAAGCTCTTCGTGTCGAAAGGGGGGATTCGTTTTTTAGTCGAAAAATGCTTTCTGATTTGGAGCAATTCGTACGAGGATTTGGTGCGAAAGGTTTAGCTTATATTCAAGTCAAAGAAGAATGCAAAGACTATAGTGCACAAGAGATAGAATCATGTCTCAAGGGTCCTCTAGTGAAGTTCATAGATTCTAAGCAATTGCGAACGTTGCTTACAAGGGTACGGGCTACAAAAGGGGATATTATTTTCTTTGGCGCAGGGGAGAAAAAAACTGTATGGGATTATATGGGGAGACTACGACT
Organism: Helicobacter aurati; assembly: GCF_003364265.1. Classification (GTDB taxonomy): domain Bacteria; phylum Campylobacterota; class Campylobacteria; order Campylobacterales; family Helicobacteraceae; genus Helicobacter_A; species Helicobacter_A aurati. The sequence continues at coordinate 7,949 of NZ_NXLW01000016.1, forward strand.
AGAAGTGGCGCAAGCTATGAATCTTATTGACAAAGAGAAACTTAGCTTCGTCTGGGTCGTGGATTTCCCTATGTTTGAGAAAACAAGCGATGGCATTAAAGCCTTGCATCATCCTTTCACTATGCCAAAAAATTTAGAAAAAGAAAACATAGAAGAAATAGAATCCCTTGCTTATGATATTGTGCTTAATGGTGTAGAGCTCGGGGGAGGCAGCATGAGAATCCATAAAAACGAAATACAAAGTAAAATCTTTGACTTGCTTAATATCACACAAGAAGAGGCAAGAGATAAATTTGGATTCTTGTTGAATGCGTTGCAATATGGCGCGCCACCGCATGGAGGATTCGCAATTGGATTTGATAGGCTTATTATGTTATTAAGTGGTGCAAATAGCATAAGAGACGTTATTGCTTTCCCAAAAACACAAAAAGCCAATTGTCCGCTTATGAACGCCCCAAACTCCGTGAGCAAAGAGCAATTAAGCGAGCTGCATATTAAAGTAAATAATTGATTCTAAGCACGTAAAATTCTAAAGACACCCACGTCTTATAGCTCCAAGTATAATAGAGATTGATGTAGAAATGAAATAGGAAATTAATCTAATCTCGTTTACACAATGCAATACAAATTTAGTTTAAAAATTTGTCTTTATATTCACACCAATCTCTGCTGAAGAATTATCAGAAACTTTATACCCAAAATGATAGAGAGTTAGAATTTATAAAGATATCCTGCACCTGCATACAATAATCCACCGATATTAGTGAATACACTATTAACGCCATTTGCATCAGTAACATCGCCAAAGAACATTGCCATGCCTCCCTTAACACCAAACTCAATTTGATGCCTAAGATTCATTGTAGAGCGAATACCCAGATTGATTCCAGCCGTGATACCGATAGAATGTGAAGCCATAGGGTTAGGATTCTCAAGAGGAATTGCAGTTAACGCACCACCAAAGAATCCGATAAAAAATCCTGAACTATAGTTAGAGCCATTTACCCAATTGAACAAATAATCAGCATTAATATCCCCTAATATATAAAAATCTATAACAAGTGGCATGTCTGAATTTGTCGGATTAACAGCATCAGGATATACGCCAAATGTTGTAATTCCCGAAAGATAGAATCGCATTCCGCTATTCTTGGTAAAAAATGCTTGATAGCCTAACTTTCCGCCAAAAGATACACCTGTGCTAAGCATAATGCTGCCTGAATTATTGGCATTATTCCTCTGAAAGCTAGCACTTGTAGCGAGAGAACCGCCCAAATTAAGCCCTAAAAACCAGCCTTTATCTTCAGCCTTAAGTGGCATTATGAGCAATGCGCTAGATAATAGAATTGTAACAAACCTGTTATATGGAGAAAAAAATGGTAAAAAATATCTAGTAGGCTGCATTATGTTTCCTTTATATTGACAAGTACACAGATTATACTTCAAACAATCGGAATAAAAACAAAACAATTCAATATTTTTTAAAATACAGATTCAATATCTTTGATTAATCAATAAACTATTCTTCATCGCGTTCACAGCTCTCAGTATCTCCTAACTCACAGGACATTGCAAAGTATCTTTTAGCAACATCTTTATTTTGTAACACACCCTCACCTGTAAAATACAAAGCACCCAAGTTATAACAGGCTGGGGGATGCTTTCTGTTACATGATATAGTATAGAATCCTATTGCTTTAGGATAATCAACATTCACACCATAGCCCTTATTATAAAGAATCCCTAAGTTATAGCAAGCCTTAGCATGATGCCTATCACATGCAAAAGTGTAAAGTTCGATAGCTCGGGGATAGCTCTGCTCTACACCCCAACCATAATCATACAGAATTCCCAAGTTATAGCAAGCACCGACTTTACGTTTTGCACAAACGTTAGTAAAAAATTTCTGTGCCTTATCGTAATCTTGTGGTATTCCCTCTCCTTTGGAGTACATAACGCCTAAATTATCACAAGCATCGTCATGATCTAGCTCGCATGCTTTTGCATAAGACTCTGCTGCCTTTTCATATTCTGTGTCCCCCCCTTTGCCATAGAAATACAAATTGCCCAATCCATAGCAAGCATTCGCCTTATTGCCCTTACACGCAATAACATAAAATTCACGTGCTTTTGCCTCATCAACCTCGACACCCTTACCATATTGATAAAAAAATCCAAGATTAAGGCAGGCAGCTGGATGCTCCATATTGCACGACAACGTGTAAAACTCACGCGCCTTATCTAAATCTACTTCTACTCCTTGTCCTTCTTGGTAGAGAATCCCTAAATTATAGCAAGCATTTGCTTCCTGCAAATCACAGGCTTTTTGCCAAAATGTCTTAGCTTTGTCATAATCTTTAGCGACACCATCTGCCGTATAATATGCATCACCCAGCACAGAACATGATGTTTTATTGTGAAACTCATTACATCGATTAAGCAAGCTAGCAATATTTGAAGCAGAATAGAGAGGAGTGAAAACTACACAAACTAATAACAAAAATAGCAATTTTTTCATATTTGTTTCTTCGCCTCCCCTCTTTTCCCTAACTTGATTTTTAGATATAATAGCATAAATAGACTCCTTAAGTCAAAATCAATTAGGGCACACTATGGAAAGAGAGAGAGCAAAAAATATTCATAGACGTTTGCAGAAAATCATTGGACAATTACACGCCATCAACACAATGATAGACAATAATCAATCTTGCCCTAACATTCTTATACAAATTAATGCTGCAAAATCTGCTTTACATAAAGTTGGACAAATTATCCTAGAGAGTCATATCACACATTGTATGCGCAACGGTGTAGAAAACGGCGACATTGAAAAAAGTTTAGAAGAACTAGCAAAAGCCATAGAACAATTCTCTCGACTAGGTTAGATATATTGTATCTATCAGAATATTACCTTGCTACAAATAACTTGTTTAAGTTATAATTGTATGAAATTTCACAAATTACAAAGGCATATTTATGGGTAAAGCATGGAAATTTGGCGACAACATTGACACTGATATTATTATCGCTGCACGTTATCTTAATACAAGTGATGGCAAACAACTAGCAAAAAAAATCTTTGAAGATGGTCGTAAAGGTATAGCGGAACAAATACAACAAGGTGATTTTATTGTAGCAGGAGAAAACTTTGGTTGTGGTAGCAGTAGAGAGCATGCCCCTCTAGCATTACGTGAAGCTGGTATTAGAGCCGTTTTAGCCCCATACTTTGCACGTATTTTTTATCGTAATGCTTTTAATACGGGTTTATTGATTTTAGAAATTGACAAAAACGATATAGATTCTATTTACGAAGGTGATGAACTAGACATAGATTTACATTCACAAAAAGTTATGAATCAGACACAACATACAGAATACACTTTCCATACTATTCCAATGTTTATGCAAGAACTCTTAGATAAAGGTGGACTCATGCAATACGCAAAAAGCAAAATACAAGATAATTAGGAGTAGTTGTGACAACATATAATATAGCTATTCTTAAGGGCGACGGTATAGGCGTTGAAGTAAGCAACCAATCCTTAAAAATGTTAAATGCGATACAAAAACGATTCGGTATTGACATTCAAACGCAAGAATATTTAGTCGGCGGCGCAGCACTCGATGCTTATAACACCGCACTTCCAGAGTCTACCTTAAAGGGTTGCAAAGCAGCAGATGCAGTCCTCTTTGGCGCAATAGGTGGACCCAAATGGGATAAACAACCAACCAATACCGCGAATAATAAAGATTCTGCACATTTACTCTATGACACTCCAGAAAAAGGGCTGCTAGCTTTACGTAAAAATTTACAAGTGTATGCGAATATCCGTCCAGTGTTTGTCTTCGAATCTCTACTTGAAGCGAGCACCATTAAACCAGAAGTTATTAAAAACGTTGACTTAGTAGTGGTACGTGAACTCATTAGTGGAATCTACTTTGGAAAACCACGTGGCATTGAAGTGCGCAACGGTGAGCGCGTGGGGTTTAATACAATGATTTACAGTGAAAGCGAAATTGCTCGCATTGTACATTACGCTTTCAAACTTGCACAACAACGACGCAAAAAGCTTTGTGTTGTTGATAAAGCGAATGTGCTAGAGGTAAGTCAATTATGGAGACAAGTAGTCGCAGAAATAGTAAAACAATATAATGATATAGCCGTTAGTTATCAATATGTCGACAATGCTAGCATGCAGCTCATCCGTAACCCACTTGATTTTGATGTAATTGTAACCAACAATCTCTTCGGCGACATTCTTAGCGATGAGGCAAGCCAGCTAACAGGCTCTATCGGTCTATTGCCAAGCGCAAGCATAGGGGATTCTTACGCGCTTTATGAGCCAATTCACGGGAGTGCACCTGATATTGCTGGACAGAATCTTGCCAATCCTATGGCAAGTATTTTAAGTGTTGCAATGATGTTTGAAAATAGCTTTCAACAAAAGGAAATAGCGCAAGCCATCAGGCAATCCATAGAAAAAGTATTGCATAGTGGTGTAAGAAGTAAAGATTTAGCGAGCTTTGGATCTACACAAGTATTAGGCTGCGAAGAAATGGGAAATGCCATTGCAAAAGTATTTTTGGAGTAAGTGATTTGAGCAGAAAATTATTAAGTTTAGGATATATCTATGAAATAATGGGTAAACATGAGCAGGCTATCACGTTTTTTGAACAAGTGCTAGAAAAAGATTCTAAGAACTTAAATGCAAATATTGTAACAGAGGCAAGAATAGGACTCAAAGCAAATCAATTAGCAATAAGATACAGAACAGACCCCGGACTTATCAAGAAAAACATGAATATTCCTTTGTTAGAACAAAAAATTAGTGTTTTTAAGGAAAATCCTAATAATCTTATAGGATGGTTTAGTCAATGGAATTAAAAGATGTGGTATTGCAAACACTGAATGAAATTGAAAATGGTGTTGATGAAAAAGGCTTTAAGGATATTACTTTCGGGGTAAATACAGGTGAAATAGAATTTTTACAAAGTTTTAAAGAAAGATTATTTGTACTTTTTGAGGGATTACGTCAGGATGAGTTATGGACTGAAGAGGCGCAAGATTCACAAAGCAAAGCAGAATCCAAACTTGAACTGATATTGGGCTTTCTGCAATTCCAATTAGCTCTCATTGATGCAAGATTAGATTCGATAAATAGGCAAATGATGGATGCAGAGGAAGGAAATTCTAATCTTGGCTATTCTTAGAATCTCTGTTTGAATATTCTTGAATATCGATATTCAAATAAATTGATATTGATATAAATATAATTATAAGGCGATATTTAAAGGGATTAGTATATCTCCGTTATAATTTTTTAATAGATGTTCGCATAAACTAGACTTTATATTGTGGTTAAAAAGTATTTGCAAGTAATCAATACCATCAAAACGAATGCTTACACAATCATTTTGTGAATCTACTTTTCCATTTTTGGCAATCTTTATCGTGTCGCCACTAACTGCCCATCGCTGCGGAGATAAATGCAAGGAAGAGACGATCCATTGAGGGTTAGCGTTTTGGGGGAGAATTTCATTAATAATTGCATATTCTTGTATGTTAGTGATAATAGTCTGTATATCACTTTGAATAGCTACGCTTAGCGCATTTGTGCGAGAAAACCGCAAACGAGGTAATGCAAGGCTCGCTAAGATTCCTAAGATAACAATAACAAACAGCAGCTCCATCATACTAAAGGCGGGTTTAACATGAGGATTAAAGAACATTTTAGTGTCGCACGGAAAATTTGACTGTGCCATTGATTTTGTAGATTGTTTCTTGCAAAACAAGAAAGTGTAGTTACAAAAGAAACTGCGAATAAATTTGCCTTTGTGGTTATTGCGCTTAGAAAACATACCTGCTCCCATTATTGAATCTCAATACAATGCAAGAATTCCACAATTACAACGAAACATACTCCCGCAGCCGCCAATGCCCTTATCGACCTACTCTTGCTCTAAGGTTTTTGTAATTATCGCAGCCATTGCTCAATCCGGACTCGCAGGCAAGGCTATACATTTCTAAAGCCTGTCCAGCATTTTGCGTAATTCCTCTCCCTTGCTCATACAATACGCCTAAATTATTACAACTACTCGCTACACCGCCCAAACAAGCTGTATTAAAGTATTGTGCCGCAAGTCCATAGTTTCTTGGTGCTCCTTCGATTCCTTGTGAGTAAATCCAACCCAAATTAGCGCATCCCACAATATCTCCCGCATTGCAAGCAACAAAATTCAAATCCACTGGATTCATTGCAGCAGCGTTAAGTCCATACACATTCGTAGCGTTATTTAACAAACCTAAATTATAACAGCCAAGTTGACTCCCCGCATCACAGGCAAAACGGTAATACTGCAAGGCTTTATTAATATCCTTTGGAACACCCGAGCCATTTGCATACGCCCAACCGATATTATTACACGCCTCAATATCGCCTCCCGCGCAACCAGTCATATACATTTCAGCCGCTTTCTGCTTATTGTTCCCCATATTTGGAGCTTCATCATATATCATGCCAAGATTAGCACATGCAGTCGGATCGCCTCCCGCGCAACCTTTTTGATAATATTTAATGGCTTTCTGCGTATCGCTTTGGACGCCCGCACCATACATAAACATAACACCTACACCAAAACAACCTGCCGGGTTACCCTGATCGCACGCGGTATTGAACATGCTTAAAGCCTTTTTATAGTCGCCTTTTCTCGCAGCATCTACACCTGCATTTAAAGTTGCGCTCGCGCTTTTAGGGTCAGCTAGAGCATTCTCTAAGGGATTATCATCGGGTCTAGGAAAATTATAGCTAGGCTGAATAATATTGACATTATTTGGACTATATGGCATGGGTGGGATTCGAGGCGCATAGCTTATAGCAATATCAGCTGGGGGAAGAGGTGCTAGCTGTATCTGCGCGCCCCTGTCATCATCAAACCACTTATGTTCATTCGTATTTGTATTATTAGGCGGTGGATTCTGACTGGGGGAATCTGGCGTCGCTGGCGCATTATAAGACGGTGCATATTGCGGATAAGATGGATAGACTGGCGGATAATAATATCGCTCATAATTGCGAGGATCATACGGATCGTAATAATATTGTCCGTAATTTCTTGGATCGTAAGGATCGTAACGTTGGGGTCCATAATAATTAGGATAACTAGGTTGATAATATCCCCCGTCATTATAATATCTACCATCATAATATCTTGGATCTCTTAAGTCATAGCCTCCATTTCGTGGGACATTGGTTACAGGTCCCCGGGCTATATCACCATTATTGTTTTTTCCACTAGTGCCACTATTGGCATTATTTGTGTTGTTGGAGTTTTGTGATTGTGCATTGTTTTGCGTTTTTTGATTCGGCTGTTCTTCTTCATCTGCACTGTAAAGATTGAGCGAACACACCAAAGATAACATACAAAGAAAAAATATCCTTTTTTTCATCGTTATATCCTTTATACCCTAAATACTTCAATAATAAGCAAAAGATATGCCCAATAAAATATTGTGTATTGCTTATAACTTCAAGAATTAATTATATATTGTTTTCAGTAACTCTATGCCCGCAATATTTTCGCTTGAATTATCCTCTGTGTCTACATTAATGGATTTAAAATTAATAGCACGTTCAGGATGTGGCATAAGCGCATAAATATTCTTGTCTTTATTGCATATTCCGGCTATTCTATCTACACTACCGTTGATATTTTGCGCATAAGCAAGAAGGATTTGTTCATTGGCATAAAGAGATTCTAAGGTTCGAGAATCTACTTGATAATTACCTTCTGCATGAGCTATTGGGATTCTAAGATGTTGTTTTTTTTGATGATTCTTAAGCATAGCATTGTCCGTATTGACAACTTCCAATAGGGCATTTTGCGCAATAAATTTAAGACTTGTGTTACGCATAAGTATCCCGGGCAACATATTTGCTTCGCAAAGAATCTGAAACCCGTTACAAATACCAAGCACGCGACCCCCATTATCGCTATATTGTCTAAGTGCTTTGATACTAGACGACATAGCAGCAATTGCCCCACAGCGAAGATAATCTCCATAACTAAATCCGCCCGCAATGACAGCTAACTTAGTCTCTCTTGGTAAGGCTTTTTGTGTATGCCAAACAAAACAAATTTCATAATTAAGATGCCGATAAATATAAGCTACATCTTCATGGCAGTTTGTGCCCGGAAAAACAAGTATTGCCACCATAGATAATCCTTTATTTTGAACAGTTATTCAGACGATCCTGAGAAGATATGTTATTTGCAGCAGATTCTATGTGTATAGTGTAATCCTCAATAATAGGATTGGCTAAGAGTTCTTCACATGCCCGTTGCACTGTTTTCATGGCGTTTTCTTTAGAATCTGATTCCAAAGAAAGATAAAACCTTTTGTTCATTTCTAACCTTGAGATTGCAAAATTATGCGACTGCAATGCTTGCAATACAGCCTTAGATTCAGGATTGAGAATGCCATCTCGAGTAGCGATTTCTATTTGCGCTTCAAACTGCATGAATATTCCTTAACTAATGAAATCTTAAATTTAATTATAGAATCTTTTTCTCCATTTTTAAAGAAATAATAGACACGGCAATGCTTCAGAAATAATGCGGATACCATTTATCAATTACTCCGAGCATCCTAAAACATGTTACAATTCTTGCATTCCATACCTAAAAGGAAAATCAATGCAACATCCACAACACATTGACATTTCGTCCAATATAAAAGTTCATATTGACTATCCATGCACTTGGAATTATCGAATTATAGGGCTCAAAAAAGAAGTAGTTTTAGAAGCCATTACGCAAGTGTTTGGAGAGAAAGCAACCATCTCCCCCATCGAACATTTCTCTAGCCATCACAAATACATCGCAATCAATTGCTCTATACAAGTAGAATCCGATGAAGAACGAACGAGCTACTTTGATAATCTTGTCAAGCACAATGGTATTATTATGGTGATATAATGAAAATTGAAATTTCTAGGATTGTTGCGGGAGTATATCTTCTATCTACAACGTTAACTGTTGGGGCTTTGCTAATGTGTATTTTTATAGAATCAAATATCTTCAATTTAGATTCTATTTTTCGGACCAACGCGTACACGGAAACACTTATTACGCGATATGACCAAGGACTCATTATGAGTGTCATTTGGAATAACCTCTTTTATATACTGCTCATCAGTGCAATAATAATTTTTGTTTATGAAACTTTGAGTTTTAGATTCCAAAAGAGTAGTTTTTTTGTATGGATTCTCAACGTGCTGAATGTGATCTTAATGTTGTTATTGTGTTTCTTTTATTTACCAGGCGTTACAAAGATTTTTAATAATGAGCCACGTATCGCTGCCACACCAGAATCCGAATCGTTTCTCAATCAAACAGAGCTTGTACTGCAACTGCTTTGCATGACTTTATTGATAACCTTTTTTATGCGTCTATTTCTTCTAAACACCAAACGTTAACTAAAATAACGGCAGGAATGCTTGCAAGAAAGATTCTGTGTTTTTCTGTAATGTCTTTAAATCTGTTAGATTTTCGATGACAAAATCGCTTTTTTTTCGTTTTATTTCAATATCAATTTGAGAATCCACACGACTTTGGGCTTCTTCTAAAGTAAGATTATTGCGTCTTTGTACCCTTTGTATCTGTGTTTGCCTTGTTGCATAAACACAAATCACATAGCGAGCTTCATAAACAGATGTACTTTCAAAGTATAAGGGAATTTCAACAAAATAAGGAGATTTATAGGATTCTAATGGTTGGCAAAGATTCACAATTTTTGCATGAATAATGGGATGCAAAATGGATTCTAATAAAACTTTCTTATTGGAATCACTAAAAACAATCTGCCCTAACATCTTGCGATTAATACTTATCGTATCAGACTGCGAAGATTCTACAATTTCACTTCCAAAAGCTTCTATCACAACTTCTTTTTTTTCATTAAGTGCTTCATGCGCAATTATATCAGCATCAATAATGCGGAATCCTTCGAGTGCTAAGAGCTTCGATACAGTGCTTTTCCCGCACCCTATACCACCTGTTAAGATATTTGCATATTGCATAATACTCCTTCTTAAGAACAAATAAACAATCTTTGCTGATTCTAACCCAAAACGTCTAAAGTTACAAAATGCTTTTATCGTGAAAGACAATTAATAAATATTTATATGAAATTTAATGCAAATTGCATTATTGGAGCTTAAAGGATTCTGCGCTGCTTTTTAATTCACTGATTATTTTCTCGAGATTTAATATAGCACTATTCATCTTTTTTGATAACTCAAGACTACCGTTTGAGCTTGCAACCATTTGTGTAATCAACAAAGAAATATCTTTTGCCTCATTTTGTTGCGCTTGAGAATGTGAATTTACTTCTTTTACGTTTTGAAGAGAGTTATTTGCTTGCACCCGTATATCCTCTAATAATTGTGAAGATTGCTTCATAAGCTCTATGCCCTTATTGGCATTTGGGACTATCTGTTCAATAATTTGCACCATATCATTACTTTGTTGTTGCACTTGTTGTACTAATATGGTAATTTGCTGTGTTGCTTGAGAAGTCTTTTCGGCAAGTTTTCGTACTTCATCAGAAACCACGGCAAAGCCTCTGCCATGCTCTCCGGCACGTGCCGCTTCTATTGCTGCATTCAACGCTAAGAGATTAGTCTGGTCTGCAATATCGCCTATAAGTTGCACAGCATTTCCAGTTTGCTTGGAATGCTCTTGTAGTTGTGAAACCCTATTGTTAGATTCATTGGCCAAATCATTCACGACATTTATCACTTCTGCCGTATTTTCAATGACAACCTGTCCGTCTTTGATAATATCAAGTGTTTTTTGCGAATTTCTTTCTGTTTCCTTAACCTCATCAATTATGGTAGTTATTTGTTCATTAATGATCATAACTCTTGCTTGAGAATCCTGTGCACTACTAGTCTGTTTATGATACGCTTGCTTAGTCGCCTCAGCAAACCCAGATACTAGCCTTATTTCCTGCGTTACATTATCAACAGCACCAAGCATATTTGCCACTGTGCTTCTAAGATCGTTTTGCATTTTTACAATATCGCCCAACATACTTGTACATACTTGCTTTGGAATATCATAGATAAGATTACCATTAGATATTTCTAGCATACTATTGCTTGTTTCATTAACTACCTTAAAAATCCGAAAGATAAAAATACCTAAAACTATGCTTAATACAACTGAAAAGAAAACACTCACAATCAACACAATTTGAAAAATATCAATTTGATGTGCTATCAATGGAGTAATACTTAAATTTTTCTCTTCTTCATAATCCATAAATTCATTAAGGATTGTTACCCATTGAGCAAACAAGGGTCTAATAAGACTCAAATCAGAAATATCTGCCTTTTGTTGCACGATCTTTTCTATTAAGGGTTTTATATTGTTCTCTATAGAATCAACACGATGTAAAATAGATGTTTCTTTGGCATCTAGCATATTTGTAGCACCAAAATTCTGCGCTATTTTCATTCTTGCATTCGCGTAATCAGAATCTAATTTTGCAATAGTTGCAACAAGTGATTCGATACTTTGTATATCGCCTTGCCTATATAGTGCTATATCTCTAATTGCAACTGATCTGCCGTTAACGCTATCCTCCATGTTAAAGGAGAGTTCTCGTTTAGCAGAATTTACAAAATTGATTTCGCTGAGCTTTTGATCTATCATATTGACTTGATAAAGAGAATACCAGATAATAACCATAATAATAAGACAGAATAAAGAATAGCCCGTTCCCAATAACAAAAATACGCCTTTAGTAGTTTGTTTCTTCATAAAATAAATTCTCCTAAAATATTGAACAATGTTTTAAAAAGTATTCTACTATGATTTATTACGACTTAATGACATACAACAACATATCTTGTATAATCCATATAAATAATGAAAAATAGAGTTTAAGGAAATAAATGAATAGCGCAATAAAAATTACTCGGAACATTGCATTAGATTCTGATTTTGGTTCTGTATTCTGGGATTTATATGAGCCGTTACAGCAAGCAATAGGTATTATTCAGATTGCACATGGCATGGTAGAACATAAGAATAGATATGAATGGATTGGCACATCTCTAGCAAAAAGAGGCTATATTGTTGGGATAAGCGACCATAGAGGACATGGAGAAAGTATAAGCAAAAGCTATCTAATCCACAATGACAACCATATTTCTTGGGGAGAAATGGAAAAAGATGGAATCAATCAATCGGTGCAAGACTTATATAAGCTCAATCAAGAACTACGTTCTTGCTTTCGCGGTATGAAGGTTATTCTCTTGGGGCACTCTATGGGTTCAATTATTGCACGACTTTATCTTTTTAAGTATTCACAAACCATTGACACTTTGATTCTAAGTGGTACGCCTGCGCCAAACCCACTTATCAATATTGCAATTCTGCTTGCCAAAACATTACAATTATTTGGCTTAAAGAATCGAGGAATGCAATTGCTCAATCAACTCTCTTTTGGTGGCTTCAATGCGAGCCTGCTCAAAAAACTTCCTAAGGGAAATTATCAATATACTGGTTTTGAATGGCTTTGTTCAGATCCTTCTGTCGTGCAAACTTACATTAACGATCCTAAATGCAGATTTATCTTTTCATTACAAAGTTTTTTACATTTATTTCTAGCCTTAAGGGATATTTACACAATTAAACAGCATGCAAATAGTACTTCTCAAAGAATGCCTATTCTTTTCATTAGCGGTGATATGGACGCTTGCGGCAACTTCGGTAAAGGGGTCGAAGAAGCAAAGAATATACTCGCTATGCAGGGATATAATAATATTACGTTAAAACTCTACAAAGATAGTAGACATGAAATACTTAATGAAACAAACAAACAAGAGGTACTAGAAGATATTCTCGTGTGGCTAAACCTATGCGGAGAATAAATCTTTGCAACATATATTTTATTTACAAAGCCAGTGTAGAATATGCCAAGCTTTAACGTTGTGGAATTAGTTTTGCTTTTACATTAACAACATCATGTTGGACACGCAATTAAAGGGAATATTATGAATAAGCTCTCACAGGCTTTTGGCACTTCATTCGAGACTTCTAAGGCTTATAGCCTTGTTTATAGCGCGCTAGATTATCGTTCTTTACGTCAAGATTTAATCTCTAGCAATTTGGCAAACGTTAGCACACCTTATTATAGACCCAAAGATGTGCATTTTGAAGATATGTTAGCTGAAAGAGCTGCACAAATTTTTCACAATAAATCCCCTATGGAAGATTTAGAACTCACTAGAACTATGCCGCAACATGTTAGTGGCTTACATCCCAATAGATTAACAGGAGCCTTATTCTTTAGGGATGGGCATTTAGCTAGAAACGATGGCAATAGTGTAGACTTGGACGTTGAAACCACTGAATTAGGCAAAAACTCCATGATGTACCAAGCACTTACCACAGCCTTGAAAAAGCATAAGGGGATTTTCGCCTATGCTCTAGATTCTGGAAAAAATTTATAGTCATTTATTGTTATGGCTTTTTATAAAGGATAGACAATGTTTTTAAGCACATTTGATATTAGTGGATATGGTTTATCAGCTCAAAGAGTACGTGTTAATGTTATTTCTGCAAATATCGCAAATGCCCATACAACACGTACAGATGAAGGTGGTCCATACAGGAGACAAGAAGTAGTATTTCGTGCATTTGACTTTAATAAGGAACTTAATAAAAAATTAGCAAAAGATAACAATTTACTTGAATATAAAGATCCGCTACAAGAGGGAGAATACGGCAGGAAGCCTGTTCCACCCATTAATGGTGTGTATATTGATAAAATTGTACGGGACGATAATAAACCGCTTATGAAATATGATCCTACACATCCAGATGCAAATGCGCAGGGTTATGTTGCTTATCCAAATGTTAATCCTGTTGTAGAAATGGCCGATTTAGTAGAAGCAACAAGAGCTTATCAAGCAAACGTTGCGGCATTTCAAAGTGCAAAAAACATGGCGAACAATGCAATCACAATGTTTCAAGCTTAACAACTATATAAAATTGTAGGCTTAAAATATAAAATATACGATATAATCAAATTAAACATTAATATAAGGAGAAATACATGGCACAAGTTACACCGATTCAAACTGCTGGACTTAGTAATATTTCTCTAACGGATGTTAATAATGAAATTAAGGGAAAACAAGGAGATTTTTCTTCGCTGCTTAAGAAATCCCTAGATGAATTAAACGCATCTCAAGAGGAATCTGATAAAGCATTGGCAGATATGGCAAGTGGACAAGTAAAAGACTTACATCAAGCGGCAATTACAATAGGCAAAGCCGAAACTAGCATGAAACTTATGCTGGAAGTGCGAAATAAGGCAATTAGTGCATATAAAGAAATCTTAAGAACGCAAGTATAGAATATATTTCTTAATCCCCCCAATTTATGCAAGGACGCAATATTCGCAATAAAGACTCTGTTGGTGCTTTATCTAAAGAAGTAGATTCTATTAAAGATTCTTCAACAGAATCCTCACAGAATCTTAATACTTTTACTCAACCCCCACATAACACAAAGCAATCACATAGAACATACAATGATTTAGAACTGAAAGTCCAAGAGAATTTGGCTTTCATGGCAAATTCCATACAAGCAGATTCTGTATCGCAACCACGATTTGCGATGGCTAAAGACAATGACAAAACAATAAACAATCCAAGTAACTCCACACGAGCAAACAATAAAAACCCATCATCTAACCACATACGCAACGTTTTATCTGCCAATAAAGAAGACTCTTCGCACGTCACAAAAGAATTCAGAAACAATGGAATGAGCGATAAGCACAGCAATGATGCAATGCGATATGACAAGATTGATTCTATTATGTTGGATAATATAGCGGAGAACTATCAATTTCAATCTCCCAAAAACGACAAAAAAGACTTGCATACTCCCCCACATATTCAACAACAGGCTACTTTTACTCAATCTAACGCACTCATGCAAGAGCCAATTAATGAACGAGCAGAGTCTTTTAAGGCAGGTAGGCTTCTTATTGTTCTAGGTATTTTTATCCTGTCCTTTACTGTATTTCTCTTCGCTGTCTATGCAAAAATCATCTCTCAACCGCCAATTATGGAACCGTACAACAAAAAATCAAGAGATTATCCGTGGTCTATCAAAACAGATGTGGATATTGCCTTGCGTGGACAAATTTCAAGCCTTGATGATTATGTGGTTACTTCAAGCCATAAACTCTACAAAATAGCTCTTTATGCACCATCGATTTATGAAGAAAAACGTGAACTTTTAATTAGTCTTATGAATCTATACGCTAACTTGAATAAAAATTCCGTTCGTTTTACCTTATTGAAAGGCGGCAACGTTACACTTACCAATAATGCTAATTCCCTTATTGCCGCAAATCTAAGAATACTCAATCAAAAACTTTCCTCCCTAGGCGTGTATAAAAAATGTACATTCAGCTATATTAATAAAACCAGTATCAAAGATTCGGAAATACAAACAATGATAGCACATGCGCAAATCGTACGTGAGAAAGGCAAAGAAACTTCTTTAGATTCTAGAATCCTAAGAACGCTAGAAAACCTTGAGCAAGGAAAAATTGAGAAATCTCAAGCAATCCATGAACTCAACATCTCTTTAGCCGAATACAAAAACAAAAGCATTGACTTAGCAAGGGAATGTTATACTCCTATCTTTACCTATAATCCTGATGTCCGCGATGGTGCAATCACAAGAATTGAACGAGGGCTTGATATAACAGTGAATCAAATTGAGCGCGAATATCCATTCAATGAACTAATGCAGCCACTCTTAGGATTCACTAATTATCCAAAAAAGAATATTGATGGAAAAATACTTGATGATAAAATGAAGTTTGTTGCCCAATCTGGAGTAGAAAAATATCGCGATGGTATTCTCTCCCCCAAACGTGATGGTAAAGTAACAGGTTTGGCTGACAGAGGGGGAAACATTATTCTCAATAAGTATTCTCAAAGTAATTCTAGAGAAGATGGGTTTAACATTAAACTTACTATACCTCTCGTGTTGCAAGCCAAAATTCAGCACATTGTCGAAGAGGCAAATAAACAATACAAAGCGCAACAAATTGTTGCTGGTATTATGAATCCACAAACAGGTGAAATTTTGGCATTAGCATCATCAGCCACATTTAACCCTAATCGCGGACAAAGGAGTAAAAATATTGCTACGGCAATGCGAGTGGCAGCTGCGGAACGTTCGTTTGAACCGGGCAGCACAATAAAACCGCTTGTATTTTCTTATCTTGTTGATAATAAAAAGATTAATTTTTCAGAAAAAATTGATTTACACGATGGAATCTATAAATTGCGAACTTTCACGATTCGGGACTCAACACCACTTAAAAGCGCAACACCAGAGCAAATACTCATTAAATCAAGTAACATCGGTATGACAAAACTTACAAAAAACCTTAATGGGACACAAATGCGCGAGCTTTTTGAAACCTTTGGTGTAGGACATGCAACAGGCGTTGATATTGCCAATGAAGCGACAGGATTATTGCCAAAAGCCAGCATTTTAGGACGTGAAGTTGAAAAGGGAGCAGCAAGTTATGGGTATGGTTTACGCATGAGTTTTATGCAGCTCTTGCGTAGCTATGCTGTATTTAATAATGGAGGATTCTTAGTTGTTCCACATGTAACAAAACACTTTATTGCTCCTAACTTTAAAATTTTCTACCCCACACTTAAAAGACCAAAAAGAATCATCACAAAGGAAAGTGCTGATTTCATGCAAAAACTCTTGCAACGAGTTGTAAGAGAAGGTACAGCCAAGAGAGCCGATGTAGCAGGACTAATTATTGGCGGCAAAACGGGTACAGCTAGGGAGAAAAACAAGGGTGAAACTATCTATAACGGCTCATTCTTTGGGTATGCAAGCGATGGATTAGCAACTTATACAATCGGCGTAGTTGCTTATGGTTCGCAAGCAAGTGAAGACTACTACGCTGGACAAACTGCTGCTCCAGTATTTGCTAAAATTGCGCAAACGCTTATGCAAGAAGGATATTTAAAAGTCCAAAAATAAAACACTTCTTGGTAACAATCGCAAAGAATCTACACCAAATTAACCTGATACACTTCATAGAAACTCAATCTCTCATAATTGTTGTGTATTGGATTCTTACGCGAACGCTATACAAATTATATGATTTGCAATTCGGAATAGACAAAGAAAGATAGAAATATAACATTCCTTGCTAAAGTCAATTCAATGTATGAATGAATGCAATGCGTAGCCTTATCACATAGAATCATAACAATATAATTTCAATCAAAGTGATAGTATTTTGCGAATAAAGAGATATTAATGGGAATCTTGCGTAATTTTGTCTTTCCATTCACAGCTATCTTCATGCCCCATAGAACAAGCCTTTTCAAAATATATCTTTGCTTGTGCAATGTTGTTTTTCATTATTTGATTGGCTTTTAGCCTTTTGTTGGTGTTAGTCGTTGCATCAGGTACTGCGTTTACTTGCCCATTAAAATATAAAACTGCAATATTATAGCAAGCGGCACTAATGAGATGATTATTGCAAGACATTTCATAGAATCTAAGAGCTTTTTGGTAATCCTGTTTAACACCCAACCCACTTTCATACAACACACCCAGATTCAAACAGCTTGGCATATAGAGCTTATCGCAACCTAATTCAAATTGCCGTTTAGCATTTACGTAGTCCTTGTTTTGCTTGTAAAAGATTCCTAACTGATCAAGGCTCTCTAGTTCGCTTACTGCATAGATTCTATTAAAATAGGGCAGTGCTTCTTTATTTCTCCCCGCATGATGATAAATCACACCTACAACACCACACTCTTTTTCAACGTTACATTCATGGACATTTGGCAATCTACTTGCGATTAATTTTGTGCATGCCTCTTTATTGTTATCAATAATGCAGGCTATCTTTGTTTGTCTTGCCTGCATCTCATTGTTTTTACTTGCATATACACTCATACAGAAGCAAAAAAAGATAGCAAATGGCAAGAAATTTCCCAATCGACGAATCATTGTTCTACAAATAAGATTTTTCATTGTTACAAATCTTTATCTTGGAATCTGTTGCTGGGAAAGCATACCTAAGAAATTTTGTACGCCGCCTTTTTGACTAAGCTTCTTGGCAATCTTACTGGCTTGGTCAAATTGCTTGAGCGTGCGATTTATATCGCTAACGTGCAATCCACTCCCCAATGCAATACGTTTGCGTCTCGAACCATTAAGCAAACTCGGGTCCTCTCTCTCTTTTGGCGTCATGGAATTTACCATAGCACGAATGATTTTTAATTCTTCAGAGTTTTCTAAGTCTACATTTTTCAATGATTTTGCCATGTTTCCCATACCCGGAATCATGGACATAATTGAACTAACAGAGCCTAACTTCCTGACATTCTCAATTTGAGCAAGGAAATCAGTAAAAGTAAAATTGCCCCTTTTAATTTTTTTATGGATATTTTTTGCTTCTTTCTCATCAATGACCATAGCAGTTTTTTCTGCCAATGTTGCAATATCGCCAGCACCCATGAGTCTTGAAACGATCCTGTCTGGTAAAAATAAATCAATGTCAGCAATCTTTTCACCTACCCCCACAAAACGTAATGGAATCCCTAATTGATACGCAATAGACAAAGCGATTCCGCCCTTAGAATCACTATCGAATTTACTTAAAATTACCCCACTTAAGCCAATTTTTTGATGAAAGCTAGCCGCACTTCGCACCCCATCTTGCCCGCTTAAAGAATCTGCGACATAGAATACATCGTGGGGCTTTACAATTGCTTTAATATCATATAGTTCTTGCATAAGAAGTTCACTAATTGCTAACCTACCAGCTGTATCATAAATCACAACGTCAAACTGCGAATTAGCTGCATATTGCACTGCTTCTTTGGCAACTTCCAAAGGATTATTACTTGTAGACTCAAAGACTTCTACTTCAATTTGCGCTCCTAATGTTTGTAGCTGTGTTACTGCTGCCAACCGTTGTAAATCGCACGGCACAAGCAAAACTTTTTTATTACGTAATTTAAGATAATTCGCTAATTTAGCACTTGTAGTTGTTTTTCCACTGCCTTGCAAACCAACCATAAGAATATTAGTGGGCGGCTTTGTTGCATAAGTAAAACCATAATTCCCGCTGACTGCCAAAATATCCAATAACGAGCTGCTCAAAGCCTGCAAAAAATTTTCTCTGCCTATTCCTTTGTCTTTTGTTTGTATTTTTGTTTTTTGGAGTATTTCTTTTGTCGCCTTATGATACACGTCGCTTTTCAATAGAATCTTTTTAAGCTCATCTAGGGCTCTCTCTAGTGATTTTTCATCATCACTAAAGCGCATTTTATTAACTATACTGCGAAATCCGCTGCTTAAGCTCTCAAACATTTTATCCCCCTTACCAAACTAACCTATTAATTATAACGAAAATTTGACTACATACTCTAAGCGATAAAATCTACTAATATCGCAAGTTTGAATTTCATAATAAAAACAAAATTTCTTTAAAAAGATTCTATTAAGATACGATTTATTTATAACAAAAGCACTACATGTGAATGGATAAACGTGAATACTCTAACTTATAAAAATTTTGGTGTCGATATTGCAGAAGGTAATCACTTCGTGCAAGAATTAAAACCCCTTGTTCAAACAACTTTTAATCCTCTAGTACTTGGCGGATTAGGGGGGTTTTCAGGCTGCTTTGAAATTCCAAAAGGCTACAAAAACCCTATTTTGTGCTCTGCTACCGATGGTGTGGGCTCAAAACTGAAGTTAGCAATAGAGCATGACAAAATTGATAACATAGGCATTGATTTAGTAGCTATGTGCGTTAATGATTTGTTATGTGATTTTGCCACGCCGCTTTTTTTTCTGGATTATTACGCAACGCATAAGCTTGTCAAAGACACTGCTTTGCGCGTTATGAAAGGTATTGTTGCAGCCTGCAAGCAATCCCAATGCGCATTAATTGGCGGCGAAACTGCTGAAATGCCAAGTATTTATGCACAAAACGAATTTGATTTAGCAGGATTCGCCGTAGGCATAGCTGAAAAAATGGACTTAGAAAAGAGACAGCACATCCGTAATGGCGATATTGTCTTAGCATTTCCTAGCAATGGATTGCATAGCAATGGTTTCTCTCTTCTTCGCGGAATAATAGAAACCAAAAACATTGATATTATGCAGTCAACAGAACGGGATAGCACTTTGCTTGATTCTCTGTTGCAACCTACAAGAATTTATGTGCGCGAATTTCTTACTTTTAAAGATAGGCTAAAGGCTTTAGCACACATTACAGGAGGAGGATTAAAAGAAAATCTCATTCGTGTGTTGCCGTGCAATACACGTGCAATTATTCAAGAATCTTCTATCAGAGTCTCTGCTGTGTTTCAACCTTTCCTCCCCCATATTACTAAAGAAGAAGCATTTTTGGTGTTTAATATGGGAATTGGCATGACGGCTATTACTACAAAAGAAGAGGCAAGCTATATTATAACCCATAGCGATGCGTATCCAATCGGGCATATAGAATCTGGCGAGCAAGAAGTTATTATTCAATAAAGTTATTAGAATGAATTATAAAATATATTGCAAAGTATTCGTCTTACCTATCATTCTTACATTAAGCGGACTTAGTACCTTTTTCTTTATGTTTGATTCCACAATGATTAGTCGCCAACAAGATACAATCACAATTCCGCAAGAGCATCAAACAATAACAAAAAATGATGCATTGATTCATCTTGACAATGATACAGAAGAACACAACAATAGAAGCATAAATATTGCATTTATAACAACTCCGTTAGCTGTGTCTGACACTAAGCTTGATACTCCAAACAACAAAACAAAACAATCCTATGCAAACAAAAACTTCAAACAATCACCTATCGAACAACCAACAGCACATTCAATTTTGCATCCTTATTTAGAACGTAATACCTACGCAATTGAAGTGAAAAAACAACATCAATACAACGTAAATCAAAAAATCAACATGCCAAAATGGATAATATTATCCCAACCCATTGCTATCTATGAAACGCCAAATACCAATGGAATTATTTTGTATACCGCTCTTAAAGGCGAAAAAGTACAGCTCATTGCTCAACACAATGCGGCATTATGTTATCTCTCTAAGAATCCATTAATCAACAGCGTATGGAATCTTGTGCGATACAAAAATCAAAAAAACGAGTATATTCACGGCTATACTCTCCAATCTTCACTAGAGTATGCCCTCTAATATGCAAGCACATCAAACACGTTACAAAATGAATTATAAATATCGACTGCCCGCAGATACTCTGGGTTACAAAACACATAAAAACAGCCCGTGCTTTCTCCTGCTTGATTGCATATTTGCAATAACTATTGCTTCTTTTACTCTGATAAGTATTGCTCACTTGCAGCAAGAAATACTCTTAGAATCTCAAGAGCAAATCTCTCTCTATCAGGCAGCAAACCGCAACCTTATAGAGAATATCACGCAACATAATCCCAACAAAGAAGTAACCATTCAAAGTGCCAATAACCACACTTATGTCTTTCAAGTATTCTCTGGACAGGCAACTACAAATGAAATATCCAAACCAAACATCGTTTTATATAAATTTGCCTTATTGCCTTAATTTCAACAATATGACATTTTTACAAAAATATTATAATTTGGCGAATAAACACTATTAGAAAGGAACACCTATGGCAAAACTCTGGGGAGGTAGATTCAACGAGTCTGCAAATGAACTTCTTGACAGATTCAATGCAAGTATCACATTCGATAAAAATCTTTGGGAAGAAGACATACAAGGTTCAATAGAACATGCCAAAATGCTTTATAGCATTGGACTGCTAGAAATTGGTGAATTAGATTATATTCTAGCGGGGTTAAAAGAAATTTCTGAAGAAATTAAACGAGGGAATTTTTCATTCTCTTTAGACAATGAAGACATTCATACCGCCATAGAATCTGCTTTGAGCGAGAAAATTGGACAAGCTGGCAAAAAGCTACACACAGCACGTAGTCGCAATGATCAAGTGGCACTTGACTTTATGCTCTATTGTCGCAAAGCAAATCAAGCGTTACAAAAGATTCTTAGCACACTGATACAAACGCTTCTTAATATTGCCAAAGAACATACACAAACACTCATGCCAGGCATGACGCATCTACAACATGCCCAACCAATTAGCTTTGGTTATCACTTAGTCGCATGGTGTATAGGATTCAAACGTGATATACAAAGACTGCGCGCGAGTTTTACATTAAGCAATGAATGCCCATTAGGCAGTGCCGCTATGGCAGGCACTCCATACAAAAATGAACGAGAAAATCTTGCGCGAAGTTTGGGTTTTGAATCAGCAAGCATTAACGCTATGGATTCTGTCGCACAAAGAGATTTTGCTCTGGATTTGCTTTATGATATTGCTATGATCATGTTGCATATCTCAAGACTTGCTGAGGAACTTATTATTTGGAGCAGTTATGAATTTGGCTTTGTGCAATTTGCCGATAACTTTGCAACAGGCAGTTCCATTATGCCACAAAAGAAAAATCCCGATGTAGCAGAATTATTACGCGGGAAATGTGGACGTGCCTATGGAAATCTCATGAGTCTCCTAACAACTATGAAATCTTTACCTTTTGCTTACAATAAGGATATGCAAGAAGACAAGGAAGCCGTTTTTGATTCTGTACAAACGGCTTACATGTGTCTTGAAATTCTTAACGAAAGCCTAAAAACATTGCATATCAACAAAGCAAATATGAGAAAAATGTGTGAAGTTGGGCACTTAGTAGCAACTGACTTGGCAGATTTTTTGGTGCAAGAATACTCTGTTGCATTTCGTGAAGCGCACCATATTACGGGTATTTGTGTTCGCTATGCAGAAGAAAAAGGGCTAGACTTAAGTAAAGTAGACATAGCAGACTTAGAATCCATTCTCATACGAGAATTAGGCGACACGATAACGATTAACAAAAATAAACTTGCTTCTGCTTTAAGCTTAGAAGATTCCATGCAAAGAAGAAACAGCCTAGGAGGTTGCAGCAGTGATGAAGTCAAAAGACAGATTCACGCCATAGAGACATGGCTAGACATATAGGAGTGGGCATTCTATCCTCAACTAACATTGTGGGTATTAGTGATTGTCCCGAAAATAATCATAGAATCTTGCTATTATTTCTTAATCATTAGGTATATCAAGTAAGCAACATAGCTTCGATGCTAATCTCTACCTAATTTATTGTCGTTAATAAAATCTTTTTGTCAAAATCACCAAGTACATTCGTATTTGCGCTATAATCGCAACGAGTTTCACATCAAAGGTTTTTATGCTACGATTTGCCCCGTCGCCAACAGGTGATATGCACATTGGTAATTTGCGCGCTGCGATTTTTAATTATCTTATGGCGCAAAAATTACAACAGCCGTTTATTATTCGTATAGAAGACACAGACTTAGAACGCAACATAGACAATAAAGATAAACAGATTTTGCAGATTTTAGATTGCTTTAACATTAAATATGATGATATTATCTACCAAAGTAACAACTTCCCGTTGCATAGAGAATTGGCGCATAAACTTCTTAAAGAAGGGAAAGCGTTTTACTGTTATTGCTCAAAAGAATTTTTAGAATCCAAACGAGAAGAAGCCAAGAAAAACAAACTTGCTTTTCGCTATGACGATACATGGGCACAACTAGAAAAAGGTAATAAACAAACAAGTCCTATTATTCGTTTGCGCGCAAATATTGACATAAGCTTCCATGATTCTATTAGAGGAAAATTGCAATTTCATAGCAATGAGTTGGATAGCTTTGTGATTATGCGAAATGACATCCCTACATATAATTTTGCCTGTAGCATTGATGACAGAGAGATGAGTTATATTATTCGCGGTGAAGATCATATTAGCAACACTCCCAAGCAGATTCTTATCCAAAGAGCCTTAGGATTCAATACCAAGATACAATACGCACACTTACCGCTTATCCTCAATGAAGCCCACAAAAAAATGTCTAAAAGAGATAAAGCATCTAGTGTGGAATGGCTTTTGTCTCAGGACTTAGAAGCGCAAGCAATAGCAAACTATCTAATATTATTGGGCAATAGTAAGCTAGAACAGCATATTGGCGAATTATTTACGTATCAAGAATGCTTATCGCATTTTTCCATAGAGCATATCTCTAGCAATGCTGCACGTTTTGATTACAAAAAGCTCTTACAAATCAATCGGGATGTGCTAAGAAATTCCTTGCGCAATGAACGAAATAAGCACTCCGTTTATGTAAAATTACAAAACGCGCTCGATAGGCAATTAGAATCTTGCAATAAAAAATCGCAGTTGAACATTAGTCAAAACTTTGAGGAAATGATTCTCTTATACGCGCAAGAAGTGAGCACAACGGCTGAGCTAATCGCACATTGTTGTAATATATTTGTCCCCATTGCTACAAAAAGAGAAAGGTTACAAGAATTTCATAGGGAATTTGATACTCTTGTGCAACTTCTTCATAAGCAGCCTAATTTTACAAATTATGTAGATATGAAAAACTATCTCGTAGCAGAATCACAACTCAAAGGCAAGGCATTTTTTAAACCTCTACGCATGATTCTAAGTGGACAAGAACACGGAATAGAGCTAGATAAGCTCTATTCCGTGTTGAAACAACATATTCCTTTCATATTAACGTTGTAGTTCTTATAAGGAGATATTATGACATTTTTGGTATTAGTATGCAATGCGATAGGTACGATTCTATATTGGATAATCACAATATATTGTTGGATAATTTTTATTGGCGCAATTCTCAATCTTGCTCGCGCTGATCCATCTAGTAATCTTGTTGTCATTATCAATCGGCTAACCTATCCTGCATACGCTGCATTAAAAAAATTTATAAAAACCGAGTACAATGGGCTAGAACTTGCACCATTTTTGATTATTCTTATTGCGCAATTTATCAATCTCACTGTGGCAAGATTCCTTATGGGATTTCACTGATTAAGGGACAATAATGCTAAACAATAAGCAGATACGATACACAATAATCCGCTTGATATTAATAAAATGCTTTGTGGGAATGTCATGGGCAGATAGCATTATGAATTTTCCTATAAATGAAACATATTCGCCACAACCTATAACACTTAATGAAGCTATACATCACCCACAAACAATACGTCCTACAACAAATAAAGAAAATTCCCATATACATCTCAAAGGTAAAGATTTCTTTAATTTTTACATTAAAGATAAACCAAAAGGTATTGTACGTGATTTTTATATCTGGCAATATCTCACAGAAAACACATTAAATTCTCAAGAAATTAATGAAGCATACAGACTCTTAAATGCAAAAAACCCCTATTTACGAAGAGCACTTGATAAATTAGGAAAAACAGAGAAGCTCCCTCACGATATAGAATGCGCAAAAATGAACTTTAAGACGGCACTTAAGCAAGATAACTCTTGTTTAGCTCTCGCTGTCCGCAATAAACTCTCATCTTTCAAAACACTTCCAAGCAAAGAAGTAGATATTATTAGCGCGAGACTTGCAAAAACACATAAGGATACGGTACGCGCTATTAAGGTTTTGCATTCATCAAACCGCACTAAGGATATTTTCAAAGAAAATTCTTTAGTCTTTGCAATGGTATATCATGCGCTTAATGCCGAAGAAAAACACAAAATGTCAACTGATACCCCTGCAAAAGACTTGGAAAGATTAAGCAATTACAAAACAAACGGGTTTTATTCTATCGTGAATGCCATCATCATAGATTCAAAGTTGCATAATCTCAAAGCCGCTTTATTGCAAAGCAATATTACACAAGCCCCGCACAATACCCTTTTTTTGCTAGGTATTAATGAATTACGTTTTGGTTCAAAGGACAAAGCACTAACTTATTTTAAACGAGCACAAAACGCTAGTAACACACCCTTTTTTATTGACAGGGCATTATTCTGGCAGTATCTAGTAACCAAAGACAAAAAATATTTAGAGCAGCTGCTAACAAGCAAACAAGCAAACATTTTCAGTATTTATGCGAGTCAAACATTAAAGAAGCCTCCAAGTTTTGTGATTATCAATACTCTCCCTTCTCTTGCACTTACTAACCCCCCTTTTGATACGAATGATCCTTATGTTTGGCAAAATATTTCCTCAACAATGATAAGTGGCAACGACCCCGTCGCTCTTGCAAAAACTATCCCTTATTTTTCTTATAAAGATACGATGCCTCAACTTGCTTATGTTATGCAGAAAATCGATAAATACTCTACAAATTATTACATCACGCCCTATGAAGGCTTGATTCAATGGAAAAATACAGAGGAACAAAGTTTTGTCTTTTCGATTGCAAAACAGGAGAGCCACTTTATCCCGACATTAATTTCCCGCTCATTTGCTCTTGGAATCATGCAAATCATGCCAGCAAATGTGAAACCTTTTGCGAAAGAAATGGGGCTAAAAGAAATTACCTACAACGATTTATTTAATCCAAAAATCGCCTTTGAAATGGGGAGGCATTTTATTAATCAACTCCAAAAAGAGTATAAAAATCCATTATTTGTTGCCTATGCGTACAATGGTGGACCCGGATTCTTACGAAGATTGCTTGCAAAAAATGAATTATTTCTAAAAAACAGAGAATATGAACCATGGCTTAGTATGGAACTTATCCCTTATGAAGAATCACGATTCTATGGCATGAAGATTATTGCAAACTTTATTATTTATGAAAAACTCTTTGGTAGAGACATTCAGCTACAAAACCTGCTTGATAAAACACTGATATACCATAATCCACTTATTACAAAATAAGAAATCATTTCACCTTTTGGGCACATAATGCAAAAATACCTTTCTGTATCACAACAATACAACGAAATGCGTCTGCATTGACAATAATACATTGGTGTTATGATGAATCTTGAAATAGGTACCGATATAACTTCAATAGACCGTATGAGTAAGGTTCTTAAACGTCAAGGATTTTCATTCTTGCAACGTTTTTTATTGCCAAGCGAAATAATCATGATTCACAAACGTTTGGATTCACATAAGAGTTTTATTCTACATGACAATACGCACCGCACATCATTAAAAACCTTCAGCAGACAAGATTTAGATTGCTATCAGAACAAAACAGCGGCCATATTAGAATCATTAGAGACAAACTTTTGCATTGCAGAATACAGAGTTTCTAGCATAACGGCATATTGGTCACTCAAAGAAGCACTTAGCAAAGCCTTTGGGGTAGGAATAGGATCGCTAGTCTCATTTCATGATATTTGTATTTATAAAGACTCTTTGGGAAAACCAAATGTTGCGCTACATAAGGAATGCAAGAAAAACTTAGAATCTCATTATTCATATACAATACAAAAAATCTCTGTTAGTATTAGCCATGATAACGGATTTGCAATAGCAGTATGCGCTGTAACATTGGCATAACCATTCGCAAATAATTTACTATCATCAATGATTTATTATTCTTGCACATTAGCTATACGCATTGGGCTTAATCATAGTTACATAGATTAAATAGCAAAGAATATTAACCTTACGGTTGATAAATTCCTTGCTAGCTTATACAAACATAAGTTCAACAAAAACTTGATTTGAACAACTCCCTGCTAATAGATAATTCATCAAATAGGATAGCTCGCCGAAATCAAGCTTGTATTCAATATTTAGCATATTAGAATCTAATAACAAAAATCAAAAAGTATTTTGATTCAAAAAATATTGCAATTATTAGAAATTATTCTTATTTTTAATTTTTATTTAAGTTTATCTAGCTATAATTCTTTATATCAATTTTGATATAGAAATTGATTATTTGTTCTAAACAAAGGAACGTCCTTTGATAGTTTTGGGTTAAGTTAAGAACATTCTTTCACATTATCTTCCTTTAAATTTTACAGAGTGGGATTACCACTCTAACTCTCTTAGTAATTCATATTATAAATTTTGCTGATTGTGCTAAATAATAGAAAGTATTTTTTGTAATTATCTACACTATTCTGCTTCAGCACAAGTATTTATATTTTGTGAAATAATGTCTATACCATTAACGAATAAAGAAACAGCCTCTTTGGCATGCAAAACAAAATGTGTAGTAATCTGCCTACTATCTTCGCAGTCGAGCTTAAAAATAGCTATATCCGCACTCTTACCTTCTTGCAAGATACCATTATTCAATCCCAACGCTAAAGCAGGATTACGAGTAACAGCGTAAAGCATATCTTTTGCGAGAGATTCTATATTTGCATATTGAGATGCCTTATCTTGATTTGCTAAAGCACTAAAGAACGCGTAACGTATTTCATTTAAAAGGCTCACATCATTATTGGAGCTTTTTCCATCTGTCCCAATAATCATATTATCTCCTAGCTTTGTATTTAACAGCAAATTAGAACGAGGACACGACACAATGGCACCATAATTGAGTATTTTTTGCTTCAACTCGGAATCTGCATAAAGGCAATGCGTAAAAAGAACATGAGAAATATCTGCAAAAAGAGCAAGAAATGATTCTTGACTGAAAGATTCTACCTCTTGAAGCTGTAAATATTTACTATAAAACTCACTAAAGTAGCCACTTTGAGAATCTAACCACTCACGTTCATGTTTGGATTCCAAGAAATGTGTTGACACAAGAAGATTGTATTTCGCTGCTAAATCAATAAGATATTGGGCAAGCTTAGAGTGCACAGAATACGGCGCGTGCAGGGCTAAAGCTGGCTGAAATAAGTCATTTTTTACACTTAAAGAACGTTCAAGCCTAGTAGAAATTTGCAATACCTGATTCTCAAAGTCTTTGTGATTAACACCCAAAACTTCATGGCAAAAAATCACACGCAAATTCGAACGTAATAATAACTCTATATCCAAGTCATGACTACTAATTGCACATACTGTGCCAACACCATTTTTTTTCTGCTCAAGAATTGCTCGTTGTATTGCCTTAACATTGTCTTGAAAAACCTCATCACGATTTTCCATGATACTATCAAGCCACATACCAAAATCACCATAAACAAAACTTGAAGTGTTTTTACTAAATTCAAAATGTATATGCGCATTAATAAGCGCGGGCACAAGAACATGTTGTTTATAAAAAAGAGAATCGCAATGTCGATATTTTTCTTTTAGTGTATTAAAATCTCCTATTGCTTGTATTTTACCGTTATCGATGAGCACTCCGCCATCGCGTAAAATCTCCATATTATCATCACAAGTAAGAACGAAAGTCGCTCCTAACAGCTTCATGGCAATCCTTTATTTATTATATATTGCAACAAATATTCTCAAGAATCTAGTAATTGTTTTTACTGATTCTACACTAAATCAATAGGTGTTGCGTAATTTCTCCATCAACTAAAAGCAATGTAGTCGACTTCGGGTTATTGCAGCCAAGCAAATTTATGTAGCAGGAGCGGGATTCAATAGAGCATAAATATTGTAAATAAATATTGCTATTACCATAAGCGGTGCTAAAAATCTAATAGCAAAATGCCAAAACTTAAACATAGATTCAGAAAAATAGTTTTTTGTCCAATCTCGCAAAATATGCGCATTAATCGCATACCCAACAAAAATACTCGATAAAAGCCCTCCCAATGTCATAATAATATTCGCACTAATCCAATCAAACCAATCAAATAACGTTTTGCCTCCGATACTCAATGATGTATAACTTTCATTTAAAGAAAGTATCAAGACCGTGCCCACAATAAAAATGGCTAAACTAACCGACCATGCAAGCACCGCGCGGTTTTTACCTGTCTTGTCTTCTAGCCATTTCACTGATGGCTCAAGCAAAGAAATTGTACTAGAGAGCCCAGCAAATCCTAAGCCGATCAAGAATAGCGCACAAATTATACTGCCTGTAATACCCATATTGTGGAACATCACAGGCAAAGTGATAAAGACAAGCCCAGCTCCAGCACCTACATCATCTTTGCTACCATATTCAAACACAAACGTAAAAATCATTAATCCTGCAATGATAGAAATAAGAATGCCAGGGACTAATACCCACATTGCTGCGGAAAAAAGATTCTGTTCTTTTTCGGTAAAAGCCGCATAAGTAATAACAATTCCAACACCAAGCGAAAGAGAGAAAAAAACTTGCCCCATAGAATCAATAAGCACTTTCGGAGTAATTTTAGAGAAATCTGGAGTAAACATAAACTCCAAGCTCTCGTTAAACCCATTCATCGTCATGGCATAAATAAGCAACCCTATAAAAATAACAAAGAGTAAAGGCATAAGCACAAAATTCAATTTCTCGATTCCATTCTTTACGCCCTTGGCTACAAAATAAGCCGTTAAGAAGATAACAATACCAAAACTTATAATCTGTGCTAAAAAATTCTGACTTAGATTTGAAAAGATAGCCTTAGAATCCTGAATGTTTTCAGGTAAGGCAAAACTCATGACGCCAAGATAGTACACGACCCAACCCAAAACAATACAATAAAAGGTAAGAATAAAGGGACCTCCCCACAATGTCAATCCTACCCAATGCCATTGTTTATTCCTTGTATTATCTAATGCGTCAAAGGCATCTTGGGCATTCTTGCGTGTGCGATTACCAATAAGCATTTCGGCTATCAACATAGAAATGCCTACCGCCACAGAAATAACTAAAAAGAGTAGAATAAAAGCAAAGCCTCCATTTAATCCTGCCATAGTTGGGAAACGCCAAATATGCCCTAACCCAACAGAGCTGCCCAAAGTAGCCATAATAAAGCCTATTTTGGAAAAAGTTTTCATAATCTTTTCCTGAATCTTAATTTAACACTTTTACATTATTGCTGAAATTAGTAAATGTAATAAAAGCAAAATAGAATCTAAGATAATGCTTTAAAAAACCAAAAAACTACCGATTAGTGTTATAATTTTTATACATTATACAGAGGAGACTACAATGGAAACACAAGGAAGTTCACTAACATCATTGCAAAGCACTCTTATATCATTAGCAAGCAAAGCAGGGACTCCCTATGAAGTAAAAAGAGCTCCCATTCGGGACACAAAACCAGAGGATAGTAAAAGAGACATGGCTACACAAGAGCAGCTTCTGCATTTATCAAAACAACTTCAAGAGGAAATGAGAAAAATAAACACAAATATTGATTTCTCTTACAATGAAGAAATTAAAGGATTGGTAGTTACGGTACGTGATTCTAATGGGGAAAGAATCATACGCGAGATTCCATCAAAAGAAGCTATAGAACTTATGAGAAAAATGCGCGACTTAATTGGGAATATCTTTGATGAACGTGTGTAAATAGAGTTTTATCTTTACTCTACCTAATACTATAATTTATATATTATATGATTATCTTGATAGATAAGCCAGACTTCTAAATATGCAAGATTGTCGATACAATCACGTATGCCAATGCGATAAGATTATTAAAGCATAGACTAAGAATCTTAGTAAATCCCGCTGCATTAGCAAAAACAATTAAAGATTCCTAGAAATTCTAGTTTAATACAGAGTATTCTCAACAAGCCTATAACCTCAAGACAATTTAAGCATAAGTTAATGTTCGGGAATGCTAATATAATTTTCATTTAAAAGTTTATAAAGCTTGTTTTGAAATCCAAAAATCTCACTCATAATCCATTGACAATGTTCGCTTGCATCAGCAAAAAAATTACTATTTGCAACAAATTCAAAATCATGAGCGGTATTATTCAAGAGTTTCTCAATCATTTCGAAACGTAACTTCAAGTATTCTAATTCTTTTATGATAACACTACTTTGTTGCCCGCTATCACCGCAAGAATGATAAGAAAAATGCAACTGCAACAACTCATTCACTCTAAGACCAATCACCTCTAGCACATTCACAAGTTCAAACCCATAAACAACAATCTGATTGCTTTTTCCCGTGATTTCGACTCGAGAATCTTTGAGTGTATTTTTTAGTTCATCTAAGTTATGCAAAAAATCTGCCTGTTTAATTTGCAATGTCTTATTTTCAAACGCACGTTTATCATCTGATTCAATAATCATATTCAACATATCTTTAAGCAAAGTCATTTGTTTCACTATAATGGGCTTCAGATTGTTATGAGAATATCTTGGCCAAAGCAACAAAAAAACCAGAATGGCAAACACCACTCCTAGCCCAATATCAAGCAGCCTATCAAGCACATAACGCAGAAAGTCCTCATAGAGGATAGAATACATCATGACAAAACCACACATCATAAAGCCAGACCACAACCAAAAGGGAAACACGCGTAAATACACCACTAAGAAAATAACAACACCAAAAAAGAGATAAAAAACCATTGGCACAGCAAATACTGAAATAACAATTCCTATTAGAATTCCAATCGCAGCACTAATAAAATATTCCTTGCTGATATTTTGCATACCACCAATAGACGGTCGCACAACACTTACAACACCGAGGCTAATCCAAATGCCGCGATTAATATTTAGTAGCATAGCAAACACAAGAGACAACCCGATAGCCAAAGAATATTTAACACTAAATCTAAAAGTGGCATTGCTTACATGTAATGCCGTAATAATATTCTTAAAGCTTTTTTTTGCGGGAATATTAAACGCCAAATCAGCTCCACGACCTACACGACAAAAAGATTCCATTTTATAGTATAGAATCTTAAGAACATTGGCAAACGCCGTATGCGTCCTCGCAGTAATCATTGCGTTAGAATCTGATTCTGTATTATTCGAATAAGATTCTAAAGAATCTGTATTCGCAAAAATAATTTTATCAGCTTGCACTCGTCTAATCTTAGGGATCCGTCCTACAAAAATTTTACTCAACCTATCAATATTTTCAATAATTTCTCGTTGTAAGAAAGGATAATTGTGATGAATGTTGTATTTTGTAAGTACAGTAATCATCATATATATATCTTCTATCTGATAAATATAAAAAATCGCACGTTTGATATTTTTTATCATGTAATTATCGTTGTAGATTCCAGACTTTGTATGTAGTGTTTGTTTAATATTATATATCATAAGAAAAGTCGCATCTTTATAACGAGTAAAATCCTCAACAGAATGAATAGAAACCACCATATTTTTTAAAGATTGTAGCACTGAAGGATAATAAACCTGTGTCCATTTACCATAATTACTTGCCGTATCAAGCAATAAGAATCCCACAATAATTCCAATCAATGCGCTTGTGAAAACCACAAAAGCAATCTCGGTAATGGGTAAAAATACTCCAGAATCCACATAAATACAAGCAACCAATGAATTTACCACGACAGGCACAAACATGCGATATAAATCAATGGAATGTGCCCGAGACATTCCAACGCAAAAACTCAACAAGAGTACAGGTACTGCCAGCCAGCACACACTATAAATACTTTGACTTGTAAGAGCTTCTTGCGCAAGTATCGTAAAAAATGACACAGCAAAAGTTGAACAAATTGCAAAGCCCAACATGTGTATCTTTCTATTGGCTTGTTGGCTTAACGTAGCATTTAAGAAAAAAACCTGCATAGGAGTCATAGCTGCCCATACAAGCATTTGAGCACCAAAAATGAGATAATGAAATAACACGCTTAAGGAAATGGCTATCATGGCTTTACATGCGTAAATGCAATTTAAATGTCCAGGATCGTAAATTTGCACGTATTTTTTAAGGTAATGCCAAATAGCATTCATCAATATCCTTATTGCAATATAAATTCAGAATCAAATTTTACATCGTATAGATATTGCTAAAGTTAATTAATGAAAATTTAAATAGAGTTTGACACAAATAGTATTTGTTGCAATATTAAATCTATCTGCAAAATTATCATTGTTTGCTATACCTCTGCTGCCTTGCACATCTCCATTTGTAGTCCTGCCTGCATCTATCGCTTCTGAACCTTGCGCGAATAACATTCCGCCAGTCAAGCTGTATTATATGCTTTGCCCATTGCCACCGGATCTGCGACAATAGGCTATCCCATAAAACAAGTATCATTAGGTACAGCCAAAATTCCTACAATCAGAATCAAATATCTAGCTAAAGAATTAAGCACCATGAATTTTACTGCTATTTAACGGACGTCATTCTTGGTACAAACTAAAAATTAGGATGGGTAATGTCGTTTTTTGTATTTTCGTAACATTCATGTTTTGTCAGAGAATTTAATTTACCATGTTTTAAATCTATGTATTGATAAATGCTACTCTTTAAATCTATGCTATAATGCAATTTTTGCAGAATATTATAGGTTATTTAAATTCAAATAAGTAACATATATTAGATGTATTTTGATTTGATAGTTAAAATTAATAGAGTTATTCATAAGATTTAATGAGACACTACAAACAAGGAAGCTTATGGAGAATAAACATATCCGACATTTTCTCACCATTAATGACTTTAGCAAGGATGAGCTATTGGAAATGCTCTCTCTAGCAATTGCCATTAAGTCGCAACACGCTCGAGGCATTGCTACTCCTTATTTGTCTGGGCAAACACTTGCTATGGTTTTTGAAAAAAGCTCCACTAGGACACGTGTAAGCTTTCAGGTTGGAATCTACCAATTAGGTGGTTTTGGAATTTTTCTTTCAAATAGCGATTTACAGTTGGGTAGAGGAGAGATTATACGTGATAGCGCGGCAGTTATCAGCTCTATGGTAGACATGATTATGGTGCGCACACATATGCACGAAAGATTAGAAGAATTTGCACGTCATTCAAGTGTAAGTGTAATAAATGGATTAAGCGATGCTTTTCACCCTATGCAGCTTTTAGCCGACTACCTTACGATGATAGAATGTGGGATTTTTGTTTCCGATGCAATTTTGGATTCTACACCTTATAAGTCAAAATTCCATCAACCCATTGTAGCTTATATAGGAGATGGCAACAATATGGCAAACTCATGGCTTATGCTTGCCTCGAAATTAGGGTTTGAGCTACGTCTTGCCTGCCCTAAAAACTACATGCCAAAACAAGAGTTTCTTGCGCTTGCACAAGATAATGCAAAGAAAAGTGGTGCTAAAATTATTCTCACTGATGATATTTACGCCGTAAGTCACGGAGCACATGTAATAACAACGGATACATGGGTATCCATGGGACAAGAGAACGAAAAAAAGCAAAGAATGCAAGACTTCAAAAATTACAGAGTAGATTCTGAAATTATGGCTAATGCAGATAAAGAGGCGATTTTCTTACACTGTCTGCCCGCTTACAGAGGATTAGAGGTTACAGAAGAAGTTATTGATGGCACACAAAGCAAAATTATCGAAGAAGCGCATAATAGATTACATGCACAAAAAGGAGTAATGGTATGGCTAAACAGGCAAAACAAAAAAAACATAATTTAGTCTCTAGTTTACATAATGCAAGCAATATCGCCTATCTTGCTCCACTTGACACAAATAAATGGCTTTTAGAATTTGTAGAGGGTAGTTTCAAAAGTGATGAAGCTTGGTTTCTTAAAACCGAAGATAACAAGGAATTTGTTGTACTCCCTCAAAATGCGCTCAACAGTTTACTAGGACATTTGCGTATGAGCCATGAGGAAAAGTTAAAAATTCTTCTGCGACATGAAATACGTGATTTAATGCCAATTGACTTAGAAGATACCATGACTGTGGCTGTTTACGAATTAGAAAAATACCGACAAGATGATGGTAATTTGCCGATGGTGAACGTTAAAAATCTTGCACACGAAATCAAAACCAATCATCCTAATTTGTTTCTGCAGCTAGACAACCTCTTTCGCTAATTTAGAGGGCAAACTACAACAATAAATTTATCTAAATAAAACGCAATTAAATCACTACTTATTATATTCTTTATATTCTCAAT
>NZ_NXLW01000017.1 GCF_003364265.1 Helicobacter aurati
TACAATCTCACCAAAACAGAGATTAAGATTGTAGAATCTCAATAATATAAGAACACAAATTTTAAATAAAGAGGGTTTATGGAGAGAGTTTATATAAAGCATGATTACATAGTAAATTAGTATTAAGGCTTACAGAATTTTTATGATTGCAACGCTTTAAGGTGCGACAAATACAGTATAAATTCAGACATAAAGAATACGGCAATGGAGATTTCAAAATCATTTTGTTTTATAGAATCTTATCGAAGTTTAGGTTTAGTGATTTTGTAATTTTACAGAGGGAGAGCTTCTTCTAATTACTTACGTAACTATACGATTGTATGACATGGTTTCTTTTTATTAATTTCGACTTTCTTAATACTACTTTGATGATATTATTTTTCGCATTTATATTGATTCAGCAATATTTGTTCATTATCGCCGAAAACATTTCCGATAGATTCCAATACCGTATCATAGCATTCGTTTTCTGCCATAGCTTTGAGCTTTTTTGTTGGAGAGTGTAGAAATTCATTAAAGGCACTTTGTAGAAGCTTTAGGGCATTATTTCTTAGCGATTCGGGGATAAATCCCTTTTTAATTGCGCGGTTGATTTCCTTTAAACTTGCTTGCTGTGCTTTTAATCGCATAGCTTTGATAACAGGGTCAACCTCGAGAGTTGAGAGCCAATGTAAAAAATCAATTGTTACTTTTGCCACAATTTCATGCGCTTCTTTCGCGCTTTGTTTGCGTGAGTTAATGAATTCTTCTGCTTTATTTTTTAAGTCATCTACCCCTATGACTCCTATTTCTCCTAATGCTTGTTGCCTTATATCATGTGTATTGAATGTGATATTGCGCGGAATCGATAAATCTATAAACAATCTTTTAGAGTCTTTGTAGTGTAAAACGTCTGTGGTAAGCAAGTTGCCCCCATTAACCGCACTAAAAACAATGTCGTAATCGTTAATACAGGGCTTCAAGGAAGAAAAATCCAGAATCTTGATGTGCTTTTGCATTTCTAAATCTAGTAATACTTGCTGCGCTTTGTGCAGTGTGCGGTTGCACACCGTGATATTAATCGGGTATCGCATAAGATATTTCAGGCATAATACTCCCATTTCACCCATACCAATTATGAGAATTTGTGGTGCATAGTCTTTTGTATTTTTTGTGCATTGATAAATGGATTCGGAATCTGGCTCTGAAAAATTGCCTGATATATATTTTGAAAGCTTATGGGTAGAGGAAATATTTGTGTTATTAAGAAAATCAATTGCGTAGCCAACCGCCACGGAAGCTATTGAAATAGGGTTCTTTGAAATATCCGTCTTGTTTCTTACTTCTGCTGCACAACGGAAAGCAAAGTGCATAAGCCTTGTCAAATGCTTGGCGCAGAATCCATTTTCATAACTTATTTTGTAAGCTTTCTTGAGCTGTCCGCTAATTTGTGTCTCTCCTAATGCTAATGAGAATAGGGAGCTTGCTACGCAAAAGGTATGATAAATCGCCTCTTTACCGTGTCGAATCACGGCTTTCTCTTGTAAAATCTCTTTTGCTATGTGTTTTTGCAACGAGAGAATGTGTAAAATTTCTTCAAATATTGTTTTAGATTCTATTGTTGATTGCTCTAAGCTGTCTTGTAGAAAAAGATAGATTTCACAACGATTGCAAGTAGAGAGTACTATTATTTCTAATATATCACTCATATTTATTAATGGTAGAAATTCTTTAATTTCTCTATCGCTAAAATGTAGTTTTTCTCGTAGGGCAATATCAGTATTCTGATGTGAAAAACTTATTAACGCATACATTAAAAGTCCCTTTGTATCATAGAATCGATAAGTGATTCTAGTTTAGGGTTATTCAGAGTGATTGCGTGTTGCTTGGCAATCTTGGCATAGTCTTGTGCTTTTTGCTTAGTTTTGTCAAGTGATTTTTCTAGCAGTAAGCTGTGTAGTTTTGCCTTATCTGCGTGCGTTATGTCCTTTTTAAAAAGTGATTGTAACCATATTTGTTCGTCTCTTTGTAATTCATGGTATAGATAGATATAAGGTAGTGTCGTTTTCCCTCCGCTGAAATCTCTCATGGTAGGCTTACCAAGTGTCTGTGTGTCCTGTGTAATATCTAAAATATCATCAATAATCTGGAATGCCATACCGAGATAGAGACCATATTCATAATAGATTGCCGCTTTATTGCAAGTAGCGGAATCCAATTGGGCATTATGTGGGTTTTTGGAATCTAATCTAATGCAGTCTTTCAAGAGGAAAGCACATTGTGCGCTCGTTGCGATGAGATCCGCGCTTTTATGTTCTATCATCTGGAGATATTCATTTTCATTAGTATTGAATTTTTGTTCTAAAAAAACATCTTCTAATTCTCCAATGCTCAATTTAGAAACACTCAATGAGAGGTTTTGAGCGATGAGCGGATGGAATTTCGAGAGTTCATAAAAAGCGCGCGAATAAAGAATATCTCCTAACATAATCGCGTTCTTATTCCCAAATTCTGCATTCAGACTTGGCTTTCCACGTCGCAATTCGCTTTCATCGATTACATCATCATGCAGTAACGAGGCACTTTGGATAAGTTCTATGATAGCGCATAGAAGATAGGCTAACTCATGATTGATAATGTTTAAAATCAGTTTTGAACGTAGCATTTTACCCTCTTGGAGTTGTTTATAGAGCATGATCGCTAGCGGACTTTGTGTGTCTTGTATTATTGTTAGTGCGAGCTGTGAGATTTTTTGTTTTTCAGTAGTGTCCATAATATGAGCCTTACTTTTGCTATTTTGAAATCTTTATTTTAACATGTTTTAGTGTTGTTTCTTGTTGCATAATTGCACGGGCAATTATCATTTGGTTCGGATTCGACAAAATACGGTGGGTGGGGGGGGTAGGTTGTTAACTTTTAATTGCCAAGATACACAATACCGTTTTGGTAAATTTTTTTTAAGGAGAAATTATGAATATTTCAAAAATAGATTTAGGCAAGATACCAGATGCAGTTAATGCTGTGATAGAAATTCCGTATGCTTCTGATATTAAATATGAGATTGATAAAGAAAGCGGTGCGGTTGTAGTTGATAGAGTCCTATATTCTGCAGTGTATTATCCTGCTAATTATGGTTTTGTTCCTAACACATTGGCTGATGATAATGATCCTATAGATATTCTAGTGCTTAATGAATATCCGCTGCAGGCTGGTTCAGTGATTAAAGTTCGATTGATTGGTGTATTATTAATGGAAGATGAAGGAGGCAAAGATGAAAAGCTTTTATCGGTTGCTATTGATAAGATTGATCCGACATACGAAGATGTAAAATCTTATAAAGATTTACCTCAACTTACACTTGATAGAATCAAAAATTTCTTTGAAACTTACAAGGCACTTGAACCTAAAAAATGGGTGAAAGTTACTGATTTTAAAGATGCTAAAGAAGCGCAAAAACTCTTAGAAAAAGCTGCCGCAAATTATAAAGGATAATGTTTCCTAGAATACTCACCTTTTACTCAAAATAGCAAAAATATTCTAATAATGTGAACCGCAAATAACTAGTTATTGTAGTTATTTGTTAGTTTTCTCTGCTCAAAGAGCGGTATTTTTCAATCCATTTAATTTGTGAACAATAAGCTCGTGATTTTTTACGCATTTTGCTTGTCGGAGAGATTCTGCCAAGAATTGCAAATAGAATCCTAGACAAATACAACACAAACGGCGAATATGATTCCCAAGTATAGGATAGATTCCAGTCATGTGGTAGGAATTGTTTATCTCTTGAATCTCTAATTGCAGATGATTCTATACTTGCTTTTGTGGACATATAGTCTTGTAAAGTTACACAATTATGAATTTTCATAAGAAGACTAAATATACTTTGGTCATGACGATTTTCCTGAAATTCAGGATAATTTGCTGTTCTTGATGGGCTATCTGTAACAAGATGGAAATGATTGTAAAAGATTTGCAACCACTCATCGATAATTCGTAACGTTTTATTTGATTTTTTCATGAAAATTACTCCACCTTTTATTTGCGGAGATTCTGTAAATTTTGGATTATCTAATACGCCAAAATGTAGAAAAACATCTGCTTTAGTCCAATATTTTTCTTTTGTGCTTTCACTATGGAATCCAACAATATCATTGTTATGCAAACATTCTAGTTGCTGTAAAAGATATGGTACGTTTTTTGGTATAAACTCACAACCAATATCTGCATAAATCAAAATATCACCATAGGCAATTTTTCCTAGACTTTCTAAGATAATCTGTGGTTTCCAACACCAATAGCCAAAACCACGTGAAGTTGTATTGTGATTTATTTGGCAAGACTGAATGAATGGGGCATTCTCTTGGTTTGGGGTTTTGGACAGGGCTGTTGCCCCCCCCCCCGGGTAAGGGTTGTTTGTTGTCCTCTAGTGAAGATGGTGCATAGAATTTTTCTTGAAAGTGCGCTTTAAAATGTCTATCAAGACTGCATTCATTATAGAGCATAATATCTGTAAAAATGCCCATACGTAATGCTTGCTTATAGAATCGATAACTTGAGAGAGCAAGACTCATATTACTAAAAGAGCAAAGATAAATTTTGGGCAGATTCCGCATATTGTGCCTTTATCTGTTCTAAGTTCGAATCTTGTTTAGAAGAGATAA
The DNA here is from genome assembly GCF_003364265.1 of Helicobacter aurati. GTDB lineage: Bacteria > Campylobacterota > Campylobacteria > Campylobacterales > Helicobacteraceae > Helicobacter_A > Helicobacter_A aurati. The sequence goes on from NZ_NXLW01000017.1 coordinate 4,641, forward strand.
GAATACATAATGACGTATGTTATCCCAACGTCAATGGATAAATCATTTGTTTTTAGCTTGTGATAAGGTAGGCGTACGAGTCCTTCTAATCGGCTTTTACCACTATCGAAATTCATACTTACTCCAGCATGAAATTGCGATAACACTCCGTCTCTTCCATCTAAAGCTGTAATTTTAGAATATCCAACGCTACTTCCCGCAATAAGACCCAATCCAAAATATTCAGTTTGCAAAAAATCCCACAATATATCAAATCCAGCCGCCCCATAGAGCTTCTCCACATTGTAATCAAAGATTCCATACATTCTAAACCCAAAGGTTTTATGAATAAATTGACTATAACCAAGTAAAACGCTAACGTTTACTTTATAGTTTCCTAAGCTTTCATGATTGATTTTTGAAACATTCCCCCCAATGCCAATAGTAAAATTGCTTTTTGCTTTACGAAGTTTATTGTTAATATCATAATCGAAAGAATCCGAACCCGCAAGCTCTAAGTCCGATATAGATTTTGGGGTTTGAGGAATGGATTCGGTAGCATTCATTGGTTGTTCAGCAAACAACGGGTTATATATCAAGAGACTCAATAATAAGCTTTTTGTTATTAAGCAAATATTATTGCGCATAATGCACTCCTCGTTTAAAGATTTATAGATAGTTTGAACATGAAATTTCGCATCACTCATTGCTTATGATAATCATTGCTCAAGGGTTTATCAGTTTATTAGACGTTGAAGAAAGATATAATTTATACTTTCCGTGAAAAAGCAAAAAAGATTCCTTCCTTAATATATAATATATCCATCCATGAATTTCAGCTGAAATTCTTCTGATACTTATAAAGGATGAATATGACAATCCAAGATTCGTTATTAATTGTTGGTGCGGCTTTTACAGGCTCTTTAGCCCATTGTACAGGCATGTGTGGGGGGATTGTGTTGAGTTTAAATATGAAAGAGAGGATAGATTCTAAGTTAAAGCAAATACTCGCTAACCTTTTGTATTTCTTTGGTAGGCTTTGTGGGTATTGCTTTGTGGGTATTGCTTTTACTTTGCTTGGTATGAACTTTAGCAGGAATCATGTGCTTAACGGTATAATTTTTATTGTACTTGGTGTGTTGTTATTCATAAGCGCGACAATTTTCACATTTTTCCCCAAAGGGTTCAAAGTTTTTACTCAAGCAAGCAAACCAGATTCTAAGATACATTCTCGTTACAAATTTTCTTTGATACGTCTTTGTGTTCAGGCTATTGAATCTTTACAGGCATTATTGACTTTTTTCTATAAAAAGACCTTTGGTATTGCTTTCCGATCAGAAAAGTTTATCAGATTTTTTGTTATTGGAATCCTGAATGGATTATTGCCTTGCGGTTTGGTTTATATGTTTGCTTTGCAAGCAGCACAGACTATGTCTGTAATGAAAGCAATGTTTGTCATGTTGCTTTTTGGGTTAGGGACATTTTTACCATTGTTTTTGATGGGTATTTTGAGTTTAGGATTGCTTAGTTCAAGAATGCGAAGCTTTTTTCTACGATTATGCTTTGTTATTATGGTGTATTTTAGCGGGCAGAGTATCTATCATGGATATATGCAAATCACGGCAAATGCGAGTGATTCTTCGCATTTACATCATCACCATCATTAAGTTTGTTAATTCATTAACGAGCGCAACGAAGCGCATTCGCGAGTGCTAGGAGTGCGACACCCACATCACCAAATACTGCAAGCCACATATTTGCTATACCTGCAACACCAAGTATAACTAAAAGCAATTTTGTACTAAGTGCAAAGGAGATATTTTGCCAAGTGATATTGCGTGTTTTTTTCGCAATTTTTATGGCGGTAATAAGATTATGCAATGTGTGTTGCGTAAGAATGATGTCTGCAGTTTCTTTGCTAATGTCATTTTGTGAATCTTGTGTAGCTATGCTGATCCCCACATCTGCTAGAGAAAGTACAACAGCATCGTTGATTCCATCTCCTACAAATGCAGTTTTGCTAGTTTTGTTAGAATCTTTTTGGGATTCTTGATATTCTTTTTTGAGTAATGAAAACATTTCTGCTTTTTGCGCGGGCATAAGGTTCGCGTAAAATTTCGTTATTTGCAATTGATTGGCTATATCGCTTGTGCTTGCATAATTATCTCCACTAAGAATTGCTAGGTTGTTAATATTAAGATTCTGTAATGAGCGAATACATTCCTTTGCTTCATCTTTTAGCGAATCAGCAATACAAATTGCGCCTAGATATTGTAAGTGGTTTGACGTGCTTGCAGCGATATAAATAATTGTTGTATGCTGTTCTTTGGCAGAAGATTGCATGGAATGGACGTCCATAGGTATAGCGATATTGTGCTTTTCCATGAGCCTAGTATTTCCTATGAGAATCTTTTTTAGCAATCCTTCTTCTTGATAGGTAACGACGATTCCTTCTCCAGATACTTCTTGATATTCTTGCAAAGGGTAGGGTGGCAATTGCATATCTTTTGCATATTGTCTTAGAGAATGTGCAATTGGATGGTTAGAGAGGCTTTCTGCATAGCAGGCAATTCGCACCAACTCTTGTTCACTGATTTTATTTGGTATTACATTTGTAACGGCAAAAATTCCTTTTGTCAAAGTGCCTGTTTTATCAAAAATAATATTTTGTATCTCTGCAAGTGTTTCTAGGTGGTTAGAGCCTTTGAACAATATGCCACGTTTGCTTGCAATGCCAATAGCACCAAAGTATCCTAATGGCACAGAAATCACAAGAGCACAAGGGCAACTAATCATCAAAATCACCAAAGCCTTATAAATCCATTCGCTCCATAACTCTTGTGTTGACCCCAAAAGTAATGGTGGTAGTGTCGCTACGCAAAAGGCGATAGCAAACATAATGGGAGTATAAATTTGCGCAAATTTCGTGATAAGCTTTTGCGTTTTTGCCTTATTGTTTGTGGCGTTTTCTACCATATCTTGGATTTTTGCAATATGCGAATCTTGGAATCTCGCTGTTACTTTTACTTCTAGCGCGTTGCTAGTATTGATTGAACCTGCAATAATGTTATCCCCTTCTTTTATGGTTATGGGTTTAGATTCTCCATTGATTGCGCGCATATCAAGATAGCTTTTGCCCTTTATAACAAGTCCATTTATAGGTACTTTTTCCCCAGCTTTTACAATGATAATATCATTAACTTCTAATAGTTCGGGATGAATGTCTTCTAGGGAAAGTGGTGCTTCTAACGGTGTTTTGGGAATCTTACGATGAGCAATATGCGGAATAATTTGTATTAAAGCATTCAGAGATTTACGTGAAGTATTGAGTGCCAAAGATTCGATAAATTCACCCATACGAAAGAAGAGCATAACAGCAACGGCTTCAGTCATTTCACCTAGACAAATAGCAGCTATTGTGGCAAAAAGCATCAAGAAATTTTCATCGAAGATAACTTTGTTTTTGAGATTTTTATAAGTTGCTTTAAAAACAGGGAATCCAGCAAGCAGATATAAGGATATAAAGTAGATAGAAGCTAGATTTTGTGCATTCTCTGTATTTGCTATAAAGAATGTAAATAAATTGTTATATTGCATGATTACGCCGCATATAAACAGGCTAATTAATATGGCTACAAATATTCCCTCTTGCTTATTGAATGTAGATTCTACGTGAGCTTGCGATTCTTTCTTGGTAATTTGTACCTTTGGTTCAATGGCTTGTATATGCTCTTGCAATAGGGAAAGAAGATTGTTTTGCGCGGCGATATTTTCTTCTGTTTGAATATAAAGAGTGTTAGTTGAAAAATTCACTTTGACATTTTTTATAAAAGGCAAGTTGGATAATCCTCGTTCGAGTTTTTGTGCGCATGAGCTGCAATCAAGGTTGGATAATTGGAACTTTTGCATAACTACTTCCTATTCCTAGAAGAAATAGAATGTATTATACTTTAATTTTGGTTAATACTTAAGGGGGGTATAGGTTTAATGGTATGAGGTTTATAGATTTAGAGTAATAGAGAATTAATCTCTTGTAGGTGATTGTATAGAATCAATAAAAGAAGTTGCTCTTAAAAATTTGATGGGAACGCAATAGCAATAGTGATTGTAGCCATGTTATCGGAGTTTATTTCGATTTTGTTAGTTGATTCCACCAATGAAACAAGCTGACTTGAATCTTTCTCCCATTGCATTTGGAGCTATTAATCCGCGCAATTTTACTTGTTGTTTGAGTTTTGTTTGGGCATTGAATTGTTGGGCGAATAGCTCGAAAATTTCTAAGATTTTACATTCTTGTATTAAGACGTTAGCTTGCGTTGCGCAAAAGAGACATTCGGCATGATAATGCGCAAATAGTTGTTGTAGTAATCCGAAATTTACATCATAGGTTATGTCGCTTTTTTGGTAGAAGCTCGGGATATTTTCTTGTTGTAACTCTTCGTAGAAATTATAAACGTTGTGTTCATGATACAAACGTAAATTCATATCTCTTGAGATAAATTCACCATAATCAAAGGTGAGAAATATCCACTTTCTTGCTTGGAATTGCGTTAATGTTTGCACGAAATCCTTCAATGCTAGAGAGACTTCCACATCTCTTATTTGATACATGTCGCAAAACTCTCTTACTTCTGGCGCAATATCTTTCCATACAAAACTTGGATTCTGTAAGGATTGGTTTTGCGAATCTACAAAGAGCATTTGATTATGCAAGACAACATCGCAAGGCATGCTATCAAGAAGCTCATTACTAATAAAAAATGTGTCTGTAAGTCGTGCGTTTGTACTAGATTGATTGCATGGATATTGTGATTGTATAAAACTTTGTATGTTTTCAAGGGTAGTGAACGTATGTAGTTGTTTATGGAATCTTGATGTAATTCGAGTAGTGAAAGTTTGTTGTTGTAGATACTGCAAGCTTTGTAACGGTTCAAGAGTGTAAAATGCGCATTGCTGGAATACTTCTTTATTAAAAGCCGTAAGAAATTCTGCAATGTCGCTAATTAAATCTGCGTTATTGCTGCCAATTTCTACAATACACAAAGGAAGCTTTAGAATCTCTTTTTCAAGTAGCATGATAATATAATGCGCAATAGCACCGCCGAAGAATTTTGAGACAGAGACTGAAGTATAAAAATCTCCTTTTTTGCCTATACGTTGATGATTGTTGTTTGCATAATAACCGCGCGAATCGTTTTGTTGGTATAGCCATAAACGCATATATTCTCTAAAGGGCATGAGATTCTTGTTGGCATTTGCCATGATTGTATCCTTACTTGAATTTGCAGGGGTTATTCTTTGAGTTTTACATTTGTCATGGTTTTTTCAAGTAATTTTGTTCCAACTTTCATGGTTTGTCTTAAGTCGATAATTTCGCGGATTCTATAACGAATGATTTTTTCATTTTCTTTTGCTTCTTCGTGCAGTAGCGCGGGTATATGATTAAATTGTGTTTTAGAATAAGGGAGCAAGCAAAATAGCTCTTTGATTTCTTCGGGTAGAATCTCCAAGATTGTATCTACAATTAATGCGCGATTAAGTGGAGTGATAAGATGCACTTGCGCATTCTTTGCTAACATTTTATCTTGATGGAATTTATCTTTTAATTTTTCTACAACACATTCTAGCAACATTTTTTTTGTTGCACGTACCCATACATTGAACATTGTTAATTCTGTGTGAATCTTTTCTGCAAAATCACGCATAATTTCATAATGTTTCTTTGTAAAACTACGATACACACCGAGGTTAAATTCCTCCAAACTGAAATAACCATCCATGCTAATAAACAGAGGTTTTTTCTGCAACACTAAATGATGTCCGCGCTTTACCCATTCTTCAATAGCGTTTCCAAAGGCGAGCAAATTATCTTCGACGGTATTATTGATATAGGCATCAAAACGGTTAATTTTCGAAAGGAGTGTTTTATGTTTACGCGCTAAGAGGCTTTGATTATCTTCTAGCTCCCTTATAATTCCTTGTGTATTGATTTGGAAAGTTTCATAGATAATGTGTCTATTAGTAAGAATGTCTACAAAGGAAGTTTGTTTGGGTCTTATGCGAATTTTCACTAGCTCGATATTATCAAGAATGCTATCTACAATGCTCTCTAAGTATCGCTTAAAGCTGCGTAGAATATTGCCTAGAATTTCGCGATTGTATTCGTTATTGAGCCTTACGGCTTTCGCCATGAGGTTTAAATGTTCCTTATGATAGCTATTATCAAGAGACTTATAATGATCAAAAAGGATTTTGTAGTGCATATCGATAGTTTTGTTTTTTTCAAACACTTCTTTAAGTAATCCATAATCTTTTTTTGTTTTGGCAGTTTGTGCCATTTTGAGGATGGATTCTTCTATTGTTTGCATTTTGACACGTTGGTGCTGTGTTTTTGTTTCCAATGACTTGGAATCTTTTTGATTGTTTTCTGTTTTGGAAAGGTAAAATTGCTCAATAGTGTTCTTGTTAGATTCAAAAAGGATATTGATGTTTTCATAGGTTCTATTTTTCAGTGAGTTTAGTTGTTTCTCCAGCATGCCCAGACACTTGAGAATAATGAATTTCTCGTCTATTTTTTGTTCACTGAAAAAATATTCAAAGCTTATATCATGAATGGATGATAATTTAAATTTTTTATTGAGCATATTTTTATCGAGTGAAATTTGCTCGAGCAGTTCACGCGAATCGCTGTATTTCTGTGTTTTAGTCAAAATAGCTAAAGTAGGCTTTTTCTTCAGAATCTTCGCAATAATATCTTGTTGAATCATTTTGCTTTTTAATTCTAAAAGCCATATATAGATGTCTGCTTCTTTCAGCGAGAGGGCATTTTCTTGCTTGAATCCATCAATATCTTTGATAATTTCAAAGCTCTGTAAAAATGTAGATGGTACAAAAATCTCAAAGGAACTAATTTGATCTAAATGCGAAGAGCTCATATCAAGCGAATGTAGGGTGTTGCTAAGGATAGAGTCTTTATTGGCATTGCCCGCTAGCTCTTTTGGAGCAGAATCTTTATAATGAATTCGAACAAACGGGTTAGGCGAATAGCGTACGATGATTTTTTTTTGTATCAATCCATTATGCAGTGGAATAATGCTATCTTTCAGAATGGCGTTAATAAAGGAGATTTTGTCTATACTTTGATTGCCGATAAGGAGAATTTTAAGGGCCTTTTTGTATTGGTCCCGAATGTTTTTGTAGAAAGCCTTTAATTCCATAGTTGGATGGAATTTAGGGTTACTCATGATTTTTTCGACTTGGCGAATCTGACTTAGTATATCGCTTGTGGTTTCTTCGGCATAAATCTCATGATGTAATTCATTGTATTCTTTTAAAAAAAGCTTTAAAATACTCAACATTCTCTCCTGAAATACTAAAGATTTTTTAAAATCGCGCTATATTCTTCTTTGTCGCTTATGTGTGCATCTTGATAATAATCGATGAGAATACATTGTATAATACAAAGTGCCTGTTGCATAAATTGGCTAAAGAAAGCAATGTGTTTATTAAAAAGTTCTTCAATATTACGTTCAAGCAACAAAAAATAATACTCGAAGCCTGCTTTAATGGGCTTGATAATCGCTTCCTCGCTGATTGTGCCCTTTTTTGCATTGTCTGGTAGAATCAGATTAAGTCGATACGAGAGATGTTCAGCAATAATATGACTACTATCTGTCGAATATCCATCCTTAATAAAGGTATTAAAATGCGTAGAGAGAAGGTTGAGGATATTTTGATGTTCTTGTGTTAGCGCAAAATGAATAAGGGAATTTGGATTCTTACTATCTAAATATTTTGCGATATTATGCAGTTCTTTATGAGTGAGAAAGTGGTTTTGCAGAATCTCTGATAAACTTTGCAAGCCTATAACAATGCTATCAATCGTGGAATTTTTCAATCTTTTTATGCTAAAGCCCGTTCTCTTTCGCATTTCATAATTGATTGATTGAATAAATTGCGAATACAAATTATCGCGTAAATTGCTGAAAGAAACATAAAATGATGAATATTTGGCTGGTAGTTTCTCTGTCATAAGTTGGACATTTTGTTTGATTTCGTCAAGAATAGATTCTATTTTTTTGCGCGTTTGTTCGTTAAGTTGTGCTTGTTTGTTTTTTTGCAGGAGTTGTTGGATAGCACTGTTTGAGCTTATCTCTGCGGAATTGCTTGCTGGATTTTCTTCTTGTTCTTGTAGAGTGTTATTTTCTTTGCCCGCAGTTTGTTGTGTGTTCTGACAAGATTCAAGCAATTTTGTATTTTGCTGATAGTCATTTTTGCAGAGATTGAGAATATTTTTGAGAATCTCAATGGAAATATGTTGCACGGGAGATTCAAAAATATGCGCAAAAAGCTGTCTTTCTAATTCTAGAATCCCGCTCGAGGACATATCAAACCCGCTTTCTGATGAGAGAAGGTTTTTGAGACGTAAGTTATAGGCGATTCCGGGAGTAAGATAATGGAAATGCAGCTTTTTAAGTAGTTCCTGCTTTGCATACATACCTTCTAATTTTTGCTCGATAAGAGTAAAAAGTTTATTGTAAAGTGTTTGTCTTTTTTTAAGCGTTAGATTGATTTTATCAATTTGGCTATAAATGACATAAACGCAAGTAATATTATCTTGTGTGAGCAGTCTAAAGATGACTCTGGCATTATACTCATAATGTTTATTAGCGTTAGTGCTAAATAATTCTTCTGTATTGATGAGATAGCAAATATTTTGACTTGCTATTAAGCATTCATAAATTTGTAAATGTCTTAATGCTTGTGGAATCAGTGAGGGAGTATTAATAAGTCGTACATATTTCAATATATCGCTGTCATGGTAAATAGTTATGTTTTTTACTTGTTGAATCTTTTGTGTTTGATAAATTTCTTCGTAGATTCTCTCGTGCTTTATTTTTTGTGTGGTTTCGTCTGTCGGAATTGTAGAGGCAGTGTTGAGTGCCTGCATTTCTTGAGTGTTGAAGTATTCTATCTTGGCATAGCCTTTGCCATATTGATAACAGATTGGTGATAATGCCTCAAGAGGTTGTAGATGTGTTGCGTTTGCATTATTACAGAGCAAAGTAGCAATTAGGGTAGATTTCCCTGTTTTTTTACCTCCAATGATGAGGATTTGTTTCGTAAAATTTTCATCGCATAAGAAAGTAAGTGTGCGCGCCCACGGTACTTTGTGAAGTATTTTCTTGGCTTTTGCGATTGCTGTAAGCTGCTCTTTAAAAAGAGTATGGTTAGGGTTAGATTGCGCAAATGATTGAATAGTACCTGTCGCGGCGGTACTTCCTTTATTTTCAGTTGCTTTACGTATCGAATCACCGCTAAGAGCTGCTTGGATACATTTCTCATCATGAAAACTAATGATTCCATTTTCACGTAATATTTTCATGTTTTTAAGAATCTGTTTAGTGGTTTTTGTATCAATAGAATGCAATACGCTAGCTTGTAAACATTGCAAATAGATTCCATAATGTTTGTTGGCTAGTTGTTCGATAGTATCACAAAAGGCTTGACAGATATGTTTAAAGCTTTCTAGTTTTAGGAATATCTCTAAGTTATTATGATTGACTGCGAGGATAATCGCATAAACCTCATGAATGTTATCAATGTAATCTTGATGTTTAGCTAGTAGCTCTTCTGGTTGTTTCCTTAGAATAAACTCTGGAGGGCTGCTTGAGTAGAGAAGATTAAAGAAAGTTTGTAATTTAGAGCTAGGTGATATTTTTTGAAGAGGAAGAAATTTATGCAAAATATCTATTGTTTTTTGTGTTGAATCTTGTGTGGAAGATTTTTTCACAATTACTCCTCATTGAATCTCTGCAAAATTATACAATAAATTACTTTGAATAAGTGGGTTTTGTGGGCTTGTGAAAATATTTTGTTAAGGATTGGTGTTTGAAATTATTTGTTTTTATGATTCTGTAATCTACATTGAGCACTTTTTAAGGTATTTTGCAACAACGAAACAATGGTCATAGGACCTACGCCACCTGGCACAGGAGTGATCATCGAAGACAAAGGAGCGACGTTTGCAAAATCTACATCACCTACTATTTTCCCATTTTCCAATCGATTGATACCAATATCTATAATAACCGCCCCTTGTTTTATCATATCGCTTGTAATTAGATTCGGCTTACCCACAGCTACGCAAATGATGTCTGCTTTTTTCGTATATAAAGATAAGTCTTTTGTATGAATATGACAAATGCTTATAGTCGCACCAGCATTCAGCATGAGCGCGCTTAATGGTTTACCTACAATATTGCTAGCACCAACAATCACAACATTTTTCCCTTGAATTTCAATAGCGTAATGCTTCAATAGAGACATTATGCCCAATGGAGTAGCAGGCACAAAGCCAGAAATCCCGCTATGGAGTTTGCCGCTGTTTTGTGTATGGAATCCATCAACATCTTTACTCGGCAGTACAGATTCTAAAATAACATTTGTGTCAATATGATTGGGCAGTGGCAGTTGGATTAGTATCCCATCAATATTGCTATTTTGATTGAGATTTTCAATCATTGTCATCAGATCTGTTTGTGTAATATTTGCAGGCATTTCGTGTAAGATAGAAGTGATACCCACCTTTTTGCAAGCCTGTGCTTTCATAGTTACATAAGTTTGACTCGCGGCATCATTGCCTACTAAAATTACTGCAAGACTTGGAATAATCCCTTGTTTCGAGAGGAATCCCACTTCTTGCGCTATCTCTTCTTGGAGTTTATCGGCTAGCTTTTTACCGTCCATGATAATCATAAGATTCCTTTTGGAGTATTTGTAAAAGAATTTAGAGCGTCTTGAAAACTTGCCTGAAAGCTTTCTAACCCTTGTTGTAAGAGTTTTTGTGCGAGTTCATTGGCATTTATCCCTACAGAATCAAGTTTATGTCGCAATTCTTGCAATAGAGTATCGTTATATTCGTTGTTGGTTATTTGTATTTGTTGCAGTTTTTTGTAATCAATCTCTTGAATGGTCGTTAAGGGTAATGTATTGACACAGTGATCAAAAGCTAAAGGATAGACATAATAGCCCGCGTCGCGGTATATTTCATTTCTCTCTTTTACTCCCGTGCTAGCGAAGAGGATTCTGAAATACGGATTATTATTGCGCTCTATAAAATCTTGATAAATGTCAGTTGCGTTGCAGATTCCATATTTTCCGCGTAGAGCTTTCTCTAAATGCTCATCTATTTCTCTATCGTAACGAGAAACAAACACGCTAATGACGCCTTGCGGATTCTGTGTAACTTGCGAAGAATTGTTCGTGCTGTTTGTAAGATTCTTATAGGCTTGTTGAAACGCTTGTAGGACATTTTGTACTTGCTCTTTACTAAAAACTAATGTGGCGTTTACATGTATGCCAGCACTCATAAGCTTTTCCATAATAACAAAACCACTTGACGTTGCAGGGACTTTTATCATGACGTTAGGACATTGTAATTTCTGCCATAAACGTTTCCCTTCATCTATGCTAGATTCTATATCATCGCAGAGATAAGGATCAATTTCAATGCTTATTAGTCCATTTTTGGAATCTTGTTCATAGAGTGGCTGAAGGATTTTCGCGGCTGTCTGCACGTCTTCTAGCGCGAGGTGTTCATAGATTGCTTTTGCGTATTGTTTTTTTGAGAGAGATTGCAGAGAGTTGGTTTCTTGTATTTTTTGTATGGCTTGTTGATAGTTGCCGCTTTTGAAAGCATTTGCAAAGATACTCGGATTAGTGGTTGCTCCATTGATTAAACCTGTATGTACCAAGTCTTGAAAACCTGATTGTAGAAAACCACGTTCGATAAAATCACACCATATATTTATCATAATTATCCTTTACCTTTTTATCGGTTATAATTCGAAAATATTATAGCAAAAGATTTCTTTCGTAAAAGGACATTTATGCCGCCTTCTTTTATTCCTTATAGCACACAAAACATCACCGAATCCGATAAAGATTCAGTAATAAAAGCATTATTTTCTTCGCATCTTACACAAGGCGCATTGATAGAGCAATTTGAAAAAGACATTGCAAATTATCTCAATGCAAAATACGCTATCGCCTATAATTCTGCGACTTCAGCACTTTATGCGGCTTTCGCGACACTAAAAGAATATGTTACACAAGATAAATTTGCCAATGATTCTTTGCTAGCAGATTCTATGCGACTAAAAAAAGCCAAAGACTCCAATACTTATAGCATTCTTACCACGTCTATTAGCTTTGTAGCAACCGCCAATATGATGTTGGCAAATGATATTGTGCCAATTTTTGCAGATATTACTATGGATGGAAATATCAATCCTAAACATTTAGAATCTTATTTGCGTGAGGATACTATTGCGATTTGTTCTGTTGATTATGCAGGCAAAAGTGTCGAGAGACAAAAGTTACGTGAATTTGCAAGGGCACATAAAATATTATGGATTTCAGATTCTAGTCATGCGTTTGGTGCGAAGTTTCAGCAACGTTTTATAGGGAGCGACAATAACGAAGAAGCCGATATGTGTATTTTTAGTTTTCATGCTGTGAAACCTTTTACAACTTGTGAAGGTGGCGCGCTTGTTACGAATAATGAAACTTTTGCGGATAGCGCAAGATTGATTTGCTCGCACGGTATTATCAAAAAGAATCATTACAACCACGATTGTATAAAGTTGGGTTTTAATTTTAGAATGAATGAATTAAGTGCTGCTTTGGGAATTTCGCAATTGTTACGTTTGGAATCTTTTATTGAAAAAAGAGAGGAGATAGCAAGATTTTATGATGATTATTTTAAGGGTAATCCTTACTTTTATACACCACGAATAGAGAGTCATCAAATCACTACAAGGCATCTTTATCCAGTATTATTAGATCCGAAATATCTTTGCGATAAAGAATCTCTTATTCACGAATTATTACAGCAAAACATTGGCGTACAAGTGCACTATAAGCCAATTTATCATTTTTCTCTTTATCAGACATTGCCTATAACTTATCCATTGTTGCGAAATGCAGAAGATTTTTTCCGCGCGGAACTCTCTTTGCCTTGCCATCAAAATATGGATATAACGCTTGCCAAGCAGGTAGCAGATATTGTCTTGCAAACTTTTGCCAAGATTCGCTAATATATATCTAATATATTTGTTACTTTGAAATGAAAGGAAATATTATGAATATTGTTATGTTAGATGCGCTGACTTTAGGAGAGTTTGATTCAAAGATTTTTGCAGAATTTGGTCATTTTAGCATGTATCTTACAACAAAGCCAGACGAGATTATTCCTCGTTGCAAGGATGCTCAAATTATCATTGTTAATAAGGTGGTTATAGATTCGCATACAATACAATCCCTTGATAATTTACAGCTCATTTGTGTAGCGGCGACAGGGACAAACAACATTGACTTACAGGCAGCAGAGAAAAAGGGCGTCCTTGTTAAAAATGTAGTCGGTTATTCTACGAATGCAGTTGCGCAACATACGCTAATGATAGCTTTGAGTTTTTTAGGCAAACTTTCGTATTATGCTCAATATGTTGCGCAAGGAGAATGGGTAAAAAGTGATATTTTTTGTCATTTATCACAACCAATAATAGATTTACAAAGCAAAGAATGGGGTATCGTTGGTTTTGGCAGCATTGGTAGGCAGGTGTGCCATCTAGCGCAAGCGTTTGGTGCGCGTGTCAGTTATCATTCTACCAGTGGCAATAACACACAAGCAGGGATTCCGCATAAAAGTCTTGATAGCTTGCTTCAGACGAGTGATATTATTTCTATTCATGCCCCGCTTAATCCGCAAACTCATAATCTTATTGCAGAACCACAGATTAGGCAATTAAAGAAAGGTGCGATTCTGCTTAATCTCGGGCGCGGCGGCATTGTCAATGAGCAAGATGTTGCTAAGATGTTGCAAGAGCAAGATTTTTATTTTGGAAGCGACGTTTTAGAAAAAGAACCAATGATTGCTAATCACCCCTTTCTTAATCCAGCTCTTGCTAATCGGCTAATTATTACTCCTCATATTGCATGGGCATACACAGATACCAAAGAACGATTGTTAGGAATGGTCGCAGAGAATGTTAAGAAATTCTTACAATCCATAGCATAACACAATGAAATTAAGTTTCTTAAGTTTATTTCCAGAGATTATTCAAGCCTATTTTCGCGTGGGCATTATTGGGCGAGCTGTGCAATCTAATATTTTGACAATAGAGTGCATAAATATTCGAGATTTTGCTACTAATCGTTATAAAAAGGTTGACAATCAGCTTATCGGAGGCGGCGCAGGTATGTTGCTTGAGCCTTATGTCTTGGATTTAACATTGCGCAGACTGAAAGATTCGAGGATTATTTTCCTAAGTCCTTGTGGTGCTACTTTCACACATAAAGATTCCAAGAGATTAAGTACCTATTCGCATATTTCTTTTGTGTGTGGTCGTTATGAGGGATTTGATGAACGTATTATTGAAATGTATGCTACGGAAATTTTTAGCATTGGGGATTTTGTGCTTACTGGGGGCGAGTTGTCGGCTTTATGTATTGCGGATTCTATGCTGCGATATAAAGAAGGAGTACTAGGCAATGCAGAGTCTTTGGAAGGAGAAAGCTTTGAATCAAATCTCTTAGAATCTCCAAATTTTACGAAATCCAAAGCATTTGATGCGCTATATAATATACCGCCTGTCTCGGAATTTTCGAGTGGGAATCATGCCGCTATTAAGAAATTGAAACAGAGCATGGCAAATATGAAAACACAATATTTTAGACCAGATTTATTACGTTCTTCTTTGTACAAGGATGCTTAAAATTAGGATTACTTCTTTTGCTAAGCAGGCTATTCTCTCTGTCTGTAAAATATCCATTATGTAAGTTTCGATAGAATCCTTATAAATTTATAGGGAAAGGTTAAGCAATGAAAGAGCATATTACAATCATAGGCGCAAGAGAAAATAATCTTAAAAATATTAGCTTAGAGATTCCCAAAAATAAACTTATTGTTTTTACAGGGCTTAGTGGTAGCGGGAAAAGTACATTAGCCTTTGATACTCTATATGCGGAAGGACAAAGACGTTATATCGAATCTCTTTCAAGTTATGTGCGGCAGTTTTTAGATAAAGTTGGCAAACCTAGTGTAGAAAAAATTGAAGGGTTAACACCAGCCATTGCGATAGACCAAAAAACCACTTCTAAAAATCCACGTTCGACTGTGGGAACAATTACAGAGATTTATGACTATTTACGACTTCTTTATGCGCGGGTTGGCATACAGCATTGTCATCTCTGTGGAGAAAAAATTAGCTCTATGTCTGCCGCGGATATTATCAATGAAGTTCTTAAATTACCGCAAGATTCTAAGTTGATTATCTATGCGCCTTTGGTTAAAGAGAAAAAAGGCAGCTTTCACGATAAGCTTGAATCTTTGCGCGCGAAAGGATTTGTTCGGGCGAAAATCAATGGTGTCATGGTGCGACTAGACGAGGAAATCACGCTTGCAAAAACAAAAAAACATAGTATCAGTCTTGTGATTGATAGAGTAGTGCTTAATTCAGCTAATGCGACAAGGATTGGGCATGCTATTGAATCTGGTTTAAGGGAATCTTATGGAGAAGTTGAGATAGAGATTCTTAAGGAAAATAATGTTCATGAGACGATACATTATAGTGAACATTTAGCGTGCTTTCAATGTAAGGTAAGCTTTGAGGAGCTTGAGCCTCTTGGATTTTCTTTTAATTCTCCTAAGGGCGCGTGCAAAGAATGTGGAGGGCTTGGCATAAAATACAGCCTTGATACAAATTGCATTATTGATAGAGGTGAACCGCTTAATAAGGGGGGTATTAAAATTATCTTTGGATTCAATAAGAGTTATTACTATGCGTTGTTTGAAGGATTTTGTGCTGCATATAATATTGCGCCAAACCTTAGTTTTGAGGAGCTTTCTGTCGACGTGCAAAATGCTTTGCTTTATGGCAGTGCCAAATCAATAGAGGTTTTATGGAGAGATTCTAAGCTTACGCAAGTATGGAGAGGTGTATTGCAAATCGCCCTTGATGTTCTTAAAGAGGATGCGGCGGATTATATGATAGAGAAAACTTGTCAGGCTTGCAAAGGCAATCGACTTAATCCGCAGTCATTGAGTGTTAAGGTTGCTGACAAGAGTATAGCCGAAGTGATTACCATGTCAATACAGAATTGCTATGAATTTTTTAATGATACAAAGAATTTTGCCTATTTTAGTACGCAGCAAAAACAGATTTCAGATTCTATTCTAAAGGAGATTCGAGAAAGGCTTTTTTTCCTCCATGATGTTGGACTCGGGTATCTTACGTTGCATAGGGATG
Organism: Helicobacter aurati; assembly: GCF_003364265.1. Lineage (GTDB taxonomy): Bacteria > Campylobacterota > Campylobacteria > Campylobacterales > Helicobacteraceae > Helicobacter_A > Helicobacter_A aurati. The sequence continues at coordinate 20,930 of NZ_NXLW01000017.1, forward strand.
CAAGAAGCATTAGCGGAGGAGAGAGTCAAAGGATACGAATAGCAAGTCAGATTGGGAGCGGGCTTACAGGCGTTATGTATGTGCTTGATGAACCAAGTATTGGATTGCATGAGCGGGATACCATTAAGCTTATTAAGACATTGAAATCATTACAAGAAAAAGGCAATACCGTGCTTGTTGTAGAGCATGATAGAGAGACTATTATGTGCGCAGATTATATTGTAGATATTGGTCCTGGTGCTGGAATCTATGGTGGGGAAGTCGTGTTTAGTGGCACTGTAGAAGATTTACTCAAGACACAAACGCTTTCTGCGCAATACCTCAATGGCAGTAAAAAAATCCATTACCCTTTCCATAGAAAGCAAAAAACATGGCTAGAGATTAGCAAAGTTTCTTTACATAATCTTAAAAATGTGAGTGTCAAGATTCCATTGTCGAATTTTGTTTGTGTTACAGGCGTGAGTGGAAGTGGCAAAAGTTCGCTTATTCTACAAACGCTTTTACCCGTTGCTCAAGAATTACTCAATCACAGAAAAAGAATGCAGGCAAGCAATGGAGTGATTATTAAAGGGCTAGAGAATCTTGATAAAGTTATTTATCTTGATCAAAGCCCGATTGGTAGGACACCTAGAAGCAATCCCAGTACATATACTGGGCTTATGGACGATATACGCACGCTCTTTGCACAGACTAAAGAATCTAAAATACGAGGTTATAGCGTGGGACGTTTTAGCTTTAATGTGAAAGGCGGAAGATGTGAAAAGTGTCAAGGAGATGGTGAGATAAAAATTGAAATGCACTTTTTACCAGATGTTATGGTGCAATGTGACTCTTGCAAAGGGGCTAGATATAATCCTCAAACATTAGAAATTACCTATAAGTCTAAAACTATCGCTGATGTATTAAATATGAGTGTAGATGAGGCAATAGAGTTTTTTAGTAAGATTCCTAGAATCTATAATCGTTTGCAAACTTTGCAAGCGGTAGGATTGGGGTATATTAAACTTGGACAAAGTTCGCTGACTCTTAGTGGCGGTGAGGCACAGCGAATCAAGCTAAGTAAGGAACTAAGTCGCAAGGATACGGGAAAAACTCTCTATATTCTTGATGAACCTACCACAGGATTGCATTTTGCCGATGTCGATAAACTTACAGGAGTTATTCATCATTTAGTGGAGTTGGGTAATTCTGCAGTTATTATTGAACACAATCTCGATGTGATAAAAAATGCGGATTATATTATCGATATGGGTCCTGATGGTGGAAGTGGAGGAGGAGAAGTGGTTGATTGCGGAAGTGTTGCAGAGATTATTGCGAATCGTAAAAAAAGTGGCAGTTATACAGCAGAATTTCTTGCAAGAGAAATGGATTTGTAATGATATTTTTAGTCTAATTGTACACAAATTGTAACAAGGACTTTTTATAAAATTCTCTAAATTAATAGATTGCTTTATATTCATTGAGAGTTTATGTATTGAAGTGTTAAATGCCAAAGTATAGAATCAGGGTGTTTTAGCAAGAAAGAGAGAGAATTTCTATCATTCAAAACGGTGTTTTGGTATTAATAAAGTTTTAAGTAGCTTATTTCCTAAAAGGAAAATAGCTAATATTTGTGTAAATTAGGCAAGGTTAAAGTAAGATCACAATGAATATGAATTCTATAATTTATAACTTTTAATAAAGTGTTATTGATATTCATCAGTAAAATAATGATCTAAACGTAAGAAGTAAAAATACTGCAATGAATATTTATCGAATTTTATAACTCAATGTCTTAATAACATGGACTATTCAAATTTCCAAAACTCCATTATGCAGTATGAATTGTATTCACATGAAATTTATCGATAACAATGAAAGACCTTAAAAGATATATGAATATCCTACATATATAGTATGCGGATTGTAGCGCGTTGCGATTTCTTGATTGCCTAGTTTTAATGTGTGTCCAGCTGCTAAAGTTTGAATCTTGCCTCCTATTTCTATCTTATGACTGCCAAAGGTTGTAGCAAGCCCTACATTAATGGGAATATTAAAGCCATTATATGTAGTACCTTCAATCTTTTCTCCAGTTGCGACTACAATACCATATCCAAGTCCAAATCCAAGAAATGCTCCCAAAGTAAAATTATCAGAGTTAATGAAATTTACAAGTCCATCAAAATTTAATGTGATATTATGAACCCCGGTTCTTCGTCCTTGTTTGGTAAATTTTGCATTTACATCAAAATCATAACCCAAATATCCTCTTACGCCAAACAATGGTACAAAGAAATACTGATACCCTGCCTGAATCCCAGCATTAAACGTAAGGGCTCTTTCACTTGCATCTTTCTCTTTTTTGTTGTTCAAATATACTGAATTATTAAGAATAGCTAACCCAAGATGTACTCCCGCAAATGCCCCACTTTTCTCTTCAGCAAAAGCCACATTGCTAAAGGCAACGCTTAAAAAACTGCCAGCAACCAATACATTAATAACCTTTTTCATAATATTATCCTTTCGATTTTTGTAATTCAATTGTTATTAAATAAACAATTGAAACATAGAGTATCACGTCATATAGAAGTAAAAACAAAAAAAAAAAAAACGCTTTTTATTTATTTTGCTAGGAAGAAAGTAACATTTAAGAGTATTACGACATATTAAATTGAGAATTTACATTTTCATTACAATATTAAAAGCATGATAAAAAAGAGAGAAAGCAAAAAGTAAGAATAAGATTCCGCAAATTATATCGATACGAGAAAATAACTTCACGGTAAGATATTTTCGAAAATACGCAGTAGTGAAAATAATGCTAAGAAAACCACTCACTAGACTTAGGTATAAGACAATAAGGCTTATTTCTAAGTTTTTTTCAATAAAAGGCGCAATAATTGTAGAAAAAAACAAAATTGCTTTTGGATTGGAGAGGTTGATGATTAGCCCTTTAACGTAAGTATCTGGTTGCGTTGCTGCATGGCGATGTTCTTGGGTAAAATCAGAATCCAATGATGAATGCTGATTTGATATATTGTTTTTTAAGAGTTGATAAGCAAGAAAGAGAAGATAGAATCCACCCAACACAGTTAAAGATAATTGCATGAAATTTGTATTAAACAAATGAGTAAAGCCTAAATAAATAATACTAAGAAAAACAATCCAACCAGTAGCTATACCTGATAAAACCTTAATTGCCTGCCATATACCAAACTTTAATGTATTGTGCATAACAAGCAAAATGTCTGGTCCAGGAGTAATAGCTCCTACGAATCCTATAAGAAAAATCGTCAACATATCCATGATAGATACCTTTAATAATCCCCATATCCTTCGATACGCATTTCTTCGTTGGGTTTTGGACATTCTAAGAGAATATTTGCTGTGCCGTAATTGGGAATTTCATTTAAATCAAGCAATATTTCAGGGCTCGAAGTTTGTTGCGCTTCAAAAGAACGTGAAATAACAAGTGAGCAAAGCGAAAGATTCTCGGGCATAGGTTCTATTTTGTAAAATGTGCCTGTAATATGTGTAACATTATAAATATTGGGTGCAATTCTTGCGTAAAGATTGGAATTGTTGCGTGAATAACGATAAAAAGTAATAGCATGGTTATTGGAACGGAAGATGGTGTAATTACCGTGATTATACATTCCTCTTGACATAATATTGGTTGATTGATTCATATTGAATGCAGATTGTGGAATATCAATTACGCGACCATAAGGTGTATCTTTAAGAAAAGATTTATCAATCGGAATAACGTTAGATGTTACAAAAAGCAATAGCCCACGATTGGTTTTACTTTTTTGATACGATTGGTTTTTTTCATTCAAAAAACTATCGCTTAACAACAATGAACAGTTTACTAAAAAGAGAATCCATAAACATGTCATAAAACGTATCATAACTACCCCATTGCAATGTTTTAAATGGCTAAAGCAATTAAGATTCCAACTCGGTTAGCGTCATCAAATTTATCATATCTAACTAAATTCACATATTCACACTGGAATTTATTGAATCCCAATCATTTAGGGATAATGCAAGCAATCAGATAAAGATTCCATGATAAAGTATTGTTTCTTCGCGTTTTATGATTACAGCTTATAATTGCAGTAGGGCAGCATGATTCTGAAAGTAGATAAATCTTGCGTTAAAGATACCAAACATCTTAGATTTATTTGATTATTAAACAAGTCGAGGCGAGCAAACATTTCTGAAAATGTTAATTTATGATTAATAAATTATTATTTTTGTAACGTTATGAATGATAAGTGGGCGAGCACCATCTTGGTTGCTCTAAACACAACTATTTTCGCTATACTTAAGTTTTTATACATAATTTAGATTAGATAGAAGCTTAATTATTTATTCACGAGTTTTACACGAAAGGATACAACATGAAAATTACTTACACACTTACGGACGAATCCCCAGCTCTAGCGACTTATTCGTTTTTGCCTATTGCTCGGGCATTTTTGCGACATGCCGATATTGAGGTGCTTACCTCCGATATTTCATTATCTGCGAGAATATTAGCCCAATTTCCAGAATCTCTGAATCCAGAACAAAGAGTAGAGGATTCTCTTAGTGTTTTAGGGGATCTTGTTAAGAGCGCAGAGGCTAATCTGATTAAGACGCCTAATATTTCTGCCTCCATTCCACAGCTTAAAGCGGCGATTAAAGAATTGCAGGATAAGGGCTATAATGTGCCTGATTTTTATGATGAACCACAAAATGATTTGCAACGCAAGAGCAATGACAAATATCAAAAAGTATTGGGTTCAGCCGTTAATCCTGTGCTTAGGCAGGGTAATTCAGATAGACGTTCTACTAAGGCTGTAAAGTCTTATGCTCAAAAAAATCCTTACAGAATTGCTGCATTTAATACAGATTCTAAAAGTTGCGTAAGCTATATGCAGGATGGTGATTTTTTTGCTAATGAAAAGGCAGTATTGATAGAATCTCCGACTACTGCAAAAATCATTTTTCAATCTGCAGATGGCAAGAAAGAGACGCTTAAAGAAGGAATCAAGTTAGAACAAAACGAAATCATTGATGCAACATTTATGAATACAAAAAAGCTTAGTGAGTTTTATCACGAGCAAATTAAGAAATGTAAAGAAGAGGGGATTCTATTTTCTTTACATCTTAAAGCTACGATGATGAAAGTAAGCGATCCTGTTTTGTTTGGTTATGCAGTGAAAACCTATTTTAGAGATCTTTTCGAACTCTTTGGCGAAGAATTAGCGAGGCTTGGAGTAAATGCGAATAATGGCGTGAGTGAAATACTTGCTAAGATAGAATCTTCTCCTAAAAAAGCTGAAATATTTGCTAAATATCAAGAAATATTGAAGCAGAATGCCAAGATTTCTATGGTTAATTCCGATAAAGGTATTACCAATTTGCATGTCCCTAGTGATGTTATTGTTGATGCTTCTATGCCGGCTATGTTGAAAAATGGTGCGAAACTTTGGGATAGTGAGGGCAAAGAATGTGATACCAATGCTGTAATACCCGATAGGACTTATGCAACAATTTACGAAGCTGTGTTAGATGATTTACGTTGTAATGGCGTGCTTAATCCTCAAACTCTTGGAAGTGTGTCAAATGTTGGGCTTATGGCGAAAAAAGCACAAGAGTATGGATCGCACGATAAAACCTTTATTGCGACTAGCGATGGGAAGTTTATTGTGATGGATTCTCAAGATAAAGTTTTGCTCTTACATGAGGTTAGGAAAGGCGATATTTATCGCGTTAATCAGGCAAAATTTGACGCTGTGCAGAATTGGATTGATTTAGGAATTGAGAGAGCAAAAACCACTGGAGATATAGCTATTTTTTGGTTAGATTCTAAACGCGCAAGTAATAAAATTATGATTGATTTAGTTCAAGCAAGATTGCGAGAAAAGCTTGGAGAAAGAAGCAAAGATATTCTTATCTTAGCACCTAAAGAAGCGTGTTTAGAATCTTTGCGCATTATTCGTAGTGGCAAAGATGTGATTTCTATTACAGGGAATGTATTGCGCGATTATCTCACAGATTTGTTTCCTATTCTTGAACTCGGCACAAGTGCAAAAATGCTTTCGGTTGTTCCAATGCTTAATGGCGGAGCAATGTTTGAGACAGGTGCTGGAGGTAGTGCGCCTAAGCAGGTAGAGCAATTAGTCAATGAAAATCATTTGCGCTGGGATAGCTTGGGAGAGTTTTTGGCATTGCAGGCTAGCTTGGAATTTTATGCGCAAAGAAACAATAACAATAAGGCAAAAATATTAGCCGATGCGCTTGATAATGCGATTGGACAATGGTTAGATAACAATAAAGCACCTTCACGTAAGGTTGGTGAAGACGATAATCGCACAAGCCATTTTTATTTAAGTCTCTATTTTGCTAAGGCATTATCAGAGCAAACGGCAGATTCTACTCTTGCGAAGTTTTTTAAGCCTGTTTCTGATGCTTTGGAATCGCAACAGGATTCTATACGTTCAGAATTTAATTCTATACAGGGAGCGAAAGTAGATTTAGGTGGATACTATAAATTTGATGATGCTAAAACTGAGTCTGTTATGCGACCAAGTAAGAGTTTCAATGCTATTATTGATAGGATTGCAAAGGGTTAAAGTTTGTAGAGTCAATGAATTGTGTTCATGTTCCAATGAGTTTTGTCGCGAAAGCTTTGTTGTAGGGTTTAGCAATTTGCAATAGCGAAGCAATAAGCTGCCCTTTCTTTTGTAGCCAAAAATTATAATCACATACAATTATCAATTTCTTTTTTAAACGGCTAATGGCTACGTTGAGAGCGAATAGTGCCCCCTTATTCATTGAATTTGTCATAAACATGCTAAATTTCACGGGTGAAAATATTATGCAATCAAATTCTTTGCCTTGTGATTTATGTATAGTAAAAACGCGGTTACGAGGTACACCCTTACGCAATAAGAGCTTTTGTTGATCACGAAAGGGAGTAAGCACAGCATAATCGGCAAAGTCATTGATTATCGTCATAATAGCGTTTGCTTCAGCTATATTTTCATTATTACTGCTTGTAGCATAATGGTATGGTTTCCCGTATTGCTTAGAATCTATAAAATAAATTTCTGTTTGTTCTCCTTTTCCCTGCAAACCATTGCAATACACATGCCCGTCAAGAATCTGGGCAAGATTGTTGCCATAACGGTGTGTTACGGTAAGTTTGTAATGGGCAATATTCTGAAAAGTTATTTCATCATGATTGTGCGCATGATGCAAACCTGTATGGTCGCGCAACAGAGATTCAATGAAAAGCGCGTTGAGATTCCATAAACAAACCTCGTGCTTTTCTGCAGAGATTGTTTTAGTATCCATAAGACAAATGGGCATGAGCTGTTTGTGGTCTCCTAGAAGCGTAAGAGGAATATTGAGTTGCAATGGAGCAATAAGCTTAATAAGGGGAGAAAAGGCGCATTCGTCAAGGAAAATATGCGCAAAGTTTAGAGTAGAGAGGATTTGATAACGTTTTACAAAACTATCTAATGTTAATCCTATAACTAGGCATTCTTGTAGTCTGTCTTTAAGATTAGGAGAGGCAAAGAGCTTCGTGCTTTCTGCCTGCTTTGATTCTTCCTCATCTGTATGTATGCACACTTCAGGATAGTGTTGTAAAAAATCATGACTAGGCATACCAAGACGTAAAAATTTCTCACGCGCAATACCTTTTACATCGCATTTTGTTATAAGTGCCGTAAATATTTGTTCTAGTGCCGTATTAGTTGGGGCAAGAATCAAGGCTTTCTTTTGCTGCATAATGATATTCAGTAGAGCAAAGAAAAGCACAACTTGTGTTTTACCGCTACCGCTTATACCCCAAATATAACTCATTGGGGAAGAAAAAATGCCTTTGAGTGCTTTTTGTTGTTGGACGTTAATGTAAGAATCAAGAGGAATTGTTAATGAAAGAGGCTTTTGCGAAGGTAAGGCAAGATGTAACTTTTGCTGACAAAAAGAAAGAATATTGCTTACAAGGAATTTCAAATCTACAAAAAGCTTGAGATATTTCGCAATATTATTATCAAGAGTATTTGTATTGGACAGGTTCATATCAGATTCTTGTTCTAATAGATGCAATGCCGTTTGCAAAGTTGTATCTGTGAGGGGAATATGCAATGTGCGGGTAAGCTCGTTGTAATGTTTTTTTTCATAGGAATCTAAATCTATGCTTGTAGAGCCAATAGAGAGTTGCAGATAATCAACCGCAAGAAGAGGTTGTTCAAGAGAGAGAATAAGTGTATTTTGTTGCCGTGTTTCTTGTGGATTCTCACTATGTGGAATATTTTTGGAGTGAATTATTGCTTTGGTGATTTTGATTTCTTCTCTGCCTAAGTTATTTTCTTCTAAGTATGCTAAGTAGTCTTGCGCAGATTTTATGATGTAGTCATGTAGAGTGGACATTGCCTTTCCTGAATGTGAGGTGATTTGGATTTTAACAAAAACTCTCTAACAACAGCCGCAATTGGACAATTTTGGATATAATCAAAAGTTTATTCAAGGATTAGGATAGTGAGTATGGTTTTAGAGCATGAGATTCCAAAGGGAAGTAAACTTCATTTTGGCTTGTCTGCTAGATTAAAACGAAAAGTTGAGAATCTTAGTGCAGAACTATTTTATCAGCATGGTTTTGAAGAAATAGTCAGCCCTATTTTTGTTTACCAAGAACATCAAAAGAGTTTTCTTAATCGCAATGTTATTCATTTAAGCAGCGAACAGAATCATCAAATTGCTATGCGCAATGATAGCACGATAGACGTTATTCGCATTATTACTAAGAGATTGGGCAGAACTACCGATCAGAAAAAATGGTTTTATATTCAACCTGTCTTTAGCTATCCTACAATTGAGCATAATCAGATTGGTGCTGAATGTATCAATGAGAATGCTATACAAAATATGCTTATGTTGGGTATAACTATTTTCCATTCACTTGGTATTACGCCTTTGCTGCAAATAACCAATACAAAAATCGCAAAGCTCTGCGCGCAGGAAATGCAGTTAGATATTTGTTATTTTGATAAATTGCATATTGAAAAGTTACAGGCTGTTGCGTTTATTGGCAAACTCTTATCAGTCAATACACCGAGTGATTTGGCAAATATTATAGATAGCATGCCGCAATTTCTTAGACCCGAATTAGAATATTTGTTGCATTCATGTTCTTGTGATTATCCACATGTGCTTTGTTCGCCACTGCTTCCTGCGCCCGTAGATTATTATGATGATTTGTTTTTTAAAATGTTTTTACGCAACGCGGTTTTTCTCTCTGGCGGACATTATTGCGTTGATGGAACAAGAAGTTGTGGGTTCGGGATTTATACTGACAATATTATTTATCATTTACTGAAAGATAAAGGATAATCATGGCAGATGTGGTTTTAGGTGTGCAATGGGGAGATGAAGGCAAAGGCAAGATAGTTGATAGTTTAGCTAAGGATTATGACTTTGTTGTTCGTTTTCAGGGCGGGCATAATGCTGGGCATACTCTTGTCATTGATTCTGTGAAATATGCTTTGCACCTTATTCCTAGCGGAATATTCTATCCTAGATGTAAAAATATTATCGGCAATGGCGTTGTTATTGATTTACAGGCATTAGATTCTGAAATGCGGCAATTTGAGAATCTCTTTTGTGGATATTTGCAAGATAAGATGTCGCATCAGGGCAGCATGACAGAATCCTCTTTGCAATCAGATGCGGTAAGTCCTCTTGTTGGTAGACTTTTTATTTCTAATAGGGCACATGTTATTTTGCCTTATCATATTGCGCTTGATAATCTTGCAGAAACTAGAAGAAAGCAAACCAAAGGTATAGAAGCTATTGGCACAACCGGCAAAGGCATTGGTCCTGCATATAGTGATAAGGTTTTGAGAAATGGAATACAAGTTGGGGATTTGTTTGATGAGGATTTATTGCGCGTAAAGCTAGAGGCAAGTCTGCAAAATATTGCCCCCTTTCATCTTTCGTTTGATAGAGATTCTTTGTTTGTTACAATGCAAGAATACGCGAAGAGGTTTGCTCCGTTTGTTGTTGATACTACGCAGATTCTATGGGATGCTGTTGGCAGTAATAAAAAAATATTGCTTGAAGGTGCTCAAGGCAGCATGTTGGATATTGATCATGGAACCTATCCTTTTGTAACAAGCTCAAACACGAGTATAGCAGGTGCACTTTCTGGTACGGGATTAAATACACGCGATATAGATTCGGTTATTGGTATTATGAAAGCCTATTGTACGCGTGTTGGCAATGGAAACTTTCCAACGGAATTACACGATGAGGTAGGTGAATTTTTGCGCAAAAATGGAGCAGAGTTTGGTACGACGACCGGACGTTTGAGGCGATGCGGTTGGCTTGATTTGGTAGCCATTAAGCAAGCAGTACGACTAAATGGGTGCACAGAGTTGGCAATTATGAAGCTTGACGTATTGGATGGGTTATCTGAAGTTCAAGTGTGTATAGCTTATGAGTATCAAGGTCAGAAAATTGATTACATGCCCTATAACTTGCAAGTAAAGCCAATTTATAAACGTTTTGCTGGTTGGAATAAAACCGCATCAGTACGTAATCTTGAGGAATTACCGTCAAATGCAAGAGAATATATCGCTTTTATCGAAGAATATATAGGATGTAAGATAAGGCTAGTTTCAACAAGTCCAGAAAGGAATGATATTATTGAAATAGGGTAGTCAAATGTTCTGCGGATAGAATCTATGGAATCTTATATATTCGGAATCTTATACTGAAAATATATATCGAAATATTGCATTACCACCATAGTGATAAAAACTTTCTTTCTCGCTTAAAGTCCATTTAAGGAATGTTTCAAAGCCTAATTGTGTAGTGTTGTTTATGGCAAATTGTCCTGTTAGATGAAACGATATTCTTTTATTGTAAGGAGAGTCAAAAGCAATATGACTTCCATCTTGAAAAGATAAAAGAAGTTTTTGAGAATTTAATAGGAAATGTTCATAATCAAATTCTAGTGCAATATGTTTATTGTTGTCTATTATATAGCGACTCTCTAATCCTACGGAGAGATTCAAATGGTATGCGTCATAGCCACGTGAGCCAAGAGAAGAGTTTGCAGTCGCGGATTCTACAAAATTAGCTGATAAATTATAGCTCTGGTGAAGACCGAGATAAGGCTTTAGAGAAATGTTGTTGTAGAAAAAACGATACCCCAATTGCGTATCAAGTGGCATACTCTGAAATATGTAATTTGTGCTTAGTGAATCATTTACTTGTAAGGCGTTAATTTGCATATTTCTTTGGGAATCTATAATTGATAGAAAATAGCCAAGCAAAATATCTAATTCAAGATTCTGATTTGCAAGAAAACGTGAATGTACATTCATTGCGAATCCTATATTATGACTTCGATTTTGAAATGTGGATTGCAAGAGAGTGAAGTTTCTTTGTTTGTCTTGTATGCTGCCGTATGCGTAGGCGGTTTGCAATGACAATAAAGAATTTAAGAAATTAAAGTGCGTTCCTGCTTTTATTCCGTTAAAAGTGCCGTTTGCGCTGCCTGATATGCCGCTAACGATGCCACCTACTTCTACATTAGTGGTATTGGCATATTGATTTATAAAAAATGAATCGACTTTCATATTGCTTTTTAACATATCAATTAAGCTTAACGGTAAAGTAAAGAATTGAGACATTAAAGCCCCATTCATTTCATCTATATCAGCTTTGATACTATTGCGATTAGAGCCATTCACTGTATAGATTCCATTACCAAGACTTTGTAAGATTGCCTGTTGGTTTGAATCAAGTGTGTTTGTGAATTGCTTAATAGCGTCATGATTGATAGTCAATGTAGCTTTGCCATCCCAACGATTATTGGCTCCGTAGGAAAGCTGTGCGCTTGCAAACTCTGTATTGCCATTTTTTATTTGTACATTCGCGTTAGTTGCGATTGGTCCATTGACAAGCGTATATGAATTATCTGTTGCGCCAGCGAAGTCTACGATAATTGTTCCATTATTTTCGAGATTCCCGTTGAACACCCCCATTTTGCCTTTATATACACCAAAAGTTAATGTGCTGCCTGCTTCATTGGCAAGCTTTGTTGCGCTAAGAGTTGCGCCATAGATTCCAATATTTGAATCTTGTGGGCTTAATAACCCGCCTCCATTTGTTGCTGAGCCACCTCTTGTAGAAGTAATTTGTCCGTTCACATTCATAGTTCCACCATAAAGCAGTAATTGTCCACCGCCACCAAATGGAGGATCAAATACGTTAAATCCAACCGATCCATTTCCCGTAGCATCGATTTGTGCTTGTCCGCCATTGTAGAAGTTCCCTACTACGGTGATATTACCTTCATGATTCTGAAAAGTTGCAGTGCCGTTAGTATTGAGATTGACAGGACTTCCAATATTATAGACATTACCGTTGAGTGTGATTTGTCCACCGTTATTCGATAAATTCTTTTGTATTCTTATAGTATTCGCTTGGACGTTAAGCTTGGCGTTTGTATTGACCGTAAGATTCCCATCATGGATAAAGAATATTGCTTGAATAAAATCTGCAGTAGCATTTTGTCCCAATATTAAAGAAGTGTTGCTATTAAAACGTACTTTGGAACTTCCTCCATAGTCTGAACCTGCCGCGTTAATGATGTTTCCACTTGAAATGACGCTTAATGTTGCGCCGTTGCCAACATTAATGCCTCTTTGCTGAATTGCTAATGTGTGCGTATTGATAAAAGCCACTTGAATATTCTCACCAATGTCTATTCCTTTTGAGTAAAATGTCGTTGTGCTAGTTTTTGCATTTGGGGGATCTTGGATTTCCAAAATATATCCTGATCCAGGAGCACCGATAATATTTAAATAAGTATTTTTACCGTCACCTATTGCTGAAGGTTCAAAGTTGCCTTTGCTTGCAGTAATAGTGTCGTTTCTTGTACCGCCGTTGAGTGTTATTGTGGAAGGCATATTAAAATCAATCCAATCTACTGCGTGTAGGTATGAAAATAGAGTAAGAGTTACAAAAGGAAATACGCAAGTGTGAATATATTTTTTCATTAAAGATTCTTTGTGCTTTTGGTATATTGAGTTAAATTAGAATCAATTATATCTTATTGATATTTAAATATTTCTAATATCTCTCTAAGATTCTTAGGATTTAACTTACAGATACAATTAAGCGTAACATTTAGTAAGTTTTTTAAAAATTAAGAGTTAAACTGCTTTTTCAATTATTGTTGTGTTTGTGAAGATTTTAGGTATAATCAGTCAAGATTCAAGATAGAGAATCTTACAATTTGCCTAGAAATTGCGCTTAAGATAAGATTGAGATGCACTCGTTGTTGTTTAAGATTTTTAAGGAGTAAGTATGAAAAAGGTAATTAATATCTGCTCATCTATGAGTAGTTTTCTAATAATAAGTTTATGCGTTTTATCGTTCGTTGCTTGCGGCGACAATAAGGATTCTAAAACCAAACAAAATGCGACAAGTCAGAATGATACTCCAAGCGATAAAGTCTATGTCGTGAAGTTTGCGCATGTTGTAAGTAGTGGGACACCTAAGGGAAAAGCAGCTGAATTATTTGCAAAACGAGCAGGTGAGCTTAGTAATGGTAGATTAAAAGTTGAAGTTTTTCCTTCAGCTCAACTTGTAGATGATGACAAAGTTTTCACAGAGATTAAAAGAAATAATGTGCAAATGGCAGCACCTAGTTTTTCTAAATTCACTCCTATTGTCAAGGAGTTTAATATATGGGATGTTCCTTTTTTGTTTCGTGATAATGAACATTTACATAAAGTTATGGACGGAGAAGTAGGGGATCTTCTTAAGAGCAAAGTTACAGAGAAAGGTTTTGTGGCTCTTGATTATTGGGATTCTGGGTTTAAACATTTCAGCACGAACAAGAAGCCTATTATTGTGCCACACGATGCAAAAGGGCAGAAGATGCGTATTATGAGTTCTAAAATATTGGAGGAACAAACAAAAGCTATTGGTGCGATACCACAAGTTATTAATTTTGGTGAAGTTTATTCATCATTGCAAACAGGCGTTGTAGATTCTGCAGAGAATCCGTTGTCTAATCTTTATAACTCTAAATTCTATGAAGTGCAAAGCTCTATAACACTTACTAGTCACGGCTATCTTGGCTATCTTGTTATTGTGAGTGAAAAGTTTTGGAAAGATTTGCCAGATGATTTAAAGCAGATATTCAAAGAGGCATTACATGAAGCAACTTTGTTTGAGCGCGAGGAAACGCAAAGAGATGAATCCATATTGCTAAAAAATCTTGAAGATTATGCGCAAAAAAGTGGAAAACTCCGAATCTTTACGTTGACTCCTGAACAAAAGAAAGAATGGGAAGATGTCATGCTTGCCATTTATCCAAAGTTTTATAATATTGTAGGTAAAGATTTAATCACAAAGATTCAGGATATACGATAATTTCATTTGGAGGGGAATGAAGATGTTTTTGGCTACATTTTTTTCATCTTTACATAAGTCAGTGTTGCTTAATAGGATTTTTAGTGCATTAGATAAGGTTATTGCTTTTATTAATAAGAATGTAGCTGTATTTGGCTTATTGTTGGGCGTTATTATTGTGGCAGTTAACGTGTTTTTACGTACATTGAGTTCTTGGTATCCAGAAATCGGATCGATTACTTGGGGTGAAGAAGTAGCAAGATATTGTTTTATATGGAGCGCGCTTTTTGGTGCGGCATACGGTTTTAGAAAGGGAATACACATCTCTGTAATGATTTTAGTTGAGAAATTTCCGTCTATGATTGCAAAAATATGCATTCTTGTTTCTTATATGTGCTGCATAATCTACCTTGGCTTTATGTGTTATGCTAGTATTGATGTGTGCTATCTTAACTATACTCTTGGCGTTAGCAGTGAATCTTTTCATGATATTCCTCTATGGTATTTTTTATTATGCTTGCCTATCGCCTTTTTAGGGGCGACTTATCGCGTTATAGAAAAATTTTATGAAGTGTTATGGATGGATAAGACAACCTTAACGAAAAGCCTACAGGATGAATTTATTCATGATTCTACGGTGAAAGAGTAGACTATGGGTATCTTGTTTTTATTTGTCGTTTTATTTGGACTCATTTTGATTGGCGTCCCTGTAGCTGTATCGTTAGGTATTAGTTCTCTTTTAACATTGATATTTTTTACAAGTTTTGATATTTTAGCAATCCCTGATATTTTTATATCTGGATTCAAATCTACACTTATGGCGATCCCTATGTTTATTCTAGCAGGCTCTCTTTTGAGCAAAGGGAGTTCTGCTCAACGTATTGTAGACTTTGCGAAAGCTCTTGTTGGACATTTACCTGGTGGCTTGACAATGAGTGCTATTTTAGCTTGTATTATCTTTGCAGCTGTAAGTGGAAGTTCTCCAGCGACAGTAGTTGCCATTGGTTCTGTTATGTTTACAGCATTAAAAAATGCAGGATATCCGCAGAGTTATGCAGTTGGCGCGATTACTTCTGCTGGGAGCTTAGGTATTCTTATTCCCCCTTCTGTTGTTATGATTGTTTATGGAGTTACTGCAAGTGGATTGAGCGATTTAAATGGTAAAACTATTACTGTATCTATTGAAGAGCTCTTTAAAGCTGGAATCATTCCTGGCTTATTGATTGGTTTTGCGATGATGCTCTATGCTTATATTGGGGCAAAAAGATTGGGTTTTAAAGCAAGCCAACCTGAAAAATTTAGTGTGAGATTAAAGAAATTTTTTGAAGCTTTTTGGGCATTACTTATTATTGTGGTGATAATTGGTGGAATTTATGGTGGATTGTTTACTGCTACTGAAGCGGCAGGAATAGCCTGTGTTTATGCGTTTGTTGTGTCTATATTTGTGTATCGAGATATTAAATTACAGGATTTTTATGCTGTCCTTTTAGATGCTGCTCTCACAACTGCAATGATATTTTTAATTATAGGCTCTGCTGTTGTTTTTGCTCATGTTCTTACAAGTGAACGCATTCCACACATGATTGCAGCGTTTTTGATTGAACAAAATATGAGCTGGTGGATGTTTTTAATTGTTGTGAATATTGTTTTGTTTGTTATGGGGCAATTTATGGAGCCTAGTTCTGTAGTGATGATTATGGCACCTTTGTTATTGCCTATTGCCGTGAGTTTGGGAATTGATCCTATTCATTTTGGAATTATTATGGTTGTCAATATGGAACTTGGTATGATTACGCCTCCTGTTGGACTGAATTTGTTTGTAGCAAGCTCCCTTACGGGGCTCAATCTTAAAGATGTTACAATATCCGTTATACCGTGGCTTATTATCATGATACTTGGACTTCTTGTTGTTACTTATATTGAAGATATTTCTTTGTGGCTACCTTCGCTTAGTCGCATTAGTTGATAGGCTATATGCCTCTTTATAGTATAATTTTGTCTTGTGATTAAAGATGTAGGGGATGTAATGATAGCAGTTAATAAGCCTTATTTACCGAATCCTAAGAAATATCAGAACTATTGTGAACGAATATGGAAGAGTAACTACCTTACTAATTTTGGACCTTTAAGCCTTGAGTTAGAACATAAACTTTGCGAATATTTGGGCGTACCTTATATTCTTTTAGTGAGTAACGGGACGCTTGCTTTACAAATTGCATATAAATTGGCTGGATTGAATAGGGGAGATAAAGTACTTACTACACCTTTTAGCTTTGCAGCTACTACGAACACCCTTGTTTGGGAAGGATTAGAACCTGTATTTTGTGATATAGAATCACAAAGTTTTTGTATAGACACTCAATTAATGTCTAATATGCTCACAGAAGAAATAAAGGCTATTTTGCCCGTTCATGTCTTCGGGAATCCTTGTGAGGTGGAAATTATAGAATCATTAGCCGCAAAGCATCGTTTTAAATTGATTTATGATGCCGCACATGCTTTTGGTGTAAAGTATAAGGACAGAAGTATTTTATCATTTGGGGATATGGCTACATTAAGCTTCCATGCTACGAAACTTTTTCATACTGTTGAGGGTGGTGCTATTATTGTACGAGATTCTGCTTTGATTGCAGAGGGAAAAGAGATGATTAATTTTGGATTAAAAAATAATTTCCCTCATTCTTTGGGTATTAATGCCAAACTTAGCGAATTTCATGCTGCTATGGGACTATGTGTGTTGGAGGATATGCCCTTTATTATGGAGGATAGGGAACGTATTTGGGAATATTATTACACAAAGTTACGTAATTATTTTAGTATGCAATACTTGCATGCTAAAGCAACAAACAATTATCATTATTTTTGTATTCTCTTTAAAAGCACCTCTTTACTTGATGCCGCGTTACAAGCGTTAGAGGAGCAACAGATTTTCCCTAGACGTTATTTTTATCCGAGCCTACATTCTCTTTCATTTCTTTCCTTCGAATCAAACTGCCCTGTTTCAAGTGATATTGCAAGCAGGATTTTATGTTTGCCTATATTTGTAGGGCTACAACAAGAAGAGCAAGATAGAATCATAAAGATACTTCTTCCTTTTGCAAAATAATTTTTATCAATGAATAAAGTGATTTGTTTGCATGAGGTTTTTTTAAAATTTGTTTTTCATTTGTTTTAAACTATGTTATAATCTTACCCTTTATATCTTATTCTTTAGAGGAGTTTTTATGAAAAAGTTGTTTATTTTGACACTTTTGACAGGTTTGGTGAGTTTATTTATTGGATGTGGTGATGATAAAAAAGAATCTAAGCCGCAAAATGTAGCTCCAGCTTCAACGCAACAAACCGAAAGTGCAACTGAAAATTCATTACCGAAAGTGCAAGAAAGCAATACAGAACAGCAAAGTACAGAATCTAAAGTGGAAGAAGATTCTTCTTCGCAACACGATCATAGCCAACATGATGAAGGACATGCAGATTCTAATACCGCAACAACTGAAAACAATGAAAATAAATAAGTTGTAACATAGCTTCTTATTGTTAACTACTACCTTTCTTTAAAATTTTCAATATTTCAAAAAAGGGAATATTGAAAATATGTTTATCCGTTCTTATTGTTTTTACTTTTTATATTTTAAGCTTTCAATTTAGTATCATTCGCGCGATAGTGTTTTAGAGATAGATTTTGATAGACTTAAATTTTATACTAATTTACGCTCGATTTTATGCAATTTGATATTTTGGTTTCTCTCTACTGATTTATATCATCGATAGATTTTGTATCAGATAATCCATGGATGTGGTTTGTTGCACTAATAAGTTCTTTGGTTACACTATGAATAAATGATAAATCATTGAGCAAAGATGTACCGTCTGTGGTTTGAATAGAATGTTCATGAATGAGTTTTTCTACAATATGAAAGGCATTTTTATCTTGTTTTTTAAAGAATTTTTTCTGTTTTTTCAATTCTACTTTAATATCCATGAGATTTTCTTGAGGCGTTATTTTTATATTTTCTATTGTACGCAGGAGTTCTCCTAAGTCAAGTCTCATATTGTCGTATTCTTTTTGTAATGCTTTGTTTTTTCCCGTAGAATGTTTTTTCATATTTTGTTGCAATAATCCTATATTTTTTGTTGCTTCTGCTATTTTACGTGATGCAATTTGTAGAGCAGTAATGCGTTCGGTATGTTGTTTGTTGCTGACAAGAGCCTGAAGCTTTGTAGAGAAATCCATAATGACATTAAAAAGTGTTTTAATTTGTGTATTGTAAAGTTCATTTACATAAAATTCTTTATAGAACCATTCTTTATTGTTGATTAACGTCTCTAATTTTTTATTCGATCGAATATCTTGTCGTGAGAATCCAATAGTATGGGAGATAATTACAAATGCGTTGTCATAGAGATGTTTTACTTCATTTTCGAGCGCAATTATAGCGGTATCTTGATAAGGCAATAATGTATCATTCACGAATAATGGTGTTGTTTCTGTTGTGTTTTGTGTCAGTAATTTATTGAGTATATTTGCAATGCTTGGAATGAAGATAAAAAGAGCGATAACACCAAAGGCGTTAAACAACGTATGAAAAACAGCTAAACGTAAAATAGAATCTGCTGACAGTCCAATTAAATCTGCAATTGTGTTATTAAGAATCAACAAGTAAGGAAAAAGAATTGTTGTAAGCAACACTGTAATAAAGTTGAACATACAATTGGCAATAGCTAATTTTTTTCCTTCAATATTTGTGCTTAGTGATGCAATGAGCGCGGTTACTACACCCCCAACACTTGTTCCTAATACTGCCCCTAATGCTTGTTCGTACCCTATTTGTTGTTCTAAAAACGCGCTAATAATAATTGCCAATGTAGCATGTGAACTTTGAATAATTGCAGTGATAAGAGCACCAATCAAGATAAATGCAATAATGCCTTTGTAGCCTTCAAATTGATATTGTGATAAGTCGATAACATCTTTCAGATTCTCAAATCCTGCCTTAATGTAAAATATCCCCAAAAAAAAGAAACCAAGTCCAGCCAGAATCTTACCTATCCCTTTATGTATCGGTTTGCTTTGAAAATTAAAGAGTAGTCCTCCCACAATCAGAGGGAGAGCTAATGAAGAGATATTGATTGATGATGCACCTGCAATAAGCCATGAGCCAGCTGTGTTTCCAAGATTTGCGCCAAATATTACGCCGATGCCTTGTGTTAAAGTAATAAGAGAGGCACTTACAAAAGAAATGGAAATTACGGACACAAGAGTAGATGATTGCATAATTGTTGTTGCAATCGTACCGAATAAAATACTTCTTATCGAAGTTTTGGTAGAAGAAGCTAAAATTCTTTCTAAGAATCCTCCAGAAAATTTTTTGAATCCTTCGCTTAAAAACAACATACCAAAGAGTAATATTGCTACTCCTGCGCATAACTTTCCTATCTGTTCGTTAATTGCAAGCGCATAAATTACAAGTATGATGATTATTGATAAGGAATATTGTTGAAAAATTGAATAGAATTTTGTTATCATTTTATATACCGCCATTAGCAATTTGAAGCTATTAAAATACTATTTTTAGTATTAAATTGTATGAATTATAACTTAAATTTTGAGCTTTATTCTTTTTTATTGGGTGTCATTTATAGAATCTGTATTTTTCAGTCTAAAGAGTATCTCTATATGATTTTTTGCTATAATTGTATTTCTTTTTAGGAGTAAAAATCATAGAGTATTGATATAGTTAATGAAGTAAATCTAAGAGGTTGTAATGATTTCTTGTAGTGATAAATATGTACAAATTAAATTGTTTCAAGATACTCGAATCCTCTCTAAAGTGTTGCTTTATGCGAACAAGCACTTTAGCAAACACTATCGGCTATCAAGTTCAATTCTTATTCTTGACGATGGCGAAATTCTTAAAAAGAATTATCTCATTAATTGGTGTTATCATGCGTTATCGCACGATGTGGATTCCACCATGCAAACCAGCGAAAGCGTGCTGCAACAAGTGTTGGAGCATAGTCATCTGCCTATACGTATTAAAATTGTTAAACCTACAGAAATGCTAGAGAGGATCAAAGTTAAAGTTGAAATGCTAGGATCTTCGCGCATTATTCTTACGTTGAGTAAAAAAAGTAAGGTAGCTGAAAGATATATTAAAGCTGTATTTGCTAGCCATTATATTGGTATGAGCGGTAATGAGATTTATCTACAATCAAATAATGAACATTTTTGGGAAAAAGTGGTAGATTTTTTAGGTAATAAAGTAATTCACAATGTCGTGTTGTTTTTTGAATATAAGGATTTTAATGCCAATGAGTTTTCTTTCCTTACTGCTGAAGAAAAAGCATTGAGACAGTGTTATGCAACACTCGATTCGCAATTTGGCGATGATTTTGAGCTAGTAAAAAAACGGTATTTAAAACTCGCTAAAGAGTATCACCCAGATAATTTTTACGGTGTTGACGAGAGTGAGGTTGTTAATCACATTACAAGATTCCGACAAATTACTGAAGCTTATAAAAAAATTAAATTACAAGCACAATGTTAATTGAAGGGGAACTTAAGTAAAAAATGGAATCTAAACGAGTGCAAAAAATAGGCATTATTTTACGTCCACATAGTGCCCATATTAAACCTATTTTCCTTGATATTAAAGAAAGGCTTGATAGTGCAGGAATAGCAGTTATGCTTGAGCATTCTGGTACAAAAATGTTAGAACTTGATACCAACAAAATTTCTAGTCATGATATGAAACACATTTGTGAAGAGTCAGATATGCTTTTTAGTATTGGCGGTGATGGCACTCTCTTGTCTGTTGCAAGGAGAGCTTATGGTCATAACATTGCAATTTTAGGAATCAATTCGGGCAGACTAGGATACCTTACAGTTGCAACTCCAAATGAAATAGCCGAGATTATTCCAAGACTAAAAAAAGGAGAATATACTACTAGAAATCATCTGATGCTAGAAGGTTATGTTGAAGAAAGTCCGAGTTTAGAAACAATACAACCACTTTTTGCACTAAATGAATTTTTGTTGTCTCGTGCTGGGTTTAGTGGTATGCTAGAATTGGAAGCCTATATTGATGGTATGCTTTTTAATCATTATCGATTAGATGGATTGTTAGTGGCTACACCTACCGGTTCTAGTGCATATAATATTTCTGCTGGGGGCAGTGTAGTCTATCCTTATTGCAGGAATGTTTTATTGACTCCTATATGTGCTCATTCGCTTAGTCAAAGGCCGCTTATTCTCAATGATGAATTTTGTATTGCTTTTCGTTTTAAGACTTCTGGTTCTCTTATATGTGATGGGCAACAAAGAATCTCCATTCCACAAGGCAGTCTTATTTGTATTAAAGTAGCGAAATATAGTGCAATTCTTACCGAATTACAGCCAAATTTTTATTTTATACGTTTGCGTGAAAAATTTGGCTGGGGGCAATATGAATCGTAGCTTGATAAATCTAGCTTGGTAAATCTTAGATTCTATACATTTTGCAGAACATCGATTTATTAGATTCTATATTTTCATATCACTGATAAATGATATATTAGTATGACAATGTTTGCAACGTAATGTATGCCCGTTTTGAAGATTCGCATGTATATTTGGTGCAATATTGTAGATCCTACCACACATACAACTATAAATATGCAATACGGATTGTTTTTTAATTTTTTTGTTTGTGTCGACGTGTAAATCATTTTTAGGTTCATGTTCGTTATGCTCTATGTAATTTATGGGAGAGTCTTTGGGCACTGTATTTTGCTCTAAATGTTCTTTTTGCATTTGCTGTGCTTGAAGTATCTCTTGTTGATATTCGCCAATTTGCATATCTTCTTGTAGGATATGCTTTAAGAGCCATTGTTCCATAATGATAACTAGTTGTTGTTTGAAATCATATTTCATATTCTTTATGAGATGAGTCATATCTAATATAATATTTCTATGGTGTTCTCTATGAGAATCTAAGTAAGGGTATTGCATATTTTCCATATATGTTTCTTCATCCCGAAAATGTGTTTTCATATACTCAAAAAGTGCCGCTAACATTTTTTTTATTTCTGCAGGATCAGTCTGCTTACCTATCA
>NZ_NXLW01000018.1 GCF_003364265.1 Helicobacter aurati
CCCCTTAAAAAGAAAAAAAAACACTTAAAAAAAAAAAAAAAAAAAAAATTTTTGAAACCCCTGCAAAAAAAAAAAAAAAAAGCTAAAAATTTTTTCAAAAGCAAAAAAACCAAATTGCCATAGCAATACAGAAATACTAAAGGGGCTGCCCCCCCCCCCCCCGTATTTGCGGGATTCTTTTGCTTGTATCAATAACGCAATATCTTGTAATGTTTTTGTATCGTTTAGTTCGTTAAGGCTTAAAGACACTTGATAGGTTTTTTCTACAAAGGCAATAATGGCAATTTTGCTTAAGCTATCCCATTCTTTAGAATCTTGCAACAGCTCCGTTTGATTAAGAGATTCTTTATCAAGCAAATCAGTAAGCCTTGCTTGCAGTTGTTCTATTTTCTTTTGCATGTTTCTCCTTATATTTCCATAATGGTAAGATAGGGAATCTTTTCTACTTCCATGATGATTCCAGATAATGTTAGCCCTACCCCGAATCCGCCCAAACAAATGGTGAGATTCTGTGTAGATAAAATGTTGGCGAGATTAAAACAGATATTAAGAGGAATGGTAATACCACTACCATTACCAAAGTTTTCTACGATATTGTTGGGCATTTTATAGTGAGGAATTTGTAGTTTGTCCGCTAATTTTTGCAACATAAATTTATTTGGCTGATGAAACATATAGTAGTCTATTTGCTCTTTTGTATATTGCGAGAAAGTCAAAAGCTCTTCTAGCATTAAGGGCACTTGTGCTTGTACAAAGCTAAAAACTGAAGCTCCCTGCATAATGAGATTATCAAGGCTCCTTATATTCCCGTCGCTATCTTCTCGTTCGATACAAGTCTCTTTACTGCTTGGAAGTTTAAATCCTCCTGCTGGAACGTGAATGGCTAATGCTTGCTCTCCAAATGTCTTGTTGTAACAATAAATAGTTTGTTGTGTTTGCGTCTTCTCTAGCACAGTGATACTGCCACCATCGCCCACTAATGGATAGCTATTTCTGTCTCTAATGTTGACTTTTTTACTAAGAACATCTGAATTTGCTAAGACAACCTTAGTAATACTTGGGTTTTCTAAGAGGCTAAAGCCCAAGAACAGCCCATGTAAAAACCCTGCGCAGCCTTGATTTATATCAAAACACAGCATATCTTTCTTAAGTCCAGCTTTGTCTTGGATAAGTACTGAAGTTTGTGGTATCAGATAATCCGGCGATTGCGTTACATAAATCAAAGCGTCTATGGAATCTGGTGTAATGACTTTATCTGCAAAGAGCTTGTGTAATCCTGCAATGATAAAATCCGAAGCGAGCATGTCTTCGCTTGCGATATTATGCGCGTTATATCCCATAAGCTCTTTGAGAACAAGAGACTTTTTAGCGGGGAAGTTGTAGCGCGAGATTTCATCATCAAAATAGCTTTTTTGTTTGGGAAGGATACTAAGAATGGAGGATATCTTTTTGTTAGAGAATGTGAAAGTCATGATGTCGCCTTATCAGTGGTAGTTTAACTGCTTGAATCCCCATAGCTTTGCGCAACAAGCAAGACAATATTCTCTAGGGTATTGAAGTTTTCCGCGATAATTTTGCTGCCATCTATGGAAATGGTAAATTCCTTATCAAGCGCACTAACAAGCGAGATAATGTCAAAGGAATCAAAAATGCCGTCTTCGATAAATGCTAGATTATTGTTTTCATTGAGAGCTTTTTGAAGTTCTATATCTGGACGAAGTTCTTCAATCACTTTAATAACTCTTTGTTGTATGTCCATTATTATGTCCTTTCGTGGGGTTCATTTTCGCCAATAATCGTAGCCGGGTTGCCAAGAGCGATTTTGTTGCTTCGTAGTTTTTTGGAGATGACGCTGTTTGCTGAAACCGTGCAGTTGTTTTCAATATGGGTATGCGGGGTAAGTGTTACTTTGTGCGCGAGAAAATTGCAATTACCTATGCGGGAAAAACCACCAAATGAGACGTAGGAACTAATGAAGTTGTAGCTTCCTACTACGCAATCATGCCCGACTATTGCGTAATTACCAATAATATTTGCGTTGCCAATTTGCGTATTCAGTCCAATGGTTGCAAACGGTGCAATCACATTACATTCCCCAATATATTCTGTATGTGTAATAAAAGCTTTAGGAGAAATAAGATTATAGAATCTTGTTTTATGCTTCAACTCATGATAGATTCTATATCTTGCCTTTGGTTCACCTATGGCTATTACACAATATTCATTATTCTCTTTACTAAACTCATATTCATCATAATATCCCAAGAATAAATGCTCTAACTTATAAGGAGCAAGATTATTGCTTGTAGAAACAAATCCTTTGAATCTAATCGTATTATCAAGACTCATCACATCTAAAAGATATTGATAACACTCACTAGCGAATCCTCCTGCTCCTATAAAGAGTATTTGTTTTATACAAGATGGCGTAGTATCACTCATAAGCTCTTCCTCTTAGAAAGAGATAACAACACTTCAAAAGCATAAAAACAATAAGATTCTTGAATCCTCTGCAAACAACAAGAAATAAAGCTAGATATTTTTTCAAAAGCATAAAAACCATATTGCCATAGCAATACAGAAATACTAAAGGGACTGCCCCCCCCCCCCCGTATTTGCGGGATTCTGAAGAGCAAAGCGATAAAGAGGAAATACGTTTTGAAAGTGCGGAGTGTTTGCGCAAAGTGCTTGATAGATAGCAGTGTTATAGATTTTGCCGCCGATACAGAATCGTTTTATATTGGTGGCGAATTGCTTTTTGAAAGCAAATAAAGAATCTTCGTTATTAAGAGTTTGTCCACCACCCAAAAGGCAATACTGCAGTCCACGTGCATTGGCAATTTCAAAGAATCTTTCAAACAATGCGCTCATTGCATTGAGGTTTTTATTGAGTGTTAAGGGGGCATTAGCCCCTAAGTGATAATACCCGCACAGTGAGTCAAATAAAAAGATTCCCATAGCGCATACTACGTTTTTATAGCGAGCCTCAAGCATAACGCATTCTGGCATGCTGATTAGATTCTGAAAATAGGAATAATCAAAAAAGTAAAATGGATTTGCTTGTTTTTGCTGCATTGCATTGTTATAAAGCGTATAGAACATTTGTGTGTCATAGCTTTGTGTAATATGCAACATTTCTAATGATTTGCGTAATTTGCCTCTCAAACGCGAAGAGTAATTTTGCCAACGTAATGCCGACTTCGTGCTAACTTCAATAACTGCCTTTTGCATACAAAAAAAGTCAAGCACATCTCTAAAGAATACATTATGAGGATAATGAGGATGGAAACGTATAAATTCAGCTACGACACCATGTTTTTTGGCTTGTATGCTCTGCGAAGTGATGGCACGAGATAAGAATTTGCTGTCATTTGAATTGGTAAAATATCCCCCATAACCATAAGGAGAGCTCATATCCACATAAGTAGTATTTGGAATTGGTTGCATAATCGCTGTGTTACTAAAAAGTTTATCTCCCTCTGTGTAATGAAAAGTAAAACGTCTTTCTTTGTCTCGCAACATACTTGTTACATAGCTCTTGGAACTAAAAATACAAAATGGGGCGGCGGCTCTGCTTTGTTTTTGAACAGAATGTGTAGAATCTAACGGATAGTCGACTTCGCAAGAAATTGTAGATTCTAGTAGAGAATCTTGACAAAACATAGAGATTTCATTGGGGACAGAATCTATTTGATTGAAAGATTCTAATGAAGCTTTATTTGTTAGGGTTTTTAATGAATCTTCATGAGATTTGCAAGAATCTTTATTGCATGTTTGTTCGCGTGCTGTATAGGCATTGAAATTATTGTGAATAGGGTTAAGATTAATCGGGAGCTGCAAACTCGGCAATTCTTCCTTTGTTGTGAGTTGTAAAAAGCCTTCTGCACGTTTGCAAAGTAGATGATTTTCATAGGCTAAAACAATATCGTTTACTTGATAGTCTTGAAACATACGTTGTAAGAAAGGATTGTCAATCAACATTGCATGAGTGATTTTAAGAATATGCTCATGGATATGAAGGCTTACCATTTGATTATTCACACTAAAGGCTTTTACTTTATTGAGAATAGTTTGTGTGCTATCAGAGCCAAAATCAAGAAGTAAATCTTTGCGTGAACGTGTGAAATAAGGAATCTCTGCAAGCTTAGATTCTAAAGGCGTACAATTCATAGAATCTATTGTTTGAAAATTCTTTTCTAATGCGAGGAGAAAGGCTTCTTTTTCAGCCAAAAAACACATCTGATAGAGTAGGGCTAAAGGTGTGTTTTCATCATTATATACGGGTACTTGCGAGATGATAGCCCCAGAATCAACTCTATCTGTCATAAGATGACAAGTCGCACCGCTTGCTTGATGATAGAGAATTGCTCCGTTAATTGGGTGCTTGCCTTTGAGATTAGGTAAAAGCGAAGGATGACAATTCACAAAAATATGATGCGGCTTAGCGATTTGTGATATGGGCAAAATATAAGGACAGCCATTTGATACTAAGATGTCAAAGTCAAGCGTTTGGAGCAACGTCAAAAGCTCATGTTTAGAATGAAACTCGTGATAATCCCTTTGTAAGGTTTTTGCAGCAAAGCTTTGAGATTCTAAGCAAATTGCAACATTCGCGCATCGTTCAAGCAGGGCGTACAATACGTGTAGTCGATTGCCAACAAACAAAAAACGGCGAGAATCTTTACTTTTCAACAGAGTTTCATTGCTTGTAAAAATTTGTTGTCTATCCATTAACTTACCTTAAGCTTCTTAGGATAAACAAGATTGAATGGCGTAAATGGTATAGAAGTATTTTGATAAATAGGGCTATGATGAGCCGCTCTAAAGAATTTTGGGCTAGTTGCCCCCCCCCCCCGTTATTGACACGGGTAGAATCTGTATGCGCATAGTCTCGCAAACGTTGTTCTAAAGGATTGCAATATAAGAGGCTATTGTCTGCAATGTGAGTTTTGTGTTTTAATGTCATATTGCTTCCTAAAAAGACTTGATTGCCTATTGTGCAGGCACCGTTTATGACACTTGCAGTGCTAAGATGACAAAAATCTCCAACAATACAATCATGCTCGATTAGAGCTTTGGAATTCACAATAGCCATTTTTCCGATTTGCACATTTGCATTAATGAGTGCCCCGTGCATAATAATACTGCCTTCTCCAATGGAAGAACTGCTCGCTACATAAGCTAATGGGGAAACAAAACTAGGTAATTTAAAGCCCAATGATTTAAGTTTGTGATAAAGGTGCATTCTAGGCTGTGGACTTCGTATTTGCCCTATGGCAACAAAAGCGCTGTATTGTTTTTTTGGAGTATTGAGAGAATGTAGTAGAGATTCATCACCTAAAACATCATATCCGCAAGATGTTTGTATGTTGCTATTAACCAAATACGAATCAATAATGCCTATAATTTCAAAATGTTTGTGCATAGCAATAATATCAAGACAGGCACGAGCATGCCCACCACCGCCAATAATCACAAGCTTTTCTTTCATTGTATTTCTCTAGGTGATTTATAAAGAATTTCTATCTGAAAATGCGTATTTTCAGATATATTTTGCCCTTCTGAAAGGCTTAAGTGTTTTAAAAAACTAATTCGGCTATTCTATTCAAAAAGTACCAACAGATAACAATATCCGCATTTTATTTGTATTTTGTTAAAAACCTCTGCAACTTTATCGGACATTTTTTCTCTAAATATATCTGAAAATACGCATTTTCATAGTTAGATATGGATATAAGGTTGATGTATGAAGTTATTTTTTCTTCAATGGAACGTCATTTTTGCAACGTCAAGCTATCCATTCATGATAGTTTTTCTTTCATAGTATTGTAGCAGGTTTGTAATGTGCCCATTACGATTGGCTTTTATTGGAGGAAGCATAGAATCTGCGATAGGTAGAACCCATTATATTGCTACACAAATGGATAATGAATTTATCCTTGAGGCAGCTTGCTTTAGCACACGAGCGCAAAGCAACGCGCAAAGTGCCGAAATTTTTGGCAATCACAAGCAACCATTAAGAATCTATACACATTATAAAGAGCTTTTAGAAAATGAGCGCGGCAATATAGACGCTATTTGTGTCCTTACTCCCACTCCTACACATAAAGAAATTGTCATAGAATCTCTTTTGCATGGTTTTAATGTTATTTGTGAGAAAACGCTTTGTCTTAACCTTGAAGAGGCACTACAAATTTCTACAATACTGCAAGAGCAAAGAGGATTCCTAGCGGTTATTTATAACTATACTGGCTATCCGATGTTGCGAGAGCTTAGGGCAATGTTGTGTTCGAAACGTTTTGGCAAAATCTATTCTGTACATATCGAAATGCCACAAGAAGGTTTTGTGCGATGTGATGAGAATGGTAGGGTTATCAAACCGCAAGATTGGAGGCTGCAAGATTCTAAGATTCCTATTATATCCCTTGATTTAGGAATCCATTGTCAAAATATCATCTCATTCTTGACTAATTCGTATCCGCTAGAATGTATCGCCATGAAAGCAAGTTATGGGCATTTCAATATAGTCAGCGACATTAATATTCTTGCACGTTATGAGTCTGATATACATGTCAATATGTGGTTTTCAAAAAGCGCGCTTGGCGCAAGGAATGGGCTGCAAGTGAGAATCTACGCGGAAAATTTCAGCGCGACTTGGTTACAAAGCGATCCTGAAATATTGTTACTTAATGATAAGAACGGTAACCGTTCAATCCTCGATAGAGCTTCGCCGCATTGTTTAGAATCAAACAAGCCTAGATACAACCGCTTTAAGGCAGGGCATCCAGCTGGCTTCATTGAGGCGTTTGCAAATTATTATAGTGATGTTGCAAGCAGTCTTAGAGAATATTTGAAGTCTAAAGAATGCACGCATACAAAGGCTAAGAGCTTGCATTTAGAGCAAGCGTTTGCGCAAAGAGATTTTGCTAATCCCTACGTGTTTGGCATTACTGAATCAATACGCGGTTTAGCTTTCTTTGAAAGTGCGCAACAATCTTTGCAAACAAAATCCTTACAACCCGTGCTAAAGTCATTGGCACAACCAACAATGCAAATATAACTAAAGGAGCATTATTGAGTCTTTGTATACAACATACACAAATGTCGCAAGCACAAAGCTTTTTGCGTGAGTTTCTTACAAGTAAGAGTTGCCAACGTTATATCTTTGGGCATAATCAATATTCTCAAAGTATCATTACAGAAGTTACAAAATATGGAATCTCCATAGATGGAATCCTTGATGACTTTACTACTCAAGAATATTATCTATTCGATTCTATGCTAGCAAATGAAAAGAGTACAAATAAAATCCCTATTCTTAAGAGCAAACAACTTTACTCTTATATTACAGAGAATACAAAGCAATCTCTTACAGAGACAAAGCCACGTAGCATTCAATGCAAAGTAGTAGTAGTAGTAGTAACGAGCCAAACCAAGAAAGCGTTGCAGAAGATTTGCGCATTGCAAGGTCAGAGTTCATTATCTAATCAAATCTCAATAGAGCTAGAATATATAGATTATTTTGCCTTTGTTCGTGGTGTGCGCGAATTATTAAGCAAGGACGCATCATTTACGCAGCGATTCCATGATTTAGAAATCTTAGAATTAGAATTTTTTGATGAATTTGCGCAGGCACTTGAAAATAAAGATTCTAATACAAATAAACGAGTGAGTAATTGGGCAGATTTTAGAAGGCATTTTAATACCCATACTCAAGCCTATCAAGATATTTATGAGCAACTAGCAGATAGAGAATCTAAAAGGCAGTTCGAGAATATCCTTAATTTTCGTTTGAATAGCGATTGGTCTTTTATGCGTGATTTTGAGTTTTCACCCCAAGAGCAGTATTTTGAGGATTTTTGTTGTTTAGAGCGGGTAATCACATTCTTTGACATTGGGGCATATCACGGTGAAACTTCTTTAGAATTTATTAAGAGAGCGAGCAATTATCAAGACATTTATTTCTTTGAACCAGAGAGAAATAATTTTATAATAGCCAAGCAGGCATTGCATGCAGAATCTCTCAAGGCTGATAAATGTATTCGTGGTTTTAATATTGGTGTAACAGATAAGGCGCAAGATTATTATATTACTGCGGATAGCACAAGCTCACATCTACAAACTTCCAATTCGACATATACACCAATTACACAACCAATTTGCAATATACAAACTAATTCTCTTGATAATCTCTTGCATTCCCAATCTATTACTCTGACGGGGGGGGGGGGAGACTATGATTAAGTTAGATATTGAGAGTGCAGAGCGATTAGCCATTAAAGGCATGCAGGGTATTATTACACGTTTTACGCCTTTGCTTGCTGTTTCTGCCTATCATCGATATGATGATTTTATAGTTATTCCACGTATGATTCTTGCATTGCATAAAGATTATAAACTGTATCTTCGCCACTATTCGAGTGGTTTGTCAGAGAGCGTCTTTTTCTTTGTACCTAAGTAGAAAGAGTTTGTCTTCTTGAATAAAGCTAGAAGCTACTGCCATAATTTTGTCTTATAAGCTTAAGGAGCTCAAATGATACTTTATCCACAACGTGATAACGATGAAGCCAAGCGATTTTGTCAAGACTTTTTGGAGTATCCTAAGAGACGTTATCTCTTTGGGATAAATGACTATGCCTTGAGTGTGTTTGAAGCATTGCATTATGATATTGTAGGATTTGTGTGCGATAAGCCGCAATCTGACATTAACGGTATTCCTGTTATAACCCCGCATGAAGTACCCAAAGATTCTCTAATTGTTTCTTGTGTCGTGCTTTCCCAAGCTCTTACTGTAGCAAGCAAACTTGATTCGTTTGGATTAAGGAATCTGGATTATTTTGCCTTTGCTACTTATAGCAAGCTTGCTATAAAGCCTGTGGAATTTGTGAGTTGTGATAAAGCTGGCAGACCGTTTTGCCTAGAAGATTCTAAACGTGACATACAAGAGTGTTTTTCGTCTTATTTAGAGATATACAATCAATTAGAGGATGCAGATTCGAAAGCTGCTTATCAGAAATGTGTGAATTTCCGCTATTCAAGCGACATTGCCTATATGCAAGGATTCACTTATACGCCAGACAAACAATATTTTGAGGATTTTATCCCTTTCCATGCGATAGATATATTTGTGGATATTGGCGCATATCACGGCGAAACTACTTTAATGTTTCTTCAACATAATAATCATGCTTCTATTCATTGTTTTGAGCCAGAGAATGCGAATTTTTTGTGTCTGCAACGAAATCTTAAAGACTGTTCTTTAGCGTCTCTTTATAAAATGGGAATAGGCAAGCAAAAAGGACAATTTCATATCTCTACAACGAACGGCTCGGCTAATAGAATCATCAACAATACGCAATCTTGTGAAAGTGTAGAGCAAATAGAGGTTATTGCTTTAGATTCAATGCAAGATTCTTTATTGCATGGATATTACAAAAACAATCAGCAATCAAATGCTTACCAACATAATACTACGGGGGGGGGGGGCAACCTCTTATGTTTATAAAAATAGACATTGAAGGAGAAGAAATGAATGCACTCTTAGGTATGCGAAATCTCATTTCGCTTTATCAACCTATTCTTGCTATCTCTGTGTATCACGACGTAAAAGATCTATACTGCATTCCACAATATATTGCAAAGATTCGCAAGGATTATAGAATCTATTTTCGTCATTATTCACAGGGACTTATCGAATCGGTTATGTTTTTTGTACCAAACACTAATCACATTATGAAAGGATAGTCAATGCCTAATATAGAAGACGTTACGAATCGCATTAAGGCGGAGTTTAGACAGCCTTATAGTAAGGATAGGAAGCCCCTAATTGAGCTCTTGCCCTTACATCAACCACTAACAATGTATATCGACCCGAGTAATATTTGCAATTTCAAATGTAGCTTTTGTTTTCAAAGCAATACGAATGCCAAGAAAGAAATGTACTTAACGCAAATGAGCCTAGAGACATTTACGACTATATTGAAGCAGTTAGCAGAATTTGATAATCCTATTAAGATGATTCATTTGCATGGATTTGGAGAGCCATTGCTCAATCCTCATTTCCCTTTGTTTGTCAAATTGGCAAAAGAATCAAAAGTAAGCGAGCGGATTGCCACAACGAGCAATGCAAGTTTGCTTACAAGAGATTTAAGTCGGGCGATTATAGAATCTGGGCTTGATCAAATACATTTTAGTATTTATGGTTTGAATGATGAAAGTTATAAAATTTTCTCGAAGAAAAGTTTGAGATTTTCCCAAATAGTAGAGAATATCAAATATTTTTATGAGCATAAAACTCTCTATGCTAAAGAGTATGGGCATAATTGTCACGTACATATTAAAATGAATAAGGATTATTTTAGCTCGCAAGACCAAGTACGTTTTTTGGAACTCTTTGGCAATTATGCTGATAGCATCTATCTTGACGGGGTAGCTAATATTTGGCCAGGGATTGATGTAAGTGATAGTCTTCGTTTGAATCTCTCTTTAGAGGAAAAAGAATCTACAACGGTTTCACATCAATACGGGCATAGCTTTAAGCACGGAGCTTTATGTCCTATTGTGTTCTATCAACTTCTTGTTCATAGCAATGGCGATATTAGTCCGTGTTGCGCGGATTTCCAAGCAAAGATGACTTTAGGCAATGTAGCCAATACGACACTTAAGGAAATATGGCAACAAGCTTTATTGCAAAATACACGTTCAACTATCAATAATGCGCCTTCTACTAAGAATACTCACGTAAATACGGGGGGGGGCAGCAAGAGCAAGTTAGCTCTTTTACGCGCATCGCATATCAAAGGACAGAAAAATTCTCTTCCTGTTTGTGCGGTTTGCAGTTACCCAGACCAAGCCGCTACTACTTCATTACAAGAACATATTCACAAGCTAAAATCTCTCTACCTTTTTCCTTTAGAATCGCCCAAGCAATCTTTGCATGCTTCAAACGATTTGCAAACGACACAATCATGCTCGCGAAACACAGACAACAATCATGCAGATTCTACCAATAAAGGAATCTCATGAGTATCGTTAAAGAATATGAAATACTTTCAAGAAGTAAAGATGTTCCTTTGCATAAAACAGCGGGTAGATTCTATTTTGAAAAGCTTTTACAACATTTTAATGAGGGCACTTTACAAGAGGAAATTCTTTCTTTATTTCGTGAAATCACAGACAAACAATATCAAAAACAACTTTTTCAACGATTTGTAGGGATTGTGAATCTTGAAACGAGTGGTTTTTGCAATCGTCAATGTGTGTATTGCCCCGTTAGCCTCTATCATAGACATGATAAAAGCCTTGTAATGGATAAAGAAGTTTTTGCAAAAATACGACAGAATCTAGAATATTTGGAGTTTGAATCAAGCATTAGTCTAAATGGCTACAATGAACCGCTTTTGGATTCTTGTATTGTTTCACATATTAGATCTTTGCGAAGCAGTTGTCCAAAAAGCTTTATAGGCTTTAATTCTAACGGAGATTCTTTGCGACCTAAATTGTTAGATGAACTCATTAGATCTTCTCTTAATCGATTAAATATTACATTGCATACAACTCCAACTGAAAGTTATGACGATACAAAATCATTAGAGAAAATCAAGAGATTCTATCGGAAGCTAGATCTAGAAGTGCCAGAAATACAAGTTGTACCTAATCAAAGCTGTGTAAGCTCCTTGCAGCTTGATTCTTTAAATCTCTGCGTAAATACTATGAATTGGGCGAAAATAGGCAATGATAGGGGAGGAGAAATAGAATCTTTGAGTATTCAATCGCGAATTGAGCCTTGTGTGCGAGTATTCCGTGAAGTTTTTTGGATTATAGAGGGCTTGCACATTTGTGCTGTAATGTCTATTATGATAAAGCAAAGCCCATAGGTGATATACGAACACAAAGTTTAGAAGAAATCTTTTGTGCGAATTATGCTTGGCGCAAGATTCTTTTTTTATATTCTGATAAGCCTAAGCCGTGTAAAACTTGTAGAGATTCTAGCTTTTGCCATGAGGATTCTGCAATGCAGAGACAAGAGATTATAGATAGGCTAGAAGCAAACGATAAATAATAGAATCTTTAACGTAATGTATAAGCCCGTCAAT
This sequence comes from Helicobacter aurati, assembly GCF_003364265.1. GTDB lineage: Bacteria > Campylobacterota > Campylobacteria > Campylobacterales > Helicobacteraceae > Helicobacter_A > Helicobacter_A aurati. Next base: position 12,096 of record NZ_NXLW01000018.1, read on the forward strand.
AAACAGCACTCAATAGGTTTTTGCCTATTTTGCTATAAATGAGATAACTTTTAAAATCTATTATTCACTAGATTTAGAATATAAATTTATATCCAAGTGTAAATGTTATGGGATTAAGCACAGATCCTCCATGCTTACTCAAGGATGCTTGCATAATTGGAATATTGGTAGTAAGCTCAAATCTATTATGCTCTCCTACAACAAGTGCCAGCCCAACTCGTCCAATTAAGCCTGCACTTGAGCCCCCTAGATTTTCATCAATAGATGTAGTTGTAAAAAGTTTACCATTTGTAGAATGACTATTAAAGTTACCAGCAATTCCAGTAAATGCACCAAATGATAATGAGTCGGATTGTGTAAAATTAAAGAGAATATCACCGCCTAGTTGTAATTCTAAGTACTGCAGATTTATTGCATTTTTACGATTAATATTTTCTCCATAATTTACACCAAAAAACCATCTCCAGCCTAACATATCACTTATATCATGCTGTGTCCCAAGATTTATTCCAGCTACCCAGTAATGAACTTCTCCAAATTTTTCGTTATTGAATACATTTGAACCCCAAAAAATTTTTCCACTTTCTCCACCATCGAACTTAATATCAGACAATCCATACGAAGCTTCAAGTCCTAAAAAGAATCTTGCTTCTGCTAAAGATGCACTTAAGCTAAAACTAACTAAACCTGCCATTAATAATTTTTTCATAACAATCTCCTTAACAATTAAACTTAAATACTATTGAAAAAATCTTATACAAAAATGATTTTATTACATTTTCTATATTTCTTATTTCGTTAGTAATTTTATTATTGTATTTTTTGGTATTTTTAGTATCGATTTTGATTCTAAAAATAATACCTCGAAATGATATTTATCATATATGGACGTACAGTTATTCTCTCTTTGTAGTCTACATACCCATTATTACCACTTTCTTCGTGTACCATTTCTGTCAATGGCATTACAAATCTTACTGCGATTTCTCCTTTTCTGTTTTCCCCCCACATATTGTCCCAAGCATAGCTTAAGCCTAGTATAAGATTTAAAGAGCCACCAGAAGTCCCACCTGTTCGTTCTGTTTTTTCTTTATCATCAAAAATATCTTTCTTTTTTAATGTGATATTATAAGAATTGCCCCACATACCACCACCAATACCTCCTGTAAATCCAAAACGTTTCACTCTAAAGGTAGCAGTAGCATTAAGAGATAAGTGCATAAGGTCAGACCATACACTAGGAAATTCACCATCTTTATATGTATTTTGATAGTCATAGCCGAAGTTGTCTTTTAGCTTTATGGCATTTGGATAAACATCACTACCAAGCATAAAAGAATAATCAAATCCAATCCATAAGTCAAACTCTAAAAAACTAGAAGGACGAAGCTTTACCCCAGCCTCAACACTTAAACCACCACCTAAACTATTTAAATCACAAGTGCCACTCTTACACATTTGATTGATAATATTGCTACTTGAATTAAAATTTGGAAAAGTTTGAGCTATGTTACTATAATCGACAGGCATTAGTTCTGTTACCTTGCTTATATTAGCGATGCCATTTACTCCACCACCTAAGAAAAATACTGCAAATCTATTACTAGAATCTGCATATAGAGCGTTTATAAATGCTAAAAAAGATATTAATGTAAGATTTAATTTTTTCATATTTCACCTACCTTTTGTTATTTTCTGCTGCTTGAATTCTATTAGATATAGTTTCCGCGATACTAACATCCAAAGGCTTTAATAATGTTTTGTCTACACTGCTATCAATGGCATTATTAATAGATTTTTTGGCACTATTTGATAATGAATTTATGCCAGTTTTTATAATCCCTACTTTAATGTTTTTATTAAGACTATTTGCCATATTATCAATTGGCTTATTTACAAAACCTTTTATAGAATCTAATTCATCTTTTATAATGTAATCTTTTACAAGAGATTTTGGAGCGAATACAGCTTTATTTATAATATCCATCCTTTTTTGGATAATTTCAGCTTGATTTTTTACTTGTTTATTTATGGAATTACTTCTTAGCACATCGCTATTGGCATTAAGAGCAATATTATGGCTGATACTAGATAAAGTATAACCAGAATCTAACCCAATACCGGGCAACTTACTTTTGAAAACATCGCTAGATATTTGAGAATATGATGAACTATTGCTTAGAGTGCTATGTGATATAGAATCTGCGTTTATATTTCCATTATCGCTATCTATATACGCACCTCTTAAAGCAATATTACTGCCTACATTCATATTTATAGTATCTGTGTTTATGCCGCTTTGTAAGTTTGCGTTTTTATAATAGCCAAAGCTTAAATCACCGCTAAAATTAGATGATTTACTAATACCAGCATTTACATTAAATCTACTTTCACTATCTTGCAAACTAGCTATATTTACATCATTGGCTATATTTGCATTTAGAGACTTAGATTCTATGTTTCCGCCTGTTAGATTAAGATTATTATTGATATTAAGATTTAAATTATTAGCATTTAACTTAGCGTTATTGTAGGTATTAGAGCTTAGATTATTTAATCCATTATTAACATCAAAGCTAAAGTTATTGTTAAGGACGTTTTTGCTAAATGAAGCACTAAATGATGCGCCAAAGCTATTAGAATATATCTTATTAGTATCACTTGAAGCTAGTAAATTTAGATTATTTGTGTTTATGCTTGCATTATTCGCATTTAGATTTGAGCCTATTATATTAGTATTATTACTTGCATTAAGTATAAAATCATTAGCATGAAAATTTGACGCTAGATTGCTTTTAGATTCTGTTTTTTTATTTGTTTGATTATTGCTAACATTTGCATCTATACCGTATGAGCCATTATATGTAAGCTTTGCACCTACTGATATATCTTTTTTATTGCTAGAAGATTCGCTAGTATTTTCCGCGCTTTTTAGATTAAAGCTTGTTGTATTTATACTGGCTTCTTTACTATCGATATTTGAGCCTATTATATTTGTAGAATCTTTGGCTTGTATTATTAAGTTATCAGCTTTTATACTAGAGCCTTTATGCGCAATATTTTTACTGCTAGATTCTGTTTTGTTATTGGTGTAGCTACCGCCTAGACTTAAGCCTGCGGTATTTTCTTTTTTCCCTATGCTAAAATCTAAACTCACATCTATTGTATTGTTGTTTTCTGATTTGCTTGTGATATTTAACTCTTTAGCTGCTTTTATATTTATATTTTCACCTATTAGGGCTATATTTCGACTACTAAGATTTGATCCTAGGATATTAGTATCGTTTAGCGAATTTATAGTTATATTATCGCTAGTGATATTTGAGCTAGAGGCAAATGCGCCAAATGAATAATCGATACTTTTATTGTTTTTATGTGTGAAGCCTACCTTAAAGCCAAATGAATCTATTTTGGCAAGATTAATTTTAGTAGCTAATTTTTGTGTAAAATTAGCAGGAATCTTGTTTAAAGCCCATTTAGTGGGTTTTTTCATTAGGATATTTGTAGATAAATCATTTACTTCTTTTGATCTTACGCCTATACTAAATCTATTAGATTGAAATTCTTTTGTAATTGTGCTTTTATATTCATTATCTAGCGATTTTATATCTACATTATTTGCGTTTAGAATTATAGAATCTTTAGCTTTTAAGTCGCTAGATTCTATAATTATATCTTTGCTATTCATTGTTATGCTGTTTGCGTTTAGAGAAGCATTATTATGTATATTGGCTAGATTGCTTTGATTTGTCTTTGTGGTATCTTTGCCTATACTAATACCATAGAATCCCTTATTGCTTTCGAAGCGTAGCCCAGAGGTTTCTATTTTAGTATCTATTATTTTATTATAGCTATTTGCTTTATTGCTTAATGCTATATTATTGTTGGCATTCATGTTTATGGTATCTGCGTTTGAGTTTAGATTATATGCAGTTAGATTATTAGCGGCATTTATAGCTATATTGCTTGCACTAAAGCTTGAATCTATATTTGTTGCTTTAAATACCCGTGTAGTTTCTGTTGTGGTAGTGCTAGAGAAAAACTTGGCTATAGTATCAATTTCTTCTATTTTTGATTTGTTTGTATTTTGGGCTGTATCAATGCTTATATCCCCATTTGATTCTATGGCTAGGCTATCTTGTGCCCTTATATCTGCAGAGACTAGGTTTATGTTATTGCTTGCTTGAAGTGAGATATTTCTGCCGCTAATGCTTGTAGTTATTTGCTTTGTATCTTCATGTGTAGCTACTAAATCACTATACTTATCATTTGTTTCAATGGTGTCAATTCTTAGTGAATCGGATTTTATTATCGTGTCATTTTTGGCATTTATATTCACGCCCGAAATATTAGACTTATTAGAAAATATACTAATGTTATCTCCTGAAATATTAGCCATAGAGCCTAACGTAGTATTACTAGAAGTAGAATCTATATCATCTATATTTAATACTTTTTTAAATAATTCTTTTATTTGTTTAACTCGCTTTGCTGAATTGCTCAATGTGCTCGATTGCATATTTACTGTATTTGCATAAATGGCGATAGATTTCGCATTGATTGCTCCTCCGCTTTGCCTAAAGGTATTCGCATTTAGATCCAATCCTTCTGTAGAAACTAGCTTCCCATTATCATTAATAATGAAATCTGCGTTTATCATCATGTTTTTATCAGAGCTAATGCTAGAGGAGTTAAAGACATGAGTAGAGTTTATGTTAATAGAATTCGCCAATACACCCACTTTTAGGCTGGCATTATTTATATTGCTTTGGGCTGGAAGTCTAAAACCCATATAGTCATTGTTTTGCTTAAGTGTATTAATAGGGGCTATATATGTAGCTTGTGTAGTATTATTGCTTACAAACTGTAAGCCTGCATTTTTTAGATGTCTTTTAAATCCATCTGAAGCAATGAAGCTTTGATAATCGCCTTGATATGTATCTGGCTGGAATTTTATAGAATCAAGTGCTAAAGACACAGCATTATAAGAATTATCTTCAATCAAACTATAATCAATACTTGGAGCAGTAAAGTCAAGCAAGCCATATTGACTAGCACGGGTAAATGATGATGTATCATAAGTGCTTCCACAAAACATATCTGGGTTGCTACGCCATAAAATCGGTGTGCAACTACCATATCTATTATAAATCGTTTTGCTACCATTCTCATAGCTTGTAATGTTTCGCAAAGTAGGGGAGATATTGCTAAAGTTAGCTGCATTGTTATCAAAAGACTGGCTAGCGTAGATAATGCCCGTATCATTGATGAAGTCATTTGCCTCTACTCTGATATTTTTACCCAATATCATGCTCGGGGAGTATGTATTCTTATTGATATATTCATCATAGTTGACAATATCATAAGTATATGTGGTATGTACTTTGTCTGTGCCACCATGAGTGCCAAACGCGCTATTAATAGTAGGATGCCACGACTCAAATTTCTCTTTAGATATAACTCTTTTTTCAATATCAGCAGAGCCTTTACTAAGCACAGAATCTGCAACAATGGCTATATCTTCTTTTGCATGTATGATTGAATGATTTTCAATGTTTTTTGCTTCCATATTGATAGAAGATTCTGAATAAAGCATAGGGGCAATTTTTGTTGATTGCGAAGTTGTGGGATCTAGCTCATCAGCACTTACTTTTAGAATTCCAGCTCTAGTAGTAATCTCTATGGGCTTAGATATTTCTATCTTGCCATTTGCTTTTAATATAAATCCATTATCTCCACTGTGTTGTGATACACTACTGGCTATTACCCCAGAGTTCTTTATCCCTACACCCTCATCTGTGGCTACTATGAATATCTTATTTGATAGCACACTACCTAAATAGGCAACATCTAATGCTAATGCTTCTGATTTCTCTTCATCATTTAGTTTAATAGGTCTATAAAGTAAGGTAATGGGAGAAAAGCTTATTTGATTAGAGCCTAATAGTATGCGAAGATTCTGCGCTTGCAAGGAATCTTTTACTTTCATATTCTTTGCTAATAATGTAAGGCTTGCTACATTTTTCGCGTCTAATGCCTCTACTAAAATCTGCCCTTGCCTTATATTTAGAGAAATTTGCGTGTTTTCATTGTATTCCCTAAGGCTATTGAGCCTATCTAGCTCCTCCTTGCTTAGTGCTCCTGTAGCTAGGCTTATATTGCCCGCATTGATAAAGCCGCAGTTTTTGCAAGTGATTCCATTTGGATTTGCTAGCAACATATCAGCCTTATTTCCTGCAATCTCTATATAGCCTAATAGCTTAGAGATATTGTCTCCTGTTACTTGATTAAGTATTAATTTAGCAGTGGCTCTATCTAGGTTTGGATTTGAATAGATAAATCCCGCAAGATTGGTGTTAGCTAGTACCTCTTTACTAAGGATATTATTGAGTATTAAACCCTCTTGTGCTACATTAAACTCTTGGTAGAAATTATTTGAAATGCCTACTTGGCTGGGTTTAGCAATATTTACTATATCGATATTATTTTGAGAATGAGTTAGATGTGGATTATTTTGCGTGCGAGTAGTATCTATAATAATCTCATTTGCTAAGAGAGATTGAGATAAGACGATAGATAAAACATTTGTAACTAATGCTTTTTTGACAAAAGGTTTAACAATAGACACATCATAACTCTTATTTAGAATAACACATAAACAATAGATATTTTATATTTAGCTGCTTGTATTATCATATCATTAACTTTAAAACATCATTGATTATATCAAAATAAATAAAAATCATTTTGTTACATTTCCTAATTGTGACTATTGTGGTAAATATAAATTGATTTTATTTAATATGCTTTATCTGCAATGTTTTGTTTAGGATTTATGTATTTATGTATTAGTTTCTTGACTTTATATTGTGTGTCATAATTGAAGTTTTAATTGAAATATCCTTTTAATCAAACATTAGATTTTTTATTTGTAATTGATGATTATAAAGATCCGAATGACAAGATATTTTATTTTTATATAGCTTAATTATATTAGTTAACGAAGCAGCTAGAAGCAAACGATAAATAATAGAATCTTTAACGTAATGTATAAGCCCGTCCAATAAAAACAACACTTAGATTTATTAAGAGGATTTTAGATACCCACACGCTTTGTGCGTGCATGGCTTGAAAGTTATCGGCTCGTAGATTCTCTTTATCGAGGATAAAAGGCGTGTAGTACCATACAAATAATGCAATACAAACCACATTAATAAAGCCAAATATGAGCCATATCCTTGCATAATGATGATTAGAAATAACATGAAATAATTCATACGCGATAATTGCTACTAATAAAACTTGCAAGTAATAGTTTAATCGTAAGAAAATTTGCCCCATAATTTGTCCGCTATCAATATTGCTAAATGCGCTTGCTGCTTGCTCGGAAATAAAATCTGTTGCGTGAAAAATAATTGGCGCAGCAAACATACCGCAAGCGATAATGCCACCTATACCGATACCTAGTAGTAAGAGATATAAAGAATCAATAATGCGCAGAATCTTTTGGCTTTGGTTATTTTGTCGCTTGGCGGATTGTTGCATTGTATTCATGATTGTCCCTTTAAAATTGATAAGAATGATTATAGGTTCTTTATGTGAATTTCTATAATCTTGAATAACGAATGAGAAAATTATTTTTGTCGCTCGATACTTGAGCCATCAATCTCTTATTGGTTTAAAATTAACTCTGTGCTATTTGATTGCGTATTTGTTTCGTGTCAAATTTGAATAAGTTATGGATTCCATGAAAGTAGCACTTGTCATAGAATTTACTAAAGACGATGTGATTATCTTAGAATCAAGAATAAATTCTAGCGATTTTGTAAGCTATCGTTGATTGATGTGTTGATGATTTTAGCAAAGCTATCTTGCAAATGCAAGATACGTTGTTTTTTGGCAAAGAAACTATTGACATTGGCAATCAAGTAGGCACTTGATTCCATAATAACTTCATCGATTTGCAAATTATTTTGTTTCATCGTTGTGCCTGTTTCAACAATATCTACAATGCCATCGGCTAGATTAACCAACGGTGCTAATTCAATTGAACCATAGAGCTTAATAACATCGACAGCAATAGCACGTTTAGAGAAGAAATGCTGCGTGATGTTTGTCATTTTAGTAGCAATACGTATGCGCGGCTTAAGGTAATTAATTGGTTTGCCACACTCGCTGCCAAGCACGACTTTGCATTTGCCAATACCAAGATTAAGTAGGCGTACAATCTCAATATCATCTTTTTCTTCTAATACATCTAAGCCGACTACTCCTAAATCAGCAGCACCATAATGCACATAAGTAGGAACGTCTTGATTACGTACTAGCAAAAAGGTGAAATCCTTCGTTTGTAGAATCAACTTTCTATCATTAAAAAGAAATCGCTCTTGGAATACTTGCGAGAATAACATAAGTGTTTCTTTAGCAATCCTACCTTTAGGGAGTGCTATGGTAAGCATAATTTATTCCTTAATAATAGCGTTAGATTCTATTTGCGCTACCTAACACTTGCATACGCTCTACAATAACTTTAGTCATTGCCTGCATGCCAGGGGTAAAGAACTTGCGCAAATCAAATTGTGTATTATCATTGTTAGCGAGTTTGCGGACTTCTGCAATGAAAGCTATTCGCAAATCTGTATCTGTGTTGACTTTGTTGATTCCACCCTTAACCGCTTCTTGTAAGAATGAAAAAGGAACTCCCTTACTAGCCCCTATATCTCCGCCGCTTTGTGTGAAACTTTCCCTTACATAATCTGGTATCGCGCTTGCGCCGTGTAATACAAGCGGAATATGTGTTAATTCTTTGACAAGCTTTAACCGTTCAAAATCAAGCTTTGGTTCGCCTTTAAATTTAAAAGCTCCGTGACTCGTGCCAATAGCCGGAGCTAAATAGTCTACGTTTGTTTCTTTAACAAATTGTTGCGCCTCTTTAGGATTAACTAATACAGCGTCCTTTTCGCTAACCGAAATATTGTCTTCGATTCCCATGAGTCTGCCGAGTTCGGCTTCTACGCCAACACCGCGTGCATGTGCCATTTCTACAACTTGCGCAGTCGTTTCAAGATTCTGAGTAAAGCAATGATGAGAAGCGTCAATCATTACCGAGGTAAATCCAGCTTCTACTGCTTTTTTGCATGATTCAAAGCTTGTGCCATGGTCTAAATGCAATGCCACGGGAATATGAGGATAACGTTTGCTCATTGTTTGTACCATATTTACTGCTATATCAATACCCATATATTTGATTGCCCCTTCACTTGCTTGCACGAAAATAGGCGATTTTGCTTCATTGGCAGCAGTAAAGATAGCTTGTAGCATTTCAAAATTAACAAAATTAAAAGCACCTACTCCATAACATCCTTTGTTTGCAGCAGCAAGAATCTCTTGTCCAAAAACTAGCATAGGCTACTCCTTAGTAGTGGTTAGTAAACATGATATTGTAACAAAAATATATGATTTAATTGCAACGAGTGTTATTAAATAACTTGCTATCGTTGCTAAGTGGTTTGTAGATTATGAGATTAGAGAATCTAAGCTTGCAAGAGATTTGAAGTTTGTTTGTAGGTTCATAGAATCTCTTGTGTCCTGCTGTGAGATATTTATTTTAATTTTACGAGTATTGAGGGAGCTACTTCATTAAATTCTTTATAGAAAATGAATGAAATACTTTGTCTTTGTAAGAATGTAAAAGCATAGTGTTTTTGTTGTAAAATTCTTTTTTAATATAATATTAGAAAAAAGATAGTAATGATTTGGGTGTTTTATAGTGTTACTCTTTTTAGCATCATCGTATTTATTTGGATTCTCAAAGATGGTAGTAATGCAAAATGGGAGGAAGGCACTAGCAGATTCTCCAAGATATGCTATTTCCTTGAGAATAGGATAGTCAGTCTATCAAGAGGCAAATATGCAGTATATTTAGTTGGCTTTGTTTGCTTGCTATGCGCAGTTACACAAGTGTTTTTACTACACTCTGATTTCCCTTATATAGGTCATGACTACACACAAATAGAGTCAAGATTGATTGGTCAATTAATTTACGCAAAGAATAATGGTCTTGCTATTGAGTGGGCTACACCATTGGCAGGAGCAGGGATATTAAGCTATGCTAACCCACAATATATCCAATACTCGCCACTCTATTTCCTTACACTTATTATGCCATTTTGGTATGCCTACAATCTTTTAACTTTTTTGTTTAGTGTAATAGGATTCTTATCTGTGTATTTCTTACTAAAAGTTGATTGCAAATTAAGTTTTGCTTTTTGTTTGTGTGGTGCGGTGTTATTTTCTTGTACGGGCTATTATATTTTTCATTTGCGAGTTGGACATTGGGCTTTCATTTATCATCCTTTAAGTGCCTTTGTCGCATTTCTTTTCTTCTCTAATATGTTGTCATGTTTAAAGTGGCATTGGTTACTACGTATTCTTATTGGCAGTATAGTCTTTACAATGATGATTTTTGGTGGTGCTATTCAGAGCATCTTTTTTTATACCTGTTTTACATTGCTTGGTATGGGGGCATTGTTCTTTGCAGCAACAAAGGATTTCTTAAAGAAATGTTTTAGTATTATTGCTGCCGTGTTATTAGGCTTTATGTTATCTTTGTCAAAAGTAATTCCAATGTTTATGCTAGCAGCAGTTATCGACAGGGGGCGGCCCATGTTGTCTGATGTGCCGTGGTATTATATTTTTTCGCCACTTTATTATAATTTTTTTGTTTCGCCATTGTCATTTCTTGAACAATTGTTGTATTTACGGGCATTCGTGCCAATTAGGTATGGTAATTTATTGTGGGAGAAAGATGTCTCTTTTCCTATTATTGTTGTCCCTTTACTTATTCTTCTTGGTATTAAATACAGAAAGACTTTTAAGGAAACTTTTCGTATTCTTGATAAAGTGGTTAAGTGGAGAATCATTTTATTTATAGTATGGCTTTATTTAGGGGCTGATATGTATTATGATAAAGGTATTATTCACTCCTTATTTCCTTATCTCAATAACACGCATTTGCATTCACGAATGGCAAGCGTACTTATTTTGCCCCTTACTCTTGTATTCTGTGTGTTGCTGCATAGATTCCCTGTTTTTCGACATAATTCTACATATATACTTTGTTTTCTTACTGCATTTAGTATGTTCTTTTATGTTTATCGGCATGCTTTTGTTCTTACTTCTGATATAGCCTATACAACTCATGATATACGAGTCGGCATGCAGAGCTGGCAGAATGTGAAAAGCGGGAATGGAGAATATAAGATTGTTGATATACGCAAGAAATCTGAATGCGATTTAACACAATTTGCTGAAAATAATTTCATGCTCTATTCTTCACAATATCCATACGAGCCCATTTATGGTTATGAAAATTATACTTTCAAAGCCAAGCAAATAGGTTCACCTTATGATATATTAGAATCCAACTTTAAGGATTCCTCTGCGCAATCGCAAGTCAAGCAGTATAATTTCACACATCCACACTCATTACTTTTTTTCAATGAATCTTATCCGCAATTTAGTGGTTTTTCTTTAGAAGAGAAACAAGATTTAGATAGGTTTTTATCTTTTCAAGAAGTGGATTGGAAGTTGCCTGTAATATTTGATATTGCCAATAAAATTTCATACTATTCGTGTATTTTCATCGTCATAGTTACGATAGTTTTAGTATTTTTATCTATAAGAAATTATAATAGACATATTCATATCTGAGATTTTACATTCTATAAATCTTAATTTTATCTTGCCTTAAGCGGATTAAAAGACAATGATTTGTTTATAACTTTACAAGACTTCTTTTTACTATGCTATACTAAAACGTCTGCCGTTTAAGATGGCAACTCTTAAGGTTAAATTTGTGAGTATTTAACAATAACCCATGCAATAATTGAGCAAACAATCAAGAATTATTCTGCAAGAATTATGCTTTGAAGGACGACAATGAAAGTAAATACTTTATCGGATTTTGTATTTTATGACAATACTGATTGTGGGGGTATTATGTATCATGCGGATTATATTACGGTTTGTGAACGTGCAAGATCTATTCTTTTCTTTCGACAGGATGCTTTTCCTTGTGCGCATGAATTTCCCGCAAATGATGGTTTTGTTGTGAAAAATATCGAATCCCATTTTCTTGCTCCGTTAAAACTAGGGGATTATTATGAAGTCAGAACGCAAGTTTGTGCTATAAAAAACACTTCCCTTATACTGCAGCATGAGATTTATAGAATCAAAGAGATTGGCTCTCCTGCCCAAGCTCCTTTGCTAACGTTTAGAATGTCTGTGGTGATGGTGTATGTTGATAGAGATAAAAAACCAAAAAGAATTCCACAAAGATTACGCGATATTTTCTCTCTTTTACCTGCCAATTAATGCCTACGCGTTAGGAAAGAATCAACATGTATTTAATAAACTATAATACACTTAAAATAAGCTTATGTAATGCCAAAGGAGAGACATTTGTATAGTATTATTGCATTATATTTTGCCATTTATCTTTTGCCTATAATCATAGTGAATGTTTTACAAATTTATCATATTAAATCTTATGCAACACAAGAACCTGTTATTCTCAATCAACATGACTATTCTATTGCCGCTACGTATGCCATCATAAAATGCAAAATAACAATCATACAGCATATTGTCAATATGATATTCTTGATACTTTGGCTATTGTTTGGCATTGAATCTTTATCTCACTTTGTCGTATCGATTGGTGTGAATGGCGCATTCCAGCTTGATTGGTCTATACTTATGTGTTTTATGGCAGTCAATCTAGTTCTAAACTTACCCTTTAGTTTTGTTATTATGAGAGTGGATACGGTGTTTGGATTCAATAAGCAGTCTTTAGCCTCTTTTTGTGTAGACACTGTGAAAACAACTATTATTAGTGGAATATTTATTGGTGTAATATTTGCTCTTTTATTATGGGCTATGGAAACTTTTGCTCTTTGGTGGGTTGTAAGCTTTGTGTTGGTGTTTTGTTTTATTATCCTCATACAGTTTATTTATCCAACTCTTATTGCACCTATGTTCAATAAGTTCACACCACTTCAAAATGAGACACTTAGAGAAAGAATACATAATCTTATGCTCACAGTTGGATTCAAAAGCAATGGTATTTTTGTTATGGATGCAAGCAAACGAGACGGGAGGCTCAATGCTTACTTTGGCGGTCTTGGTAAATCTAAGCGGGTTGTTCTGTTTGATACTTTGCTCGATAAGATAAGTGAAGACGGACTTATAGCAATCTTAGGGCACGAATTAGGGCATTTTAAACACGGAGATATTATTCGCAATATTATATTGGGCGGATGTATTTTCTTTTGTTTGTTTGCGATTATGGGATTATTTTTTCAGGATATTTGTGTGTATATAGGACTCCAAGAAACGCATAGCAACATTCTTATTGTTGCTATATTGCTTCTGCCTGCTCTAACCTTTTTTATTACTCCGATTCAGAGTTATTTTAGTCGCAAAGCGGAATATAGGGCGGATTTGTTTGGCGCATCATGCGCGAGCAAAAAAACATTGAGCGAAACACTTATACGTTTAGTCAATGAAAATAAAACTTTCCCTTATTCTCATCCCGCCTATGTCTTTTTTTATCTCTCACATCCGCCACTTATTGATAGGTTAAATGCTCTCAAAGATTATGAACGAAAGGAAACTCAATGATAGACATTGACCTGCTTTTACGTATTGCAGTTGCATTCCTCAAGGATATAAATCTTGAAGAATTTAAGCAACTTGTTTGTCAAACAGAATACCTTCTGACAGATATTAATTCCTTTGAAAATGATAAGATTCCAAAAGATTGCGACATAGAGAATAAATCCACCTATGCGCCCATAGATTCGATGAATGATTATAATAAGTTTATTATTTATAGCCCAAGATATGAGGCTGAACTGCTGCTTTGCTATGTGCTTAACTTCACAAGGGCTGAACTGCATGTAAGATATAAAAAGGAAATCAACGATCGTGATAAGCAAAGGTATTTTAAACTTCTTGCAATGCGCAAAAATGGAACGCCTCTGGAATATTTAATTAACAAGGCAAGTTTTTTTAATGTTGAGCTTTATGTAGATAACTCTGTCCTTATTCCACGTAATGAAACTGAAATTCTTGTAGAGAAAGCGATAGAATTAATACAAAAAGAAAATATTACAAACTTTATTGAAATAGGCACGGGTAGCGGTGCTATAAGTATAGCAATACTAAAAACTTTCTCCAATATTCGTGCAGTTGCCACAGATATAAGTGTTCAAGCCCTCAATGTTGCTATGTATAATGCAGAACAACTCGGGGTAAGTCAGAGATGTGATTTTATAGAATCTGATTTACTAGATTGTTGCTCTCTATCTAATGATACATCGTTTCCATTATTGCTTGCTAATCCTCCTTACATTGCTACGCAATACCCACTTAATCAAGAAGTGCTTTGCGAACCACATATTGCGTTATTTGGAGGAGAGAAAGGAGATGAGATTCTAAAAAAGCTTATTATACAAGCAAGGCAGAGAAACATCATGTATCTTATTTGTGAAATGGGCTACGATCAAAGAGAAAGCATGAATGAGATATTAGAGCAAATGGGGTATGCTGTAGAATTTTATAAAGACTACGCAGGATTTGATAGAGGATTTGTAGCCACTTTACAACAAGATGTATTATGATTCCATTTGAGATTCTAAGGAAGAATATGCGAAAGATATTTAGACAAATACTACACTGTTTCATTTTAGTTAGCAAAAAACAATGGCTATATTCTCTAGGTTTGTTATTTATCTTGAGTGCTTTTTTACAGGCTCAAACCAATACAACATCGCAAGAAATAAGCTACAATAACATAGATTCGCATGAAAGTCTTGATAGTTTGGTTGAAGCAATCATAGAGTTGAATGCGCATATTCATGCCCTGCAAGGACATACTCTTGAAAAGCCAGAGAATAATACGACAGGCAAACCCTACGACTCTCTTCATCAAGAAGATTTGCTACACCAAAAAGAAATTCTCTTAGAATCTCTTCCTTTGCATATTATCAATAATAAAAAACCACTCATTTTTAATACTGAAACCAATGCTATTGCTTATAAGCAGCGCGAATTAGAGTTTAATGAAGCTACAGTGTTGCATGATGATTTTCTTGTTTTACAAAGCACTATTGCTATGCAAACTTTACAGGCGCAAAAGATTTTTTTTACCACACTGAACGCTCTGCGTAAGCATCTTGATTTTTTTTCACAACAAGCAAAGGCTATTGAGATTCTAAGCCCAAGTATTGCAAGTCTCAAAAAACTCCCTGATGATTTTGGCATTCCCGACTCTTTATCAAAGCAGCAGCAAAAAACTCTTCATACGGCGAAAGAGCGGTATGTAAACACTCTTGCGAGTTATATTGAAATAATCTCTTACTTAGAGCTCAAATCGGCTGAATTACTGCCGCAAAACACAATGATCAATCTTACAATGCAATGGATTTTAGAGGACATCGCAAACTTTATCCCTATTAATCATTCTAACTTGCTAGCAGCAAAAATTCTTGTTTCTCTTATAATATTTTTTGTCTTATGGGTATGGCGCAAAGTTATCGCAAAGCTTATTATGTTTTTGATGGATTTTATTGTGCATATTTCACAGCAAGATAAAACTTTGCATACCGAGATTCAAAAAGGTATTCTCAAACCCATATCACTTTTTCTTCTTGCGTGGAGCATTAATGTTTCTATTGGAATTTTATATTATCCGACGTTAGAACCAGAAAGCATCACAAATTGGTTTGTGATTTTTTATATCATTAACATTGCATGGCTTTTTATTGCAATAATTAAAAGTTATGGCGCGGCAATTATTAATACGATTGTGCAAAAATCAACCGACGGATTTCGTAAAGAAATCATTAATCTTATTCTTAAGATTCTTTACACCATTGTTTGCATTATCGCAATTCTTGTTATTCTCAAGAGATTAGGATTCAATGTTTCTGCTATTATCGCGTCTTTGGGACTTGGAGGGCTTGCTGTTGCTTTGGCGGTTAAGGATATGCTAGCGAATTTCTTTGCGTCAGTTATGTTGCTATTGGATAATTCATTCTCACAGGGCGATTGGATTGTGGCAGGTAATGTTGAAGGTACTGTTGTTGAAGTAGGCTTAAGAAGAACGACAATACGGACTTTTGATAATGCTCTGATATTTGTCCCAAATTCCGAAATTGCCAATAAGGCAATTATCAATTGGAGCAGGAGAAAGGCTGGACGTAGAATGAAAATGGTCGTTGGTGTTACTTATGATGCTATTCCCTCTAAGCTTAAGACTTGCGTGGAGCAAATTGCACAAATGTTAGAGAATCATGAGGGAGTGGCAAAGGGAAGTGATGATTCAGAAATTCTCGATGAGAAAGATCATAAATTACTCTCTATGCGTAAGGATATTATTTCTATCAATGATTATTTAGGTTATAAGGGTAGTTTGTATGTAAGTGTAGATGAATTAGCAGATAGTTCTATTAATATTGCCATAGATTGCTTTACACGAAGCGTGAGTAAAGCGGAGTTTATACGCGTGAAAGAAGATATAATTTTTAGAATTATGGATATAGTTAGTGCCTGTGGTTTGAGCTTTGCATTCCCTAGCCAAAGTGTTTATGTAGAGAGTTTCCCTCCAATTCACAATGGATAGTAAAGTTCATGTACATAAGGCTACATAAAGCTACACAGGGCTTAAGCAAGAATTGCTTGCAACATGTTGTTGATTGTTTGGGTATTGATATGGGAATGATGTAGGTTCTGATAATCTAAGAGAATATCAGGTAATTCATTAGAATCAATAAGATAATAGTTTTGAATGCAGGCAAATAATGTATGCTGATTAAAAATTTCTTTCCCGCTGATAAGAATATTATGAAACATTGCTGGTTCTAAAGGGTTATGCCCGCCAATAGATTCAAAACTACCACCTAATATCACTATATCACTGATTGCATAGAGATTGATGAGTTCGCCTAATGTATCGATAAGTAAAACTGGAGAGTGTAAGTCGTCCAAGAAAGAAGAGTGATTGATACATTGCGGATTATTAAGTGTTTGCGTCTTGTAATTATCAATAGAATCTACATGTAAATTACTCCAACGTGTCGTTTCAAATTGTTTAAGGCAGAGGTTATAAACAAGCTCAAAACGTTCGGGATGACGAGGGGCAATAATAAGTAGGGGATTAGACGACTCTATGAAAGCATTATAAGGACACTGCAATGCTGGGTTCTCTTGATATTGTTGTGACATTGTGTCGTGATAGACATTGTGGGGGGTAAATGTTTTGTGTTGTTTAGAATCTTTTGTTGGTTGATGATACTGTGCATGAAATTTTCTAAAGGATTCTAGGATAACTTCCTCTTCTTTAGCGTGCGTACTTGCAGCAAGTACAATCAGCCTTTTTGGTTTTATGTATAATGCTGTTGGTTGTATGGGCGTAAGAATCTTGATATTTCCAATAACATTGATATTTTTTGCGCAAAGACGTTGTAATCTTGCCGCATCGCGTGCGCTTTGTGCTAGTATAGAATCGACATAGAAAAAAAGACTGCGGTAAAATGTTTTAAGCTGTAAATATCGCTTAAAACTACGTCTTGAAATACGTGCATTAACAAGCTTTGTGTGTGCGTTCGTCTTTTTTGCATAATAAAAAAGCATTAACCATAGCTCTGCTTCGAATACCAAAAGCTTTTTACAAGTTGGCGCAACGAAAGGCAAAAAACTTTCGAAAGGTAGGTATTCAATGCAGACATTTTCTTTTGTTCCAAAGAGTTTATGTGCTTGGGCGAATCCCGTGTTAGTAATGACGCTTATGAATATGCGTTGATAGGCAGAGATAGAATCAATAATCGGGGCTAATGAATTGACTTCCCCCAAGCTGCAAGCATGCAACCAAAAATCATAACGTTCCTTAGAATGATTTTTGGGAAATAAGAATCTTGCTTTTAAACTACACTTATATTTTGTCTTCAAAGAGAGAATAACGATAAACGGAAGAGCCGTAATATGCGCCAAACAAATCAAAATATAGTAAACAGGTATCATTAAGATATTCTATTAATGATTAGGAGTTCGTTCTTTCTTCTTGCGTTGTGTTGTTTGTTTCTTGAGATGCGGCATTATCATAAATTTCTTTATCATAGAGAATCCTACCGCAATGCGGGCAATGTACAATTTCATACCCTTTGCGAATATCAATGAGGTTTTTTTCATTTAATCTAATAAAACATCCACCACAGGCATCTTTATAGAGGGAAATAACGCTAGTGTTGCCTGCCCATTTTCTGATTTTCTCATAAAGTCTTAGCAGGGTGGGTTCCATATCAAGAGCAATTTGCTGTCTCTTTACACTCACTTCGTCTTGGCTGTGTTTAATAGAGCTGATTTCATCATTAGAAGCTTCCTGTAAAGCGGTAATTTCTTGATTGGCTTGTTCAATATTAGAATCTAAAGTAATAATTTTTTGTTTGGCTTGTTCTACGAGAGATTCTATATTAGAAATTTCATTGTTAAATCCTAGAATCTTTTCGCGTAAAATATCCTCTTCCATACTAAGATTCTTAATTTCTTTTTCGCTTTTGCTATCTTTGAGTTTTTCTTGTACTTTTTCAATCTCCTTAGCAATCATCTCTAACTCTTCGTTGGTTTTAATCAGAAGCTCTTGTTTATCTTGTATCATTTGCTCTAATTCTTGCCTTTCCTTGACAAATTGGGCTTTCTCTTGTTCTTTTTTGTGAATCGGGGCTCTTTTTTCGTCAATTAAAGGATTAAACTTTGAAACTTCCCAATCAAATTTATTCACTTCGATGAGCTTGTATAGATTCTTATTTTGTAAGCCTTCGTGTGGCGAGCTATTGTTCATTTGTCTCTCCTTTCAAATCAAATATAGCAAAAGGGGTTATGCGAGTCTGTAATTATAGCTTGAATATTGTTTTTTTGTAAAGTTTTTGCGAGCAGTGTTGCAAAGATACGTTCGCTCTCAAAGTGTGGCACATCGATAAAACTAATTCCGTTGCTATTGGCAATCATGGCGTCATGGTATTTTATATCTCCTGTAATAATGCAATCATTTCTACTTGCAAGACAATGCGATTCTGCATTACTTCCACAAGTAATAAAGAGTTTAGAATGACCCCCTAAGGAATCTGCACCTTTCGAATAGCGCAAGGTATCAAGATTAAGTACATGTTTAATGTGCGTTGCTAAAGAATCTAACGTAATATTATGTGTTGTAGTGTTGTTATAAATCAAACTAAACTCCTTGTTAGATTCTAAAGTAAATCCTAATTTATCTAGCCGCAATGAATCGGCGAAAGCTTGATTGAGATGTGTTGTATCAAAATTAGTGTGCATAGCAATTACGGCGATTTTCTTTTGCAAACATTTTGCAATAAGATTACTTGGATAGGTGTCTAAATGCAAAGTTTTTAATGGCTTAAAAATAACGGGATGATGTACGATAAGCAAGCTTGATTCACTAAGGAAATCTAACACTTGCCAATCGAGTTCAAGGCTAATGTAGATTTGCTTACATGGCATAGCAAAGCTGCCTATATTTAAGCCAGAATTATCCCATGTAGCCTGCAATGTAAAGGGGCTTATTGTGTTGAGTATCGCATATATATCTGCCACATTCATGCAATGCCTTATGATTTTAGTCTCAATATTGGTCAAATAAATAAAGAATTGACGCTTTCATTATGATAAATCCTACGTACAACTTCTGCGAATAGTGGTGCAACGCTAAGAATTTGAATCTTTGGACTTTGTGTATGTAGAGGGATAGAATTGCTTAGGACAACCTCATCTAATACGCTCTTGTTGATTCTATTGTATGCTTCGCCGCTTAACACAGCATGCGTGCCTATTGCCATAACGCTACTCGCACCTCTTTCTTTTAAGACATGAGCGGCTTTGCACATAGTTCCTGCAGTATCTATCATATCATCAATCAGAATCACGTCTTTATCGTGTACATTCCCAATGATATTCATTACTTCACTTACATTTGCTTGTTCTCGTTTTTTATCAACAATTACTAGGTCAAGCCCTAGTTGATTGGCAAAATATCTTGCTCTGGATACTCCACCAATATCGGGACTAGCAATAATAGGGTTGCGTAGATTCTTGTGTCGTACATAATCACGAAAAATAATAGCCCCATAGAGATTATCCACAGGAATATCAAAGAATCCTTGAATCTGCCCCGCGTGTAAATCCATTGTAATAATACGATCAACGCCGGCACTTTGTATAAGGTTTGCTACGAGTTTGGCAGTTATAGGAACGCGCGGAGCAGCTTTTCTATCTTGTCTAGCATAACCAAAATAAGGAATAATCGCATTAATAGAATTTGCGCTACTACGTTTAAAGGCATCAACCATAATTAATAATTCCATTAAATTATCATTAGTGGGGGCGCAAGTAGGCTGCACGATAAAGACATCTTTGCCTCGTACAGATTCACTAATTTGGACATTAATTTCGCCATCGCTAAAACGCGTTAAGACAGTCTTGGAGAGAGCACAATCAAGATTGGATGCTAATTCTTTGCTAAATTCTGGGTGCGCATTGCCTGTAAAGATTTTAAAGCCTTTCACTCTATGGTTCCTTATATAAACTAGCCTCTGATTGTAGCACGGTATCCCTTAAAATCTTATAGCAAATAATAATTTTCTACTAAAACTTTGTCTTTTGCGATATAATAGCCCTTTAATTTTTGGCTAGTGGAGTATTAAATTATGCGAATAGAACAAATTATTTCAAAAGCCTTAGAGCGAACAGACAATGATAGATATAAACTTTCTGTATTGGTTTTTTCTCGTGTTAAAGAATTAAGCAACGGCGATAAGCCTTTAATTGTCTGTTCTGAAGAATATCTTAAAAAGATGGAGCTATCCGATATTGCATTACAAGAAATTGCTGAAGGAAAAATAACTTTAGCACAAAATAGCTTCTAAATATTTTAGAAGGGAGAAGTTCTTGATAAAGCCTGATAAGATACACAATTATTCAAACGTGTTAATCTAAACAATAGCATTGTCAGGACTTTCACACAGCAAAGGATTCCATTTATTTCTCAATACGTTTGGATTCTAAACAATTTCAATGACAAGGTTTAAGGTGGAACTCTTTACAACTCTTTCTGAAATCAATTCTGTTGATGCCGCCCTTTCTCAATTGCATTCTCTCAAACCTCCTACACCAAAGATTTTGCAAGCCATAGAAGATGCGCAAAAGTTTCATATCGGGCAGTTAAGAAGAAGCGGTATTCCCTATGTTGTCCATCCTATTTGTGTGGCTTGTATTGTTGCTTATTATGGTGGGGACGAATCAATGATTTGTGCAGCTTTATTGCATGATGTTGTAGAAGATACGCTCTGTGAAATTGATTATATTTATACGAAATACGGGGATTCTGTAGGCAAACTTGTTGATGCTTTAACAAAAATTGTTGAAATTCGCAATGAAGAATTGCCTTCCGCTACAAGCAATGAAAAGTTAGCTGCCCAAGCCCTTTCATTTCGGAAGATTTTACTTGCGAGCGTTGATGATGCAAGAGCTTTAGTTGTCAAAATTAGTGATAGAATGCACAATATGCTTACCCTTGATGCTCTTAGCACTAAAAAGCAGATGCGCATCGCCGAAGAAACTTTGGTGGTTTATGCTCCTATTGCCCATAGGCTTGGAATCTCGTCGCTAAAAAATGAATTAGAAGATAAAAGTTTCTATTACTACTATTCGGGCGAATATAATAAGATTCAAGATTATATAAACAATGAAAAACAGAATCTTGGGCTAAAGTTAAATCATTTTAGGGATAAGATAAGTACATTATTGCTTAATAATGGTTTTTTACGTGATAGCTTTGAAATTCAAGGTCGAGTGAAACGACCGTACTCTATTTATCTAAAAATGCAGAGAAAGGGTATTAGCATTGATGAAATGCTAGATTTATTGGCTATACGAATTATTGTGAAAACATCACTTGATTGCTACCGAGCATTAGGGATTGTGCATTTAAACTTTAAGCCTATTCCTTCGCGTTTGAAAGATTATATTGCTTTACCAAAGGAAAATGGGTATCAGACTATACATACAACCGTATTTGACGAAGGGGCAGTTTTTGAAGTGCAGCTTCGCACATTTGACATGCACAAAAGCGCAGAGTTCGGGGTAGCTGCTCATTGGAAATATAAAAGCGGTGGAATTGCCCCCAATACGGAATGGTTGAAAAATATGCAATATGGAGACAATACTATCGAGGAATTTTATGAGTTAGCAAAAAATGATTTATACAGCGAAGATATTGTTGTATTTTCTCCTAAAGGAAAAACTTTCAACTTGCCTGTGGGTTCTGTTGTGCTTGATTTTGCCTATGCTGTGCATAGTGGGCTAGGAGATAAAGCTAAAACAGCCTATGTTAATCATCAGCAAGTGTCCTTGTTACAAAAACTTAAAAGCGGTGATATTGTGCATATCGTTACAAGTCCACAAGCAGAAACACGTTGCGCATGGATAGATTCTGTGAAAACATCTAAGGCTAAAACGCATATGCGCACAAGGTGCAACAACAAGATGAAGGAAATTGATAAAAAGGTTGCATTCAATATTCTTAGTACGATTTTTGAAAAAGAGCACAAGATGTTTTATGATTTTGTTGCAAAGCATAATCTTGAAGATAAAATCGAACGTGCCGCAACGGATTTAGTGTTCTTGAAAGATATTAAGAATCAAATCAAGAGAGAACATAATATTGACAATAACTTTTTTGCAATGCTACGTTTTAAAACCGTCAAACTCAAGCCGTTACAATTTGATAGTTTAGTTATTTACACTAATCGCAATATTAACGAAGCCCTTTTTGATTCATGCTGCCACCCAAAGTATGGTGATTCTATTGTTGCAATAAAAAAGGGGCAAAAAGCTATCGTACATCACAAGCTTTGTGAAAGCGCAAATCAAGAAATTAACAATGGCGATAACCAACTTTTTATCAAATGGACAAAAAATACTAAATCTCGATTTAAAATTATTGTGAAGCTTGAAGACAAGAAAGGGGCTATGGCGACGTTCCTCTCTGTGCTTGCTAAATATCAATATAATGTAATTAGCATTTCCTATGATAGTTATAAAAATACTTTTTCGCCATTATGTAGGGTACTTGTAGAATCTGATAATAGTGATAGCAAATTTTTGCACGATGTAATTAAGAATAAATTTAATATTACTGAGATTTCTAGTTTAAAAGATGCCTATCAAGGTTCATGATACCTGAATATGCCACAGCAAATTTCTAGTTTTAAGGATAAAAATGAAATCAAACCAAGATACTGCTTTGCAACACAAAATTCAAGAAGCGATGATTGAGATTCAAAGAGGTTGTGTAGAGTTTATTGGAAAAGAGTATATTGAATCTCTCGTTGCTAGATTCTATCAGACAGGCGAAAGGTTTATAGTCAAAGCCGGGTTTGATCCTACAGCACCTGATTTACATTTAGGGCATTCCGTATTGCTAAGAAAGTTAGCCACCTTTCAGCAATTTGGTGGGCGAGTAAAGTTTTTGATAGGAGATTTTACAGCAACAATAGGCGATCCATCAGGCAAAAAAGAAACAAGAAAGACTCTGACTTTTGAAGAGGTTGCGGAGAATGCAAAGACCTATGAAATGCAGGTTTTTAAGATTCTCGATACGCAACTTACAGATATATGTTTTAATAGCAAATGGTTGGGTAGCTTGGGTAGTGCTGGTATGATGCAACTTACAGCACAATATTCAGTAGCGCGTATGATGGAAAGAGATGATTTTGCAAAAAGATTCAAAGAAAATCTACCTATATCTATTGTTGAATTTATGTATCCATTATTACAAGGATATGATTCGGTAGCCCTTAATTGTGATATTGAGTTAGGTGGCAATGACCAAAAATTTAACTTGCTTGTAGGACGTGCCTTGCAACGTTCTTATGGCTGCGGAAAGGAACAAAGTGTCCTTACCATGCCACTACTTGAGGGGTTAGATGGTATACATAAGATGAGCAAAAGCCTTAATAATTATATTGGTGTTATTGAAGAAGCAAAAAGCATGTATGCAAAAATTCTTAGCATTTCAGATGTATTAATGTGGCGTTATTACGAATTGATGAGTATAAAAAGTTCAAAAGAAATAACAGTATTAAAAGATAGTGTGGCTAATAATTCCTTGCATCCTAAGGCGGCAAAAGAAGCATTGGCATTGGAGATAACAACGGTTTTTCACAATGCAGAACTTGCGCGAGAAGCACAAGAAGAATTTCAGCACATTTTTCATCAGAAAGGAATCCCTCATGATATAGATTCTATTAATGTACAAGTTGGTACTTGGATATGTAAAGTCTTGTTAGACTTAGGTTTTTCTCCATCTAGTTCGCAGGCAAGGCGAGATATTAAGGCTGGAGCATTACAAATCAACGAAGAAAAAATGCAAGACGAAAGTTTTGTATTTTCCCAAAGAGGACAATATGTTATAAAATTAGGCAAACGAAAATTTGCTAAAATTATTGTTACAGATTAGTCGCGCAAACAATATAGTTTATATAAGGTAGATAATGAAGCAATTATTCCAAAGTTTAAAAATAGGTAAATATACAATTAAATATCCAATTTTTCAAGGTGGCATGGGTGTAGGCATTAGCTGGGATAGGTTAGCTGGCAATGTATCCAAGGAAGGCTGTTTGGGTATTATTTCTGCAGTTGGAACAGGATATTATAAAAACATGCAATTTGTAGAAAGAATCCTTTCAAGCAAACCATTAGAGGCTATTAATTTTTATAGTAAAAATGCTCTTAATGAAATCTTTAAAAATGCAAGAAAAATTTGCGGAAACAATCCTTTAGGTAGCAATATTCTCTATGCTATCAATGATTATGGCAGAGTAGTTAGAGATGCTTGTGAAGCCGGCGCAAATATGATTATTTCTGGAGCGGGATTGCCTACAAATATGCCTGAATTTACTAAGAATTTCCCAGAGGTTGCGCTTATTCCCATTGTTTCTTCAGCAAGGGCACTAAGGATTATATGTAAGAGATGGAGTGAGAGATATAAACGTGTCCCTGATGCAGTTGTTGTAGAGGGACCATTAAGTGGCGGACATCAAGGATTTAAATATGAAGATTGTTTTAAAGAAGAATATCAATTAGAGAATCTTGTTCCAAAAATTGCCGAAGAAGCTAGACAATGGGGAAATTTCCCCGTTATTGCAGCAGGAGGAGTATGGGATAGAGGAGATATCGATACGATGCTTGCCCTTGGGGCAAGTGGTGTGCAAATGGGGACAAGATTCTTAGGTACTTATGAGTGCGATGCGCAAGCTTATAGAGATATTATGCCTAGCATTAGACAAGAAGATATTGAATTAGTCAAATCTCCCGTCGGATTTCCTGCAAGAGCCTTGAAGATAGGTGTTCTTGAGCGATTAAGAGAGGGGAATGCACCCAAAATCAAATGTATTAGCAATTGTGTTTCTCCTTGTCATAGAGGCGAAGAAGCAA
Organism: Helicobacter aurati; assembly: GCF_003364265.1. Lineage (GTDB taxonomy): Bacteria > Campylobacterota > Campylobacteria > Campylobacterales > Helicobacteraceae > Helicobacter_A > Helicobacter_A aurati. Next base: position 37,665 of record NZ_NXLW01000018.1, read on the forward strand.
AGAAAGTTGGCTATTGTATAGCTGATAGTTTAGGTAAAGGACACTTGGGGGATAGAAGAGAGGGGTTATATTTTAGCGGAGCAAATGGCTATCGCATTAATAAAATTATGTATGTAAAAGAACTTATTGATGAATTGACTCGACGTTAAGTGAGAATTTATGCGCTATGTCCTGCTTTTGTTATTGTGCCTTAGTGGGATATATGCCAACACTTTACGTATTGTTGGTGCTGTGCCCTTTGGAAGTTCTAGTTTACGATTGGAAGCCAATCGTAATATACAAAAGAAAGATATTAGCGAACACAAATTAAATGATATTAGTACATTTATTGATATTTATGGGGTATGGGTACCGACGGGTAAAAAGGAATACAATTTTCCCAATAAAACACAAATAGTTGTTGCACAAAACAATAAACAACGTTTGCGAATACTTATTACTCTTACGTCTAAAACTGAATTTGAATATAGAATCAACAATAATTTTTTTTACATTGTTATTAAAGAAAAGGGCAATAACAAATTGAACGTTCCTATAAAGACAAACAAGCAACAAACAAGCAACAAACAAGCAACCACAAAGCCAGCACCCAAACCTACCCCCCCAGCACCTCTTCCATCGACTCCCCCTATGCCCGCCAATAAAAGAAATCAACCAAATCCTATTCTTGTTTCCAAAACAAAGCCCAATCAAGAATCACGTTCTCAAAAGAAGATTATTATCCTAGACCCTGGGCATGGTGGCAAAGATTGTGGTACGCAAGGCGTAGCAAAAACCTGTGAAAAAACTATTGTGTTAAGTGTTGCACAGCTTACAGCTAAAGAACTTGATAAGCAAGGCTACATTGTGTATATGACACGTAATAGTGATGTATTCATAGAATTACAAAGAAGGACAGAGATGGCAAATGAGATTCAGGCAGATTTATTTGTATCAATTCACGCCAATTCTATGCCAGAAGGTTCTACAAAACAACCAAAAGGAATAGAAACTTATTTTCTTTCTACTGCAAGGACAGAACGCGCTGTGAATGTAGCTGCTACCGAGAATCAAGGTATAGCAGAATATTCTCCCACCATGATAGCCTCATTTCTTACCTCGCAACGTATTATTGCTTCAAATAAATTGGGTATGGATATTCAGTCCGGAGTGTTGAAAGAACTTAAAAAAACATATAACGAAAATCTTGATGGTGGGGTACGTGAAGGTCCATTTTGGGTATTAGTTGGCGCACTCATGCCTTCTGTGCTAGTAGAGATAGGCTATAATTCACATCCCATAGAAGCGCAAAGACTTAAAGATCCAAAATATCAAGCTCTGCTCGCTAAAGGCATTGCAAATGGCATTGAAAGCTATGTAAAAAAGAATCCTTAAATATTTTGAGTTTTGCAATGTATTCATTGGCAAAAAATAAGTAATTTTTATAAACATTAATTTTTATGCGCATCTTTTTAAGAATAAGTTAAAATAATTACCTAAGCTTAAAATAAAGGAGTATCAATGAAAACTAGATTGATAACGACGAGTTTTATTTGCGCAATAAGTCTTACAGGCATTATAGGTAATTTGAGTATTGCCTCACCCGTCCTAAGTAACAATACCACTGTAACGAGAGACAATACCAATTCTTTTATGGAAGTTGATTTAGGGGCGTTTAAGAAGAACTTACAAGTTACTAAAAAGATAGCTGGCAAAGCTAAAGTTTGCGCTGTCCTTAAATCTAATGCGTATGGAGCGGGTATAACTAATGTTTTACCTGTTGTTATGGAGGAAAAGATTCCTTGCGTAGCCATTACAAGCAACGAAGAAGCAAGAGTTATTCGCGAAATGAAATATAAGGGTGAGATTCTAAGGATACGAACTGCAACAATGGGAGAAATTAAAGACGGATTGAAATATCATATCACTGAAGTTATGGGGAATTTGGATCAAGCACAAGAGCTAAATAATCTTGCAAAAAAAATGGGCAAGAAATTTGCTATTCATATTAAGCTTAATTCTGGTGGAATGGATAGAAACGGCATTGATTTAAGTACTGAAAAGGGTAAGAGAGATGCGATAAAGCTGGCTACTCTGCCAAATTTACAAATAACAGGATTAATGACGCATTTCCCTTATGATGATGTTCCTAAGGTTAAGGAATTGGTAAAACGTTTTGAATCCGATACGCAATTTCTTATTAAGCATGCAAAGTTAGACAGAAAGAAGCTTACATTACATGCAGCAGCTTCTTATGCAGCAGTCCAAGTCCCAGAATCAAGATATGATATGATACGTCCTGGTAAGTTGATTTATGGTTATGGAGGAGGAGATTCTAGCTTGCCGATAGAGCAGATTATGAGCGTCAAGTCTCAAGTAGCTGCTATTAATGAATACCCTAAAGGCAGTACAGTTAGCTATGATGGGACCTATACTTTGAATCGAGATTCTAGGCTTGCCAATATTCCTATGGGATATTATGATGGGTATGCAAAGGCTTTTAGTAATCAAGGACAAGTTCTTATTAGAGGGCATAAGGTGCCTGTTGTTGGAAGGGTTACAAAGAATACTTTTATGGTAGATGTAACTGATTATCCAGATATTAAAGCAGGGGATATAGTTGTGCTTTTTGGAAAACAATGCAATAACGAAATCACTCAAGCCGAAATAGAAAAGGCAACAGGCACAATCCTCTCTGAAACGCTTGGATATTGGAGCAGTGCCAATCCTATTTTTGTGAAAGATAATCAAACAAAAGAAGTCTGCCCATAAAGCAAGCTCAATGTCTTGAGAATCACTTTGACTTTGATAGTTAGAATCTTGGCATAGCTGTTTGTTCATAGAATGCACAAAGCAAGATTCTAAAGTGGCTCAAAAACAATGTTATAATTAACAGATTTATTTGTGAAGGGTTATATATTGCGAGCATATTTTTGTTTGTTGTTAGTATTGGCTTTGTTGGCTGTCGGTTGTTCTCATCAAGAAGAAGATTCTGAAAATATACAACAAGAATCTTACCAATTTGAGAATCTCCACACCAAACAATTTCTAAACATTATTCTTGAAAAACAAGAATCTACTTTATTCCCTCTCAAAATTCTTTTACAAGATTCAACAAATCAAATGTTTGCGGATAAAGTCATACTGCTTGCAACCCTTCCTCCAGAATGTACTTTTTGCTTACCTGTGCTAACACATCTGAATAACCTTGCAAGTCGATTGCAATCATTACAGGTTGTTGTCCTTAGTACAGAATACATTAATGCAAAATTTTATCAAGATTTACTTGGTTCGAAAGATTTACATTTTCGATTTCTAGTCAGTAGCGAGACTACTCTATTTTCCTTGTTGGATTCGTTCAAAAGGGAACTCAATATTGAAATAAAGGACATAAAATCCCCTTTCTTTTTGCTCATTGATAAAGAATTGCAGGTCATAAAAAGCTATGAAGGTCCTATTTTAGAAGAGGTGCTTGATAGTGATATTACGTCCCTGTTATCGGAAACACAACACGTAGCAGATCGCGATGTATCAAACCATAAACAAAATTAAGGAATATTTATGTTTTCATTTTTTAAAAAAACATCTGAAAATATTGCTAAGTTCTTAGGCAGGAAAAGCGTCAAAATTACCAAAGAGCAATTAGAGGAAGTTTTAATAGAATCTGATATTCATTACGAAATAATAGAAACAATGCTTGCTAATTTAGGACAAGTAGTAACGAAAGAGGAATTGCGTGTGGCGATTACACGGTTTTTTCGCGGGCAAAGTTATTATGATACAGTGAAATTTGAAGAGATTACTGATAAACCTGTGGTTTATCTTATTTTTGGTGTTAATGGAGCAGGGAAAACCACAACAATTGCGAAATTAGCAAAAAAATTTAAAGATTCTAATAAAAAAGTTATACTTGGTGCAGGAGATACCTTTCGTGCAGCAGCCATTGAGCAACTAGTCCTTTGGAGTGAGAAAATCGGTGTAGACATAGTAACGACTAAGCACGCACATGATCCGAGTGCTTTAGCTTTTGATACTATTAATGCAGCAAAATCTCGCAATATGGATTATGCAATCATTGATACAGCGGGCAGATTACCCAATCAGACAAATCTTCGAAATGAGCTTGTTAAAATCTCTAAAACCTGTTCTAAAGCATTAGATTCTAAGCCATTCCATAAGATTCTTATCCTTGATGGGACACAGGGTGCTTCTGGTATTGAACAAGCGCGAATATTTCATGAAGTGTTAGAGTTAGATGGTATTATTATGACAAAGATGGATGGCACAAGTAAGGGCGGGGCAATTTTAAGTATCATTTATCAATTTAAATTACCCATTTTGTTTTTAGGAGTAGGAGAAAAAGCAGAAGAGTTAGTCCCATTTAGTGAATCTGATTTTATTGAAGGATTGTTAGATTCTATTTTTGAGTAAAACTTTAGTGAGAATATGTTGCAATTTCTATCATTAAATCTTATTTCTTTCTCATTCTAGCACATACAGAATAAGCGGATGATTCTTGGCAATTTCAAAGCTTGCTTTTAGATTCATTCCCTCCAACATTTCAAAAGTAAAACATTCTTCTGCTCCAACTT
>NZ_NXLW01000019.1 GCF_003364265.1 Helicobacter aurati
TGCTTGGCAAAAGTTTGTAGATTCTCTAACTCTAACAAGGAAATTATCACTAAGGGTTGAATAGATATGATATTGTGTTTATAGGGTTTTGATTTTGGTAATTTCATCTCTTAAACGTATCGCTTGTTCAAAATCTAATCTTTTACTTGCTTCTAACATTTTTATGCGAAGTTCTCTAATAATATTCTCTCTTTCTTTAGCTGGAAGTTTCTGTTTCTTGCCAAATTTCTCATAAACTCTGCCGCTTTCTTCTAGTCGCAATTCAGATTCCAAAACGCGAGCCACCGATTTAGGAGTAATATTATGCTCATAATTAAATTTTTCTTGTTTGCATCTTCTACGCGTTGTGGTATCTATTGCTACCCGCATAGATTTTGTAATCTTCTCTGCATACAAAATAACTTTCCCGTTAATATTTCTTGCCGCACGTCCCATGGTTTGTATGAGACTTGTCTCACTGCGTAAGAATCCTTCTTTATCAGCATCCATGATTGCTACAAGACTCACTTCTGGCAAATCAAGTCCTTCACGTAGCAAGTTGATTCCCACCAATACATCAAATAAGCCTAAACGTAAATTACGTATTAAGTGATTACGTTCAATAGCGTCAATATCGCTATGTAAATATTCTATTCTAATGCCCTCTTTGGCATAGTACTTAGTTAATTCTTCGCTCATTTTCTTAGTTAAAGTAGTAATTAACACACGTTCTTTTTTTGCAACACACAATGTAATCTCTTCTAACAAATCTTTAACTTGTATTTTAGAATCTCGCACCTCGCAGATTGGATCGAGCAATCCTGTGGGGCGAATAATTTGTTCGCAAACGTTCTCTTTGCTTAAATCCAACTCTAATTTTGCAGGTGTTGCAGAAACAAACACGAACGATGCCTTTTTCGCAATAAATTCTTCAAATTTTAACGGTCGATTGTCAAGCGCGCTTGGCAAACGAAAACCATAATCTACTAACACTTCCTTTCTACTTTTATCACCCGCATACATACCGCCAAATTGTGGCAAACTTACATGGCTCTCATCAACAATTAATAAGTAAGGAATCTTTTTGCATTCAAAATAATCAAGCAGCGAGTACGGCATTTCACCTGCTTTTTTGCCCGTTAAATGCCGCGCATAATTTTCGATTCCTTTGCAAATCCCATGCTCCTTTATCATTTCTAAATCAAATTCTATGCGAGATCTTAATCTCTCATATTCCAACATTTTATTTTCAGATTCATAGAATCCCAGTCGTTGCTCTAACTCTTCTTGTATGCTGTTTATAGCACTCTTTAATCTATTATGCCCCACAATAAATTGATTAGCCGCATAAAGCACAAAAGATTGTAGATTCTTAACAAAAGTATTATCAAGGGATTCCAAAACAACGATTCTTTCTATTTCATCGCCAAAAAACTCTATTCGCACAAATTCTACTTCATTATATGCAGGAAAAATATCAATAACTTCTCCTTTTACACGGAATCTCCCACGTTCAAATGTCGTGTCGTTACGCGTATATCCCATATCTACAATCTTTGCCAACAAATCCTGTTGCTTGTAGCTTTTACCAACTTCTAACTTCTCTATCATTGTGAGATATTCTTCTGGATTACCTAAACCATAATTCGCTGAAACACTCGCTATTACAATCACATCATCATAAGCTAATAAAGATGTTGTAGCTGATAGTCGCAATCTTTCCAACTCATCATTAATAGAGCTGTCTTTTTCAATAAACAAATCTCGTCTAGGGATATATGCCTCTGGCTGATAATAATCAAAATGACTAATAAAATACTCAACATGATTATGAGGGAAAAAGCTCTTAAATTCACTATACAATTGCGCACAAAGAGTTTTGTTGTGACTCATAATGAGTGTTGGCATATTAAGATTCTGAATAACATTTGCCATAGTAAAAGTTTTGCCGCTGCCCGTTACACCAATGAGGGTATTGTATTTCTGATTGTTACGTATTTGTTTGCAAAGAGATTCTATTGCTTTTGGCTGGTCGCCCGCGGGGGCATAATTTGCACACAAATCAAAAATGCTTTTCATGAGTAAAAATCCCATTAAATCTTTTATTAAGTCATTTTTGGCTACAATTATACTAAACTTACTCAAACTTAACCTTAAGGAAATCACATGGAAGATAGTTACCATCACTCAACGGCAGTAAATTCTAACGAACGTCAATCGCCAAGCTCTAACATGAGTCTTTTGTCGCTCATTAATGAAGTAAAGACTTCATTGGAAACACATCATACAAAGAAGATAGAAGATTTAGAATATAAGATTCTCGAAAAAGAAGAAACTATCACCATTTTAGAGCGAGAAATTAGTGCCATCAAAGCACAAAACGAAGAAAAAGATTTAGAACTATTTAGGCTACATGAAGAAATTAATGAGGGCAAGAGAATTTTAGAACAACTCTTGCATAAACTTGCATAAGCCCATACAATCGACAAGAACCCGTCATGCGAGCACAATTAGAATCTGAATATCTTCATGTTAGTGACTCTAAGGATTCTAATTATGCTTGTTTGCCAGAATCTAATCATTCAAACAATGTGCGTCAACAATTAGCTGCACAAAGTACCATCGCCCAAAATATAAATATCACCGTAGAGAATAGAATCTTTAATTTGAACTTAGAAAATTTAGAAATACGTTGCAGAAACAATATTATACAAATCTTTAAAGATAAAAACTATAGCCTAGAGGAACTGCTTGTACTCTTTGTTAGCAATATACGAGACCAGAGCCTTGCTGAAATTGAGCTAAACAATATCCTCCAATCACTTAAAACTCCGTTAAACGTTAAACCGCCGGCCTAGATTGCGTTCAACAGCCATGCCGATAGAGTCTCTCAACCTCTTGCCCTTGTTGCAAAAAGAAATAATGATCTCCCTCTAAAACATAGAAATCTGCATTAGGCATTAGAGATTGTATTATGCGAAACGCTTTTAGCGGTGTCGCTTTATCTTCTCTGCCCCAAAAAATAGTTGCTTTTTGCGTAAAGCTAGCATACTCTCGCATAAAGTCCTCTCTTACAACACATTTAAAGATTTCATAAGTAATAGGACTAAGCTCTTTAGCATCATCTGCTTTCAGAAAATTAGCCTTGATACCCAATGTCTTAGCAAACTTCGCCAAGAGAATCTTAACCCGTACTATGAAAGGCTTAGGCAGCAAGATTCCTGCGCTACTAAGTAAAATAATCTCCCTTTGTAAAAGCAAAGCGATTTTACCGCCAAAACTATGTCCGACTACAACATCGCAGCCCAACCTTCGATTAACAGTAACACGTATAAGAAACTGCTCTATTACCTCTGCATACTTATAAGTATCCAAAAAAATTTTACCTTCACTCGCGCCAAAATGCGGCAAATCAATATAAATATGATTGAAATCCGTGAAACAATTCCCAAAGGCAATGCGCATAAGCTCCTTATTGCTTCCCCATCCGTGTAAAAAAAGCATATTTTTATCTGCTCCATTGTCAATGATAGCATAAGCAATCCGCAAGGTAGAATCTCTATAATGTATTTCCTTCTGCGCCATACCATCCCCCTAACTTTCAGCTCGATAGCCCATATAATTGTAATATAAAACCACAAAGTTTCTTTAAGGACTCTTTAAAGATAAATGTTTAGTTTTATTTTTGTAAAATAGCATTCACAAATTACACGAAGGCGTAAACATGAACGAACCAATGAGTAAATATGGATTTAAGAAGCTTTCTGAAGAGCTCAAAAATCTCAAAGAAGTAGAACGACCTAAAGTTGCACAAGAAATTGACATCGCACGTTCGCATGGTGATTTAAAAGAAAATGCTGAATATCATGCTGCAAAAGAAAAACAAGCCTTTATTGAATTTAAAATCAATGATTTAAGTAAAATGTTGGCAAATGCAGAAGTAATAGACCCTGAAAGTTTAAGTCATGACAAAGTAAGCTTTGGTAGCACAGTAACGATTCTCAACCTTGACACTGAAAAAGAATTAATCTACACAATTGTAGGTACAACAGAGAGTAACCCCGAGAAAGGACTAATCTCCTTTAATTCTCCACTTGCGAGAGGGTTAATTGGTAAAGAAGAAGGTGATGAAGTTATTATCAATCTTCCAGCGGGAGAAACCGAATTTGAGATTCTTAAAATCGAATACAAGCCAATAGCTTTCGAGGATTAAGAAATACACAAATACCACTCCTCTCTCCACAAGAACATCTAGTTGATTCTGTAATTGTGCTATAATCCGCCCATTTCTGTTAAGGTGATGATATGCAGCAATTTGTTAATAATCTTTTCAATAATCTCATGCAATCCAGATTATTGAATAATAAGTTATATATATATATATATATATATATATATCAAAAATACTTGGTAACATCGACTATCGTGAGCAAAGACAACATGTAGAATCTACTCCAACTTCTCGTCAATCTCTCAATTCAAATAATCTCCCTGTAATCCCCGTTATGCACTGCTTTGATGAAAACTACTGCTTAGCCGCTGCAGTTTCTTTCTATTCCATGCTAGAGCATGCAAGCCCAGAGTACTTCTACAAGCTCTACGTACTACATAGCAACAATATCAGCGCGCATTCACAAGCCAAACTACAAAGAGTGGTACATTCCTTCCCCAATGCTAGCCTAGAGTTTATTAATAAAGGCGGATTCTATGATCAACTATGGGAAGAAGTGGGCAATAAGTCGCATTTCAGCAAGGATATGTTTTACAAACTTTGTGTCGCACAGGCTTTCCCTAATTACGAAAAAATGCTTATCACTGATGTCGATGTCGTATGGAGAGGCGATATTGCATACGAATTTAATCTTTTTGATACCAATGAAGATTATTACATCGGGGGCTATAATGCCCCTTTTCTACACAATAATTGTCCACTAACAAACTTTATGCGCTATTATGATTCTAAATGGAGCAAAGAAGAACAGCAAAGATTGCTAGTTGGCGGCGGGTTTCTTGTCTATAATCTTAAAAAAATGCGTTTAGACAATCTAGAATCTAAGCTCTTAGAGTTTCTTCAGGACAATGTCCATCGACTATTGCAGCCTGAGCAAGATGTACTCAATTACGTCTGTTATCCTAAGATCAAACTGCTCTCCAAGAATGGCATGGTAAGTACGTATTTCTGGAGTATGTTTGATACGGAAGAAAAGCTCAATAACGCAACATGGCAAAGAAGTGAAATAGAGCATGCCATGGCAAATCCTATCCAAATCCACTTTGCAGGTCCGCATGTCAAACCGTGGAAAGTATTTAATACTTTACGATCCGATCTGTGGTTTGAAACCCTTGCAAAAACCAATTATTTAGAAGAATGGCTAGATTGTACTTATAAGAAATTTGATTATTATAAGAGATTCTATGAAGAAAACAAAGATAATGAAATCTACCCTCGATTTAACAAACTTATCTCTCTTGGATTCCTCTTTGAGCTAGCAAAAAGACGGGGCATTATTAAAATACGTCTGCTTAACATCAAACTCTATATAGATTGCAGCAAGCTTCGCTATATTTTCACTTTCAAAAAACCTTAGCATTGCTCTGCAATTAGCTTTCACAAACTTACCCGCACGTCCAAGAGCATGGCAATACAAATTTAACAATATACAGTACAATAGGCTATCTACCTTTAAGGATACACATGCAATGCAAGATTTGTGGAAAAGACGCACAAATAGCTTTCAAAGCAAAGATTCTCTGTAAATATGATGAAGATTTCTACAAATGTGAGCATTGTGGATTCTTAAGTGCCAATCAAGTGCATTGGCTAGAAGAAGCCTACAAAGATGCTATTAATATTTCAGACACTGGTATTGTGGCAAGAAATTTGCGGCTTTATACTATTGTCGTCTGTGTTGCTTATTTGTTTTTTGGATTTAGAAATAAAGAGAAAGAGCCTGCTTTGCTTGATTTGGGCGGAGGAAATGGTTTGCTTGTGCGACTCTTGCGCGATAGCGGGATTGAAGCATTCTGGGAAGATAAATATTGTCAAAACTTCTACGCGCGTGGCTTTGAATGGCATCGACATAAAGACTTGTTTATCCCCGCACTTTGCACAAGCTTCGAAGTCTTTGAACATCTGCCTAATCCAAAAGAAGAAATTAGCTCTATGCTTGCTATTTGCAAGAATCTCCTCTTTTCTACCGAACTATTACCTAGCGAAATCCCTGAACCAAACGGAGAAAATGCTTGGTGGTATTATGGATTTTCCCACGGACAACACATCAGTTTCTTCACACGCAAAAGCTTAGAATCTCTTGCAAAAGCCAATAATGTTTTTTTCTGTTCTTATAAAGACTTACATCTCTTTAGTGAACATGCTATCAAGCAAAGCCACTTTAAATTTGCTATAAAACTTGCACCTTATCTTTTTCCATTCATCAAGAAACGTTTAACAAGCAAAATACAAGGGGATCATCAAAGATTGCTTAAAGAGCAAATTGCAGAAAAATGCAAAAACTTTGATAACAACAATCCCCTGTAGGCTGTTTTACCTAGAAAGATTGAGTGTCTCTTCTTGACTGCTTCGTCGCGTTAATTTGCTAAAATCCCGCTCTTTATAGATTTGCAATCAAATACCTAAATTTAATAAAGCTTTCTCAAAATACAAACTAGGCAACAAATCTCTTGCCAAGAAATTTTAGACTACGTGCATGCAAGAGCAACCTAACATTGCCCGTATAGTAAAGCCGCATATCGCACAAAATCTGATTTCGATGGCAAGCAAGATTCTGATAATAATAAAGAAATTGCGAAAATATCTCTATATCAAAGCCTGAAGCAAAAGATGGCACTCCAAAATTCGAGTCCGCAAATTGAGATTTAGAATCCAAAAAGAAACTTGCTACCCAGTCTTGTATCCCATAGAGCGTATCGCCCACAATGCTATGACGTAAAGCATTGGCATGGATTCTTAGTTGATGCGTTTTACCTGTTAAAGCCACCAAACGAACAAGGGAAAATCCTGTGCTCACATCATTATTGGTATGCGAATCCTTTAGCCTCACACTTGCAATACGGCGACTTTGCAGCGTCTTCTCCCTAAAGATTCTATACGATTCTAAGAGCTGAAAAGGAGTATCTGCTACATCATGTTGTATGTCGCTAAAGATATTATCAGTAAAGGTTTTTTTACCAAAATTGGACTGTAAAAATTGCTCTAAGGCATAGTAATCTGCAAAAGATTTCACAGGGATAAACAGGCTTGCAGCAAGGCGACTATCGAGAGGATTAGAATATGAAGAATCTTGTATCTCTTGCTTCATACGTACAATATCTCTTAAAGACCTTGCCTTGTCTAATGCTTGTATCTTTAGGTTCTTTGCCTGACCCCTAATACAAAGACTACCCAATCTTGCAGGAAATACAATATCAGATTCTATAAGTATAGAATTTTTTACTCTCCCGCACACAATCGCTAAGTACTCTTTCAAAATAGCACGTTCTAAGAAAAGATTTTTGATTCTTATTTCACTTTGTCTATCAAGTGAGCAGAGCAATAAGCCGCTTGTTTCATAATCCAATCTATGGCATGGATTGGATTGCGCACCAAAGCTATATCGTAACTGCTCTAAAAGACTCGGTTCAGGGGTATGAAGATTCAGATTTCTAGGATGAGTAAGAAGTTTAGCTGGTTTATTAAAAATACAAAATGAAAGGTTATTGGTTGCAAAATTGGTAATTCTAGAATCTAATGGGCATACATCTTGATAAGAATCTTCTATCACACAATGCCTATTGCTAGATATGCCGCTATCGACAACAACGCAAGGAGACAATCCTAAATTTCTGCCTGCAAACTCCGTAATCTCAACTATTCCTTTTGTGATAATGCTCTTTTTCTGCAAAACATTGCCGAACTGCCGCAAACGCGCTTTATCAATAATCCTTTGTGTTGCAGCCTTAGAATAGCCAAGCCCTAAGAGAAACTTAGTCGCCTTAATAGGGCTATTGACATAATGCTGCTTTGTTACAAAGCCCATATATTTTATCTATGATTAGCATAATTTCCTCCGTGTTACGTGCAAACAAATGCTGCTTTTCACTATGAAATATGCGCGCTATTTGACTAAGCGAATAAGCTTGCTGTAATCCATAACGTCTATTGAAATATTGAGAATCTATCGAAAGGGTCGCACTAAATTGGAGTATCTCTCCTGCTACAAATTCCACTTGCATATATTTTGTGTTAAAAAACATTGCTTTAATAGGAGCATTTGAATGAGAGTCTATAAGCTGAAACTCAAGGAATCCTTGATTAGTCTTTTTAAACCCTACAATCTCTAATTCAAAAAAGAACTTTGGCATCATATTTCCATTACCGTATGGCTCATAAGAACTTATATAAAGAAAAGTCTGCCTATTCACAAGATTAAGAGAAAGCATGCCCAACATATCATATTGCTTTTTTATCTCAATATAAACAGGACTAAATAACCGCAAAAACTCCTCAATATGACACTGCTTAATCTCTAACCCAACAGCACCCACATGTCCCCCATAGCGATTCAGTAAATGCCCTACTTTCTGCATACTAGCAATCAAATCAACATCGCCATAACTCCTTCCACTCCCTTTACATACGCCATTACTATTAGTGAGCACAAAGCTAGGCTTACAAAACTCATCAGCCATTTTTCCCGCCACAATACCCAATACACCTTCATGCCAATCATCTCCAACCACAAAACAAATAAAAGGATTTTGTTTCATAGTCTTAAGAGAATGGAATGCTTGATGTGAAACTTTCTCTTGAAGTTCCTTGCGATAATTATTAAGCTCTTTGAGTTTATTAAAACGCATCCTCGCTTCTGCAATATTACGCGATCTTAAAAAATCCAATGCAATAGTACCATCATCAATTCGACCTGCAGCATTCAGAAGAGGAATGAACTTAAATCCTAACATTTGAGAATCTACAAGGCATTTAAAGTATTCTGTAATAACAGAAAATGCTGGACTCTTGTTTTCTATTAAATGGCATAGCCCATAATCACAAATAGTATAATTAATCGCATTAAGAGGCATAACATCGGAAATAATCGCAATACTTACAAAAAGCAAAAAGGACTTCATACAAGTATTGCATAAGTTGTGTTTATAGGACTGTATCAAGGTGTTTTGTGGATTGAAAGATTGCAAGACGTCATTTTGAATAAGAATCTTAATAGCACAGCAAAAATACCAAGCCACAAGTGCCCCACAAATGTCCTTAAAGGGAAATTTGCATGCTTTTTGTTGTGGATTAATCATAAATGTAGAATCTGGCACCCTTATCTTGCCATCACTATCAACTTCCAATGTATGATGATCGGTAATAATGAGCTTGATACCTGCTTTTTTACATAAATCTGCCGCCTCAAAGCTACTTACACCATTATCCACCGTAATAATTAACGCTATATCATCATGCTTTGAAGTAACCTCATCAAAAAGTGCTCGAGAAAAACCATACCCGTGTTTAAAACGATTGGGCATTGCAAAGTCAATATTTTTATATCCCATTGCCTCAAAGAAATCAAGCACAATGCAAGTAGCACAGATTCCGTCTGCATCGTAATCACCTATGATGATGATTTTTTCTTCATTGGCAATACTTTGACAAACAAGACGTGCCGCTTCTGTATTATTAAACAACTCATCTGGATGGGGAATTTGGCTAAGTTTACGCACAAACAGATAATCTTTAAACCTGTCGTTAAGGATACTATTAATCTCCTCTGGTTCTCTAAACTGCCTAAGCGTCTCTTTTAGTCGTTGAATTTCGGGGTTATTATAAAGAGAATCGAGGCTAAAACGTGTCTGCTTTGCTTTCTTATGGGCACGGGCAGTAGTGGGTATTTTACGTTTTTTTGCATTTTTTTTACCCGTCTTTGGATAATTACTGGGACTTTGTGTATCTTGCCGCATTGTTATTTATACCTCTGGGCTTGTTTAACAAATTCAACAATCACGGGGTTTGGATTCTGTAATCTTGAAGTAAATTCAGGATGAAATTGTACCCCAATAAAAAACGGATGAGAATCCAACTCTATCGCTTCTATCAAACCGTTACATTCCCCGCTGACTAATAATCCTTTCTCTTCAAAACTCCCACGATACTTAGGATTTGCTTCATAGCGATGCCTATGCCTTTCTTTAATCACCTTTTGATGATTATATATTTTAGCAAGTTTAGAATCTGCTTTAATATAACATTCATACTCTCCCAAACGCATGGTCCCTCCTAATGGCGAAGTATGTGTGCGAATCTGCTTATTACCTTCCGTATCAATAAAATCCTCTATCATGTAGACAATTGGGTTTTGACATCTTTTACTAAATTCCGTGGAATTGCAATCAGGTAGATTCAACACGTTGCGCGCAAATTCAACAAGTGCCAATTGCATACCAAGGCAGATTCCAAGAAATGGCAACGAATGTTCTCTAGCATATTGTATCGCTGCAATTTTCCCCTCTATACCACGTTCTCCAAAACCTCCGGGAACCAATATTCCTTGTAAGTTAGTTAATTTCGCGCTTTCAATGTGTTCGGAATTGATAAAAATAATCTCAACCTTAGTGTCTAAATTGGCGCCTGCATGCACAAGTGCCTCTAAAAGCGACTTGTAAGATTCTTTAAGAGTTAGATATTTTCCTACAAAACCTATTTGTACGCTTTTGGTAGGAGAAAGAATCTTCTTCACCAATAAGTCCCATTCCTGCATATCGGGATATAACTCTTGCAAATATAAACTCTTAGCAATAGGATCTAGGATTCCCTCGCTAATGAAGTTAATAGGACACTTATAAATTGTACTTGCATCTTCAGCACTAATCACGCTGTGAGAATCCACATCGCAAGCCAGTGCTATCTTTTCCTTTGTGTCTTTAGAGAGAGGAAATTCCGAACGTGCAATAATGATTTGTGGACTAATACCAATGCGACGTAATTCTTGCACGCTATGTTGTGTTGGTTTTGTTTTTAATTCATCCGCTACACGGATGTAGGGAACAAGGGTTACATGAATGCTAAGGACATTATTTGCACCCAATTCATGCTTTAATTGTCTCATCGCCTCCAAATACGGCATACCTTCGATGTCGCCAACCGTCCCTCCCAATTCCACAATTAATACTTCGCAATCGCGTCCAACATTCTTAATGCGCCTCTTAATTTCATCGGTAATATGCGGTATAATCTGTATGGTTTTTCCTAAATACTCACCCTTACGTTCTTTATCAATCACAGAGAGATAAATCTGCCCTGTAGTAAAATTATTATTACGTGAAAGATTTACATTTAAGAATCTCTCATAATGCCCAATATCCAAATCTGTTTCCGCGCCATCGGCAGTTACAAACACTTCACCATGCTCTAAAGGACTCATCGTACCTGGATCTACATTGATGTAAGGATCTATCTTAAGTAGAGAAACATTAAGCCCGGCATGTTGCAATAGAGTCCCAATTGATGAACAAGAGATTCCTTTCCCCAATGAACTCAAAACGCCTCCTGTTACAAAGATATATTTTGTAGTATCCATGCCATGCACCTTAGATTTTCTAGGATACAATTATAGACTAAATTCATAGCGGAATCTTTAACAAAGAGAGTATGTTATTTCACATATAGTGTGGTTTCCAATTTATGCGCTATAATGCTATAAATTCGCAATACATAAGGTCGTATTATGAAAATTATTGAAGGTAAGATGTCATTGCTAGGGCACGAGAGAATAGCTATCATTTGTTCTCGTTTTAATAGTATGATAACAGACAAACTAATTGAAGGAGCAAAGGACTGCTATATAAGGCATGGTGGTGATGTGGAAAAACTCACTCTAATTAAAGTGCCAGGTGCTTTTGAAATACCTTTCACTCTTGAAAAAATCCTCTCTAGTGGTGATTATGACGGTGTCTGTGTATTGGGATCAATTATCCGTGGAGGTACACCACACTTTGATTATGTTGCTGCAGAATCTACAAAAGGTGTAGCAAACGTAACGCTAAAATACGGTGGTGCAGTAAGTTTCGGAATCCTTACAACCGACAACATAGAACAAGCCCTTGATAGAGCAGGAATAAAAAACGGAAATAAAGGATTCGAATCAATGTCTAGTCTGATTGAACTATTAAGCATTTATCGTCAACTAGACTAACTATAAAATTCTAAAAGGTCATCCGTGGCAACCAGAGCACAAGTAAGAATTGCTGTAGTACAGCTACTCTATGCCAAAGATCTAGGTAACGAACAGGCAATAAGCGGCGCAGCAGTTTTTCTTGATAGCAAAAAAATACGACATAAACAGCAGGAATTTGCACTTTTTTTATTGCATGGGATTTGTCAAGATGAATCTCTGATTATGCAGGTGATGGAAGTATTCGTGAAAGAATGGGACATCGGAAGGCTAGGAATTATAGAGAAAAATATCTTAAAGCTCGGAATCTTTGAGCTACTAAAAACTAAAACACAAAAAGCAATAGTCATCAATGAAGCCATTGAACTCACCAAAATCTTTAACATCGAAGATGCGTGCAAACTTGTTAACGGTGTGCTCGACAATGTAGCAAAGACTAGCACCGATGATATTGCCAAACTTATTGAAGAACGACAAGCACAGATCGCACGTTCTAACTTAGCACAATCTGTTTCTACAGAATCCCCAACAAACTCCAACAAATCTCACAACACTACAAAGAAACAGAAAAACAATCACAATAAAAAACGGTTACCATTAGAGATTCATTCAAAAACCAAGCGGCATTCCCAATCAAAAAAAGAGGTTGCTTTCCCTAAATACAACAAAATCCCTCTGAAACAAAACAACAAAAAATCTTCCTCTTATTATGATAATAAGCAATCAAAAATAGCTAAAGATTCTTAATGGCAACTCGCTTTAATAATGCTCTATTGCCAAGTAAAGATTCTTAATGAAGCCCATACCCATTATACAAGGAGCAACAATGAAACTCTGTGTCGCGCTCGATTTGCCAAGCAAAGAACAAAATCAAAACCTTGCCGATGAAATAAAAATAGCCTGTAAAAATAGCAATATTTCCACACAAAATATCTGGTTAAAAGTGGGGTTACGAAGTTATATACGCGATGGAGGAGAACCGCTAAAAAGACTACAAGACGAGGGATATAAAATCTTTTTAGACTTAAAACTCTATGATATTCCCAATACTATGTTGGATGCTATTATTGAATGTGAAAAACTAGCTATTGACATGCTAACCATTCATGCAAGCTGTGGATTCAAGGCTATGTGTATGATTTCAGAATATTTGCGCAATAAACAATCAAACCTATTAATTGTAGCGGTTTCTGTCCTTACAAGTTTTGATGAAGCGGGATTATATGAAGTGTATGGAATGGGAATCAAGGAATGTGTTAGAAAATTGGCTACATTGGCTTATAGAAGTGGGGTAGACGGTCTTGTTTGTGCAATTAATGAAATAACGGTTATTAAAGAAGTTGCGCCCTCACTGCTGGCTATTACACCGGGTATCCGCATGCAATCTTTAGAATCTATGCAAATAAATTCACGGGGCATTAACGGCTCTAAAGATGATCAACACCGTATAGCTACCCTACAAGAAGCAAAAAAAGCCAATAGCGACTTAGTTGTTATTGGCAGACCAATATATCAAGCAAGCAATAGAATCCACACATTGGAAATGATTCTGCAAGAAATCTATCAATAGCAGAATCATTGCACGATTTTTGGCGTAATGACAATAATAAGCTCTTCACTTCGTTGTAATTGCATTGCCTTACCAAATACTCTTTTCAATCCTCTTATATCAGAAATTTTAGGAATGCCTTGTGTAGTGGATTGATTAACATTATTAAGCAATCCCCCTATGATTACTCTTTGCCCATCTTTGAGTTTTACAACAGATGAAAGTTGGTTAGTACTAAGATTTGGTGGAGATTGGAGTGCCTGTGCTGCATTTTCTAATTCAGGATCCTTAGTCTTAGTAATTGCTGGATTAATACGTAAAATAATAGTATCGTTACTGATTGAAGGAGTGATGTCAAGTAGTATTCCAGCAAATACGCTAGGGTATTGTGTGCTAGTGTTTTGTATGGTGTTATTTGCGTTATTGGATTGATATACGAGATCTTGCGAATAACGAAGCACAGATCCCACACTAATAATTGCGGGCTGATTGTTTAAGGCAATGATTTTTGGATTACTAAGACTTCTTAGATTCCCATAAGTCCTAAGAAAATTAAAAAGGGAGTTGAGGTTATTGCTGCTATTTTGTAGGGTAAAGACAGAACCACCAGTACTAAGAGAAAAGCTTGATTGTGTAGGATTGAGGATTCGAAATAACTCTTGCCAATCTATCCCAACATTGCTAGAGTTAAAATGTGTAAGACTTAAAATCTCAACATCCAAAGATACTTGTAAGTTCATTTTAGATTCTATATTTGCAAGCAGCAAAGAAACCTCTTGCATCTTCTTTTTATTTGTCCACACGGAAACAAGCCCTGCTGCTTTATCTATAATGAACTTATCCCCAGTCTTTATATCAAGCAACACATTCAGTCGAGATTCTATATCTGTCCAAAAGTTTGATTCATCTAATGAATACACTTTGGTGCCGCTCTTGCCAAATTCTGTAACGTTGCCATTCATTTGATTGCGAAGCTGCTGTTTGAGTAAATTCCCCTCTATTATACTTTGTGTAAACAGGGGACTAAGTGGCGCGAGATTTTGATTCGTAGAGTGGTAATTACCAAAATTATATCCACTATAATTACCCAAATACCCACTATTATAATTGTGATAAGGATTTGTACTATATCCCGAATAATTACTATTTTGCTCTTGTGAAAAAAGTACGTCCGTGTTGCTTTGTGCCATTCTCATGCTTGAAACATAATTAAGCTCAAAAATGCGCATATCAACATCTTGCAAAACAAGTCGATGGGGATGGACTTCATAAAATATATCTTTAAGTAACATTTTTAAAATAAAGTCCAAAGATTGCTGTTTAGCATTAATAACGCTTGCGTCATTGATTTGCTTAAGATTAGCACTATACTGTACAGAAAAATTACATTCCTGTGCTAACTGGGTAAGAATGGCTTTAGAATCCAAAGCTTCAGTTTTAGCAAGATTAAATTTTCTCTTTTTACATATAGGGGAAAGTATGCCTATGTCTAAAGGTGGTTCTATTGGATGGGGAATGATACGTAAAGAAGAGGCGTTACCATCGCCAGATACATTATTCTTAACGGAACCTTGAATATTCTTTGTTTCTTGCAAAGAAGAATCTTTAGCAGAAATGTTATTGGTCTGCGTATTAACTTGAATTTGATTTCCGTCATCAAAACTATTAATATGAAATCGAGTGTGCAAATAATTATTGCTAAATGGCAATACGCCATTTATATATGTTGCATAGTTACTAGATTGCACATGTTTAACAGAATAAACATCAAAAGCACTTCTTAAATCATCAATGATAGAATAACGTTCTATTGAATCTAGTTGGGTATTATGTGGGGGAATTAAGGATTGGGATAATTGATTTTCTTCACCATCCATAGGAAAACAAAAACATATTAGCATCATTGCAAAGATTCGCATTATATTCCCCCATTGCTTCTCAACCTTATTCATATATCAAGATATTAGAATTACAGTATTATTACGGTGCGACGTAACTTGATTACCCTTCTATATCTCAATTAATCCCAAAAGTCAAATTCAATATAAATCAAATAATACCAAACATGCTGCAAACATATAACAGAAACTCTGCATGGTGAATTACAAGATAAATTATTGTTTTATCTTGATTTTTTTTTTCTTTTTTGTTAATATAATGACAACAAGAAAACTTGGAGTAACCTTGTTTTTTTTTTTTGTTATCCATTCTATGTCATAAAGGTTATAAAAAATGCTAAATTACAAACAAGTTTTAAACCAATCTATAAAAGTGGGTTTAACAGTCGGTGCTGTTGCAATGTTGGTAGCTTGCTCTGGGCAGGACTCTGCCAAAAAAAGTAAAAAAAGTAAATATGATCAGGAGGTAGAGCCTAATGCGAGACAACTTGCTGTATATAAAGCGGTAGGGTACTCTATTGATCCACAGTTACCTCCTTATGAACCAAAAACACTTAATGAATCTGCAAGAGGTATTGCCGTGGCTTATACTATGCCTTATAACTGTAAAGTATTAGGCGAAGTGGAGGGTAAAGACGAAGCTGGTGGTAAGGCAGGTCCAACTTTTGAGCAAATTAGAGAAGGTGCAACAAATGATTTAAGAAATCAAGCGGCGGATCTCGTTAGAGGTGGGCAAAGACTCATGCTTTCTGTATCAAAAGAAGCTATGATATGCCAAGTTAGAACCAAAAAAGACAAGTATCAAGAAGAAGACTGTACATTATGGAATAAACTTCCGCCTAATGCACAGATCCTCTCTTACAGAATCCATGCGAATGTATTTGAGTGCGGTGAAAAATAGCCATTATGTCTTAACCATAAATTAAAAATTACAATTTGTAGAAAGGTAAAAATATGTTAAATAAAAATATTGTAAAAACCGGTTTTATTGCAGGATGCCTGTCATTAGCTATGATGTCTTTTGCTGTTGCAGAGGACGATATGAAAGTAGACGTAGAGGTAGATGACTCTCAATCATACTCTAACTCCAATAACTCCAACGATAACGTCGCAAGAAGCTTGAAACCTAGAGAAGAAAATATAGATGTTGCTAGAGAATTGACAATAACAAAGTCTGCGCCATTTTCATACTATAAACTTCCGCAGTTACCAGTGTACACTCCAAAACCACTTATAGAAGAAGCAAAAGGTATTGCTATTGTTAATGGTGTTCCTTTAAACTGCAAACTATTGGGTGAAACCGAGGGTATAGATAGCTCGGATGGTAAAACTGCGCCTTCATTTGAAGTTATTAGAGAAGGTGCATTAAATGATTTAAGAAATGGTACAATGGATTTAGTAGATGCTAGAGATCGAATTGTTTTAACTCCAGTCAAAGAAGCAATGACATGCGAACTTAGAACAGAAAATGATCAATTTGAAGAAAAAGACTGTACGCAGTGGACTCAGATTCCTAACAATGGAAAAATTCTATTTTATAGAATCCATGCAAATGTATATGATTGCGGTGCAAGATAAATTAAATATTTGAGAATAAATATATAGTGTTAAGGTGAAAAGATGTTAAAAAATAATTTGATAAACAATTTAGTAAAAGTTGGAGTAGCGTTAGGTGCCGCATCTCTTTTGATCGCTTGTTCAAAAGATAGTCCAAAAAGCTCTGGTGATACAAAAAGCTCCAGCAAAAAAGGTAAAGTAAGTTATAGCAGAGAAGCAGAAGTTACTGTTGATGCAGCAAGAGAAATTACTGTGACAAAAGTGGCTCCATATATAAAAATGCCACAACTTCCTGCATATGAACCGAAAAGACTTAGCGAAGAAGCAAGAGGTATTGCTGTGGCATATAGCGTTCCTTATACTTGTAAACTTTTAGGTGAAGTAGAGGGTAAAGACAACTCCGATGGTAAAGTACCTCCTTCATTTGAAGATATTCGCGAAGGTGCAACAAATGATTTAAGAAATAAAGCGGCTGAATTAGTCAATGAAGATAGCAGGATTTTAGTAAAATTAACAAAAGAAGCTATGGTTTGTGAAATGAGAGTTGAAGATGGACGATATGAAGAAAAGGATTGTACAGCTTGGCAAAAAATTCCACAAAATGGAAAAATCCTTTCTTACAGAGTTCATGCAAACGTATTTGAATGTGGAACAAAATAAACAAATTTAACGTTTTATATCAATATATTTAAATCACAAAGCAATTGAACTCCAAACTCTAAATACTTTACTCTACTTAGATAGAAAAACTATCTAAGTATTTTCTTTGATACTATTTTTCATTTTTTCTAATTTCTGTTTTTATTTTCATAAGCCACTCTTGTAATGTTTTTTCAAAACCTATATTCTTATATTGTACGTACTCTTTTCCTTGATGATATTTCTGCAACACGAATCCGCCAAAATTGTGGGGATACCGATAACCTTGAGCATGAGCGCACAGATGCAATGGAACTTTATCTATACTTTTTTGAACATCTTGCAACGCCATATTAATAGCACTATATGCGCTGTTGCTTTTGGGCGAACAGGAAAGATAAATCACACACTGCGCAAGGATGATGCGCGCTTCTGGATACCCAATTTTACTTACAGCATTCATTGTATTTACACTAAGAGTAAACGCATTAGGATTAGCGTTGCCAATATCTTCGCTTGCCAGAATCACAAGCCTTCTAGCAATAAATTCCGGATTTTCTCCACATTGTATTAAGCATGCGAGATAATATATAGCGGCATTCTCATCGCTCCCTCTAATAGATTTAATAAGAGCCGAAATATAATCATAGTGCACGCTATTCTCTCGAACACCTTGGGAATGTTTTGTAATCTCCTGCAACGTTTCCAATTCTACTATGCTTTTAGAATCTATGTCCAAAGCAATATCAAGCAAGCGCAAGAACACCCTACAATCTCCATCTTGTCTATCTAAAAGCCATTGTTTAACATGCTGAAAATAATGTTTTGGCGGATATTTTGCGACTACTTTTTGATAAAGAAATTCCATATTATCACGTGTTAATGCTTTAAATTCAAAAAGCAATAAGCGACTCCTTAACGGTGCGCTGAGCACAAAAAATGGATTTTCTGTACTTGCACCTATGAAACAAATCTCATTCTTTTCTAAAATTGGTAAAAAAAATTCTTGCTGTGCAATGTTTAATCTATGAATCTCGTCTACAAAGAGTAGGGGTTTTATAAGCGAGTGCCTATACTGCGCCAACTCTTTTTTAAGAGATTCCAATTTGAAATTTGTTGCATTGTATTCTAAAAAAACTTGATTATCTCTTTGTGCAATAATACGAGCTAGACTTGTTTTCCCGCTTCCAGCTGGACCAAAAATCACAATATGTGGCATTTGACCGCAAGATTTCATGGTATAATGATGAGCATAAGAATCAAGAATGAGTTTTAGTGGGGCATTTTCTCCTAGTAGGTGTTCTTGTCCAATGAAATCAGCTAAACTCTTAGGGCGAAACTGCTCTATAAGATTGCGCATAATACCTTCTTTGAAAAATTGCCGTGTATTATAGCACAACATAAAACTATTACAATCGGGCATAGCTCATACTTGTTAATGAACTTTAATATATTTATGCCACCAATGTTAATTGTTTTATTTTCATAATATAGATAAAATTTCTATAGTTAAAATACTACGATAGACTTAAAAGGTTAAGGAAAACTTGTGTTCATTGTAGATCATGAAGCGCAATTGTTATGTAATAATTTTACCAACGTTCAAGTTCCAAACGGCACCGTAATAATAGAAGGGAATTGGGATAGCTTTGTCAAACAAGCTTATATTAATGCCCTAAATACACAAATACAAAAATATCAAGAAAATATTCACATTCTTTTTCAACAAGCAAAAGTGGGCATTATTTTTATGTTACTTCTTAAGGACATACTGCAAACACATCGTTTTAATAAAATATTTCTTTACGTTGATAACCCACAGATTATGTCATTATTGCCTTTTCTCCTTTCAGATTCTTATCAAGTTTTTGTCAACAACATTGTTTATAAATCATCTACAATTAAAACGAAGCAAGCCAATACATTACCGCACCATTTGAATCATCAAATACCACAAAAAAATATGCTCATTCGATTTTTTGAAAGTCTGGGTAAATGGTGCTATGATTTTTATAAAAATGCTCTTGCTTTTTTTAATTTTATGGGCATGTTTTTACACTTTTTTGCTCTTTCATGTCTCAATCCTTCAAACTTTCGACTTAATTCATTGATATATCATATTTATGAACACGGATTCAAAGCCCTACCCGTAGGATTGGCAGTATCTCTAATCATAGGTTATGCTATTACTTTACAGGGAGCATATCAGCTTAATTCCATGGGAGTACCTATTATGAGTGTAGACACAACAGCAAAGCTCGCTTTACGAGAAATGGGTCCTTTCATTTTGGCTCTAGTAATAGCTGGTCGCAGTGCATCAAGCTTCACGGCACAACTAGGCGCTATGCGACTAACAGAAGAATTAGCAGCCATGCAGGTCATGAATCTCAACCTATTTTACTTCTTAATTATCCCTAGAGTTTTGGCTCTAATCATTATCATGCCATTAATGGTCTTCGCAGCAGATGCGGTAGCATTATTTGGCGGTATGGTAGCTATAAAAACAAGTGTGAATATAGGATTTGAAATGTATTTAGAAAGATTCTATGAAACTGTTTCTATCGCGCATTTTTGGATAGGGGTGGTTAAAGCACCGGTATTTGGTGCAATCATTGGAATTGTAGGTTGTTTTCGTGGGCTAGAATGCAAAGGAGACACACAATCTATTGGCAGAATGACAACTATCAGCGTAGTAAACGCAATTTTTTGGATTATCATGGCAAACGCAATTTTCTCCTTTATTTTTACAAGGTTTAATCTATGAAAATCATTGAAGTTAATAATCTATGCACTTACTACGGTGAAACGATGATACACGACAATATTGGTTTCCATGTCAATAAAGGTGAAATATTTTCAATACTTGGTGGAAGTGGGAGCGGTAAAACAACCTTGCTACACACACTTATTTTCTTGCACAGGCCAAAAAGTGGCAACATTAAGATTCTTAATACGGATATATGGAATCTAAAAGATCATAATAAGCACACAATCATGCAAAAAATAGGTGTAGTATTCCAATTTGGGGCACTTTTTAGTTCCCTAACTGTATTAGAAAATGTAACAAGCCTCTTAGAAGAATACTCATATTTTCCCTCACATCTCTACCCAGAAATTGCGAAGTTTTGGCTCTCAACCGTAGGTCTCGACAGCACCATCTATAATAAATATGCCAATGAATTAAGTGGCGGTATGAGAAAACGTGTCGCATTGGCTAGAGCTCTAAGCACAGAACCTGATATTCTTTTTTTAGACGAGCCCACAAGTGGATTAGACCCCGCAAACGCATGCAAATTTGATGATCTCATCTTGTCTTTAAAGGAAAAATTCGGCGTAACTATTATCATGATCACTCATGACCTAGATAGCATTAAAAATGTAACGAACAGATTCATTCTCTTAGCAGATAAAAAAATTGAATTTAGTGGAACTCTTCAGGAATTTGCTAACGAAGCAAACGCTGGCAAACATAAGGGTAGCCTTTTTCACTCTACTAGAGGCGAAAAATATTGGAAAATAGAGCACATTAATAATTAGGATATAGGGAAATACATGGAGCGCAATATTAACTATGTGGTAATTGGTGCAATCTTTTGTGCTTTGACAATAGCCATGATTGCCTTTATTTTTTGGATTGGAAGATTTGGAATTGACGAAAGAAGAGTAAGAATCTACCATGTTTATACTCAAGATGAAATTGCTGGTATTAGCATAAATACTCCAGTAAAGTACAAAGGCATTACTGTGGGAAACATAGTCGGAATTGGATTCAAAGATGGCGAAATTGGTACCGTACAATTAGACGTCGCTATCAACAAAAAAATTCCTGTTCGTGAAGGATCAGAATTGATTGTTGATTCCGATGGATTTGTAGGAATGGGTTACCTCAAGCTCAAACAGAATGAAAATGGCAATATTATTGCCGAAGATTCTAAAGCGAACCTCATTTTATCAAAAAATGCTCTAAGCAGACTAATGGGCGATGCCGAAGGAATAAGTGCCGATGTACAGCAAATTTTACACAATGTTAAAGTGATAACAGACAGCAAAACACTAGACGAGGTACTTAATATACTATATTCTTTTCAAAGTACTCGCGACCGTCTTGACGAAACGCTCGCTAACGCAAATAAGTTTATAACGGATCTAGATAGGACTTTATTACGCGGAGACTTTAACTTCAAAGAGATTCTAATCCCTATCGTCAATAAAACACAAGATAGCCTTTATTTACTGAATACCTTCTTAGAAAAAATAAGCCACTTCTTTGATAGACTAGAGAGAGACCCCTATGATGCGCTGCTTGGAAAACGCAACTAATTTATTTGACTTTTTAAGGAGATAATATGCAATTAATACAATACATTGGTATTGCCGTTCTCGCAACAATACTGCAAGGTTGCATTACTGTGAAACTCAAATCTGTACTTCCAGAGCAAGCATATTACAGCCTCGATAATATTAAATTAGAACCACATTGCAAGGCTATGAATGCTTCTTTTGGAATACATATTTCCATCCTTTCCCCATACGATGGCAAAGATATTCTAGTATATGACGAACAATCTCAAATCAAAATACTCCCTTACTATAAATGGATTGATTTACCAAAAAACATGATTCGCAACAGCATTATTAAAGCAGGATTAAATGCTTGTATACAGGTAGAACAAACCCCATCGATTAATCAAAAACTCAACACCCTACAAATACATATCAATGAGTTATATGTAGAAAGAGATTCTCAAAACCAAAACTACACAGGGTATGTTTATCTGGATTATGAACTTAAAGGATTTGATTCCAAACGTATTAAAAACGGCATTGTGATAACTACTACAAAAGATTCCAATCCAGTTAAATCTTTGCAAAATGCTATGAATGAATCTATACAGAAAATATTGACGCAAATCAAAATGTCTTAATATTAATAAAGTGAAGTCATCTCACTCCCTCCCAACGTCTGAAAAAATTGTGAGGTATTTTTAATAAGTCAAAATATTTACCAACTAAAAAATTATGTAAAGATTCTAAATCTATAACATCACTGTAATATCCAACAATCGGCGGTGCAATACAAACACCAAGCGAAGAAAGCTTTGCCATATTTTCTAAGAGAATTGCATTCAAAGGCATCTCACGAATACCCAATATAAGACTTCGTTTTTCTTTCAAACATATAGCCGCTATACGCGTAAGAAGATTATCTTGGATTCCGCTTGCAATACGCGAAAGAGTATTGCTACTTGTCGGTAAAATAAGACATGATTCAAAAAGAAAACTCCCGCTAGCCAAAGGACTACCAAGAGAATCTTGAATTTCTAAATTATGTGTTCGCAAACTACCAATAAGCCACTTAAGATCCTGTTTCTTTTCTGCGCGACAAAGCGCATAAGCATTCTTACTTGGCACAACGAATAGCTTAATATCCAAAGGTAATTTCTTGATAAAATGCAAACTTAATTCTAAACAACTACCACCACTAATTCCCAAAACAAGTATCCGTTCAGTCATTATATTCCTTTCGCTTTATTCATAAGCGAGACTCAACTATTTACATTGATTCAATAAAAATAAATTATACAAAATCTATTGAATTTTTAACCAAGAAAGCTCCAAGCAAAATAGTTCGTACAAAACTGAAACTGCTAAATATCGTAGAGAAAGAATATTGCCGAATATTTGCTTTTTATTAGTAGCATTCGCAATATAGTTGTATATGCAAATGCTTCTCTCATCAATAATTTTTAAGTAAACTATGCAACAGATTTGAATTGTGCTAAATTATTGCATACTAAACAAGTAATAAATTATTTTAGTTTTTTGGGAGCTTTTAATGCCGTTATATAAAAAATATACTGCGATTTTATACGTACTGTTGTCAATCTCTTTATTTGCCCTATTCTCTCTTTCATCTCTCTGGGGAAATAACAATCACAATTCCTTTGACTCCGCTAGTATTCTCTTGCGACATGACAACACGCAAAATGCTGCTGCAGATTCCAACCAGCTAGAATCTATTCTGCAAAAAGACAATGCTAATGGACTCACTTTAAAGGAGCTACTCAATAGCGCAAATAATAATTTATCGCTTCAAGCACAAAATCTTCTAAGCGAACAGGCGCAAAAAGACTACCTACTTGCAAAACTGAACTTCATTCCTACACTTAATGTGCAATATAATGCGAATCACGTAAGTGCTAGCACGCCTACAAGTTGGCAAACACAAAACGTGCAGGTAAGTTTTAATTGGACTCTTGATTATGCTAATTATCAAGCAATAAAGGAAAAGGGGGCAACCGCAGAAAAGAGTCTCTATGACGCGAAATATGCTAAGCAAAATATTTATCTACAAGTAGTACAACAATACTACACATA
The DNA here is from genome assembly GCF_003364265.1 of Helicobacter aurati. GTDB lineage: Bacteria > Campylobacterota > Campylobacteria > Campylobacterales > Helicobacteraceae > Helicobacter_A > Helicobacter_A aurati. Next base: position 24,174 of record NZ_NXLW01000019.1, read on the forward strand.
TTTCAATAATGAATCTACGCTTATTACCTTGCAGCAAAAGCTACAACAGATTCAATCCGACGTAAATAGAGTGCAACAACTCTACGAACAAGGACTAAAAACTATTAGCGATTTAGAATCTTTAAAATCCCAAGCCTCTTTGACGGAATACCAAATCAATGATGCGCAATTAGCATTAACCCAGAGCAAATTGCTCTTGGAATATTTGACTAATTTGACAATCAACAATATTAAACGAGTCAATATCTCCGATCCAACCTATCTATTAGAAAATAGAAGCGACATTAAATCGCTTGAGTTTCAAATTAAAGCACAAAAGCATCTTAATGCGCAATTACATTATTTTCCGACACTTTCTTTACAAGACAATTATACGTACAACATCCAGATTCCCAACTTTGCCCAACAACTCTTAACCAATTCAGGCGGTATTGGAGGATTTGCGGCTACGTATGCTGATCATTATAATTCTTTTGCTGTAACTCTCAATTATGCGCTTTTCGCGAAAATTGGACAAAGTGTGCAAAAACAATCTTTCACACTCGCAACTCTTGCTAACGAAAAAACACTTTCTTATAAAAAAAATGAACAAAAAAAAGATGAAGAGCTTTACCGTAAGGCAATAGAAGTAGCAAAAAATCAGATTGCAAGTGCAAAAACAAGCCTTATATCAGCCAATCTTTCTTATGACAATATGAAAAAAAGATATGAGGCAAATCTCGTAACCTTTACCGAATATTTACAGGCATTAAGCACTAAATATGACGCAGAATCTACTTTAATTCAAGCCCTAAATAACTACGAAATACAAAAAGCTAATTATATTTTTTATAGCGGGCAAGAAATCGAAAAGTATGTGCAGTAATTATCAGCCATACTTTAAATCGATTGCTAGGAGAATTCATTGAAAAACGTTTTATTAATTATCTTTGTGTCGTTGTTTCCTGCCTTATGTGTTGAGCAAAAAGTTTATGCAATATTCAATGTGGCAGCAGTGCGTGATGCTAACCTTATGATGGATACTAGCGGTATCGTAGCTCATATTTTCGTGGACGTTGGCACAGAAGTCAAAAAAGACGACGTTTTGCTTGCACTTTCTAATGAAGATAAGATTCAGAACGTAAACATGCAACGTGCTCAACTTGAGGGAGCAAAAGCACAATATATATTCGCAAAAAACCAATATGAAAGATATAAGCGCAGTGGAAATGCTATCGACAAAAACACTTTGGAGCAAAACTACTCCAACTTTAAGAATCTTGAAAGCACATACAACAATTTGCAATACAACATGCAATATCAAAGTGAAATATTAAAACGTACAACATTAATTGCTCCTTTTGACGGAGTCATAGCAAGCAAAAATATTGAACTAGGCGACGGTGTCGGTGCAAATCAAACGAAACTTTTTAGACTTATCAGCAACGAAAGAAAACTTATTATCCAGTTTGATTCTAAATACCTACCCTTAGTAAAAGTAGGGGATATTTATCGCTATAAAGTTGACGGTAAGGGGGCAGAACGAGAATCAAAAATCTATAAAATCTATCCTGCTGTGGATATTAACACTCGCAAAGTAAGTGCGGAGGTGAGTGCGCCAAGCGATTTACAACCGGGGCTATTTGGCGACGGATATATTATGATAAAATAAAATTGAATAATAATTCATAAGCACAAAAATTCTATGAAGATGCTTATAATGTAAATTGGGTAATGCAAAATCACCGTTGAACTACTCTCGAATAGTTACTAATTTATTGCTAATTTGCCTTTTACCTGCTAGTTTATAAGATGCTGCTTTATAATTTCTGTGTAGACTCCTAAGATTTAGATTTATAATATTTATTGAGACATTACGACACAGCAACACTAACGTTTTATTTCAGTAGTTTCATACCGCAATAACATTGGTTATCTACGCCCATTAGTCATCCTCATCGCCATTTTCTGCTGCCTCAGAATCTTGGGACTTTATAAGAGTGCGGATAACTATCGAATCGCTTTCTTCTGCAATAAAGGTGTTGGTAATAAAATCACTAATTTCTTTTTTTGCATTGGTAGCAAATTTCGTAAATGCCCGTTTATTTGTCCCGCTTAACTCACTACGTGCCGTCTTAATTTGCCCTAAAGGATTAATTGGTGTATTGTTTTTATACACACCAAAATGCAAATGCGGTCCCGTGCTAAGTCCTGTGCTGCCAACATTTCCTATATAAGCACCTTGACGAATAAACACGCCGGGTTTAGAACCTCTACCTATCTTACTCATGTGCGCATACAACGTCTTAATGCCGCCTGAATGTTGGATTTCAACTACTTTACCATAACCACCCTTTATTCCCGCAAAAATAATCTTACCTTCACCAGCCGCATAAATTGGCGTTCCTGTTGGTGCAGAAAAATCCACTCCATAATGCGGTCTTATATAACCTAAAATAGGATGTTTTCGTCCTGACGAAAACCTTGAACTGATACGGCGATATTTGACCGGGGTAATTAAAAAGAAACTTGCCATCTCTTTACCATCTTCACTATAATAACGATTCTGAAATCCAAAGAGATAATGAAATTTCTTATTTGATTCTACAGCTATGGATTCTATCTGCGGGGACCCGATGGGTTTACCCAAACGGTATTTGCGATAATAAACAATGGCTACACGGTCTCCTTTTTGCATAATTTGCCTTAACCTATAAGCTACAAGAAATTCCTGATTGAGTTTAGAATCTCGTGTAGCGGCATAAAGAGCACTAGAAGGTCCGCCCCCGTCTTGTACCTTAGCAACAACCTTTTGTTTTGTGTGCAAAGAAATTATGGGTGCAATATCCATCTTATAAAGATTAGAAGAAAAATCAAAAAAGATTCTAACTTGTGTTTCCGCATTTAAAGGGAGAAAGGCTTGCAATAACTTGCCTCTTGAATCTCTAACAACAAAAATGTCCGAATCTGTTTTAACATCTGCGACTAATTCTTTATCTTCGGGAGTAAGGCTGTAATAAGTACTCTCTGGAATGTCATTTTTTATCAGGAATCCCAAAAGAGTAGAGCCATATTCCCATTTAAAACGTTCGGCATAAACTGCATGGAATCCTCTTTGTTTGTTTGTTATATCAGATGCTAGCACGTTTTGCAAAGTAACGAGAAAATATCCTACACAACACAACATTAAAAAATACAAACGCATACTCAAAGATTCCTTAGTTGAAGAAAATAACAACCAAATAATTAAATGAACTATGTTACAATGTTGGTATTATATTTGCTAGTTTCTTTAGTAAATATTTGGAGCAGAGCTTTATTATATCATATTCCAAAGAATAATAGATTCTCCGCTATTTAGATTTATGGCTTTATCGTTATAGCGAGAGCAGATTGGAACATTATCCTTGTTTATCAGGGGGGGGGGCAAATTATTATGCGAGACTTTATTTACCCTACAATAGTTTTTATACTCTTTCTATATGGTGTGGGTTTTATGACATTTTACACGTACAGAGGGGCTGCATCTTATGAAGGAGGTAGAAAAGGCACCGTTACGACGGTAGAAGATTTCCAATCAGAAATCAACAAAAAAATCAAATAAATATATAAAATTATCGTGAAATTTGTCGATTATTTTTTACGAGATTAATAATGTAAGGAGACATTATGAGAGTTGCAAGTAATGTGATGGCTTCCATTCAACAAGCGCAAAATAGGGATACAAGGAATGAACTTAACCGCAATGTGCAAGATAGAAACAACGTGGATAGGAATATTCTTGAACAAGAAAGAATTTCCGAATCAAATGCTGCACAAAAAGCCCGTAGCGAAAAAATTGCACGAATTAAGGAAGAGCTCAAAAATGGAACTTATAAAGTCGATTTAGCTGCCACTTCTGAAAAAATGGCACGAAACTTGCTTAATGTCTGAATAAAAGGCAGACTTTAACAAGAGCGTTTCTGGAGTTTAAATTCACGATTTAGATTCTTACGCTACAAGATGTTAGTTGCGAATATTAACTTTCTATGTGGCTATTTAACGACTTTGTATATTTAGGGTATTGCAAGGGTTATTGATAATACTCTATCATACTTTTTATACTAGAAGGCTGTCTGTTCAATCATTGAGGCTTAAAATGATACAAACAGATTTGTTGCATACGTATTTGCGAGAAGCAATTGATATTTTACACTCCCTTATTCAGTTCACACAAGAAGATATAGAAGATATAAAACTCGCCAACCATGAAGTGATATTTAATCGTAGCAATACAAAAGCAGTTGCTGTCAAAGAGTTTGAATATGCTAAGAACAGAATCGACCAAGAAATTGTCCAATTAACGCAAACTCATCCGCACTTAAAAATTACTGAAATATTAGACGAAAAGGCAGACAACTTACTCTCGGACATGCGTAAAGCATTAGAAGAGCTCAAATCTCTCAATAGGCACTATGCCCATATAGCATTTGCGGTAAGTGAATTCTACACTTCTATTGCGGATAGGCTTATCCCTCGTGAAAAAGCAGACTATAAAAGCCGTGCGCAGCAAAGCCAATTATTGAGAATCGAAGTTTAAGCAAGGAGAAGCACATGGGTGGTATTTTATCTGCACTGCATACAAGTACGACAGGTCTACACGCTCATCAACTCATGGTTGATGTAACAGGTAACAATATCGCAAATGCAAGTGATGAATTCTACACAAGACAAAGAGTTATTGTTCACCCAGAAAAACCCTTATACTATCCTGATTATAATCTTGGACGTGGTGTGAGTGTTGATTCCATACAAAGATTGCATGATGAATTTGTATTTTCAAGATACTCAAAAGCCGCAACAGAACATAACTTTTTTGACACGGAATTCGCAACACTACGCGAAACAAGCACATTCTTCCCTGATGTGGAAGGTGTAGGAATTTACAATGACTTAGAGGAATATTTTAATTCGTGGAAAGATATTGCTAAGAATCCCAACGATACTGCCCAAAAACAAGTCTTAGCAAAGAATGCAATGATTCTTGCAAGAAGCCTGAACGATACAAAAGAAAAGCTCACTATATTACAACGTAAAAAAAGCGAAGAACTTGAAGCACAAATCAATGATGCCAATAAATTGGGTAATCAAATTGCCGAAATTAATAAACAAATGAAAGAGATGGAAGATAGCCTTACGTTAAAGCAAGCCAATGAACTACGCGATAGACGTGATGAATTAGAATTTCGTTTACGTGAAATATTGGGTGGCAATGTGTTTAAAAACAAAATAAAAGCAAACAATCTTGTGGGTGCGCAAGCTGCTGATTTCGATGAAGATTACAACTTCATAATTGGGCATGGATTTAATATGGTTGATGGAGCAAATTTCCATCCTATTATTCTCAATAAAACCAACAATGCAGCTGGACTCAATCGGCTATACATACGTGGCTATGACTTTAAAGATGTAGACATTACAGATAGAATCGATGAAGGTAAAGCGGGGGCACTTATTGATTTATACAATAATGGCTATGAAGGCACAAAGGTAGGTAAACTGCAATATTATATGAATCTACTCGATAGCTTTGCAAGAGGGCTTATTGAATCGACAAATACGATATACGCACAAAGCGGGACAGAAGAAATCAAAGGCGATATTTTAGAGATTAATAAAAACGAAGCACTTAGAGACACAAACTACAACATTAAAATGGGTAAATTCACGCTCTATGCCTATAATGCCAATGGAGAAGTTCTCGCACAAAAAGATATTATTATTGACGTGCCAACGACAATGGACGATATTGTCAAACAAATCAACGCCAATACAGACGACAATAAGAATAATAATGCCCTAGACGATTTTGATGACTATTTTACCGCATACTATGATGATAATTCTAGGCAATTTAAAATCACTTCAAAATATCCTACTAAAGGTCTTTATGTGGGATTAAAAGACCATGGCACTAACTTTACTGGAGCATTTGGAATCAACAGATTCTTTTCGGGAAATGATGCGAGCAGCATTAACTTGGAATATGAATATCGCAAAGATTCCACAAAGATTCGACCGTGGCTTATGCCTGTTAGTGGGAATTTCGATGTAGCAAACATGATGCAACAATTGCAATATGAAAAGGTTGAATTTTATCAAAACAAACTTGATAAGAAGCACATGAAGCTCAATGAATTTTACCAGCTCACCACAGGTGCAGTTGCCAATCAAACACAAGAAGTAAAGATTACATTAGACACTAAAAAGAGTGTCTTAGAAGCAATTAAAAAAGAACATCTAGCTATTTCGCAAGTAAGCGTAGACGAAGAAATGGTGAATCTCATTAAATTTCAAGGCGGTTATGCGGCAAACGCAAAAGTCATTACAACAATTGATAGAATGATTGAAACTTTATTGGGCATTAAACAATAGATTCTTTCTGTATATTAAGTATAAATTTCTTATAGCTATTCTTGTATCGCTATACGCCAAATACAAAGCTTGTTATGAATCTCTGCTTCACTCTCTTAATGAATCTTTTGCTTATATTCTTGTATAACATCAATCATGCAAACGAAAAGAAGTTGCTTTCTTGTTCCTATGAAACGTTATGGCAAATCTATGGGCTTCATCGCGCAACTTTTGTAAAAAATGCAAACGAGAATCCTTAGAATCCAACCGTAGCTCTAAATCCCTCGAACGTACAATATCTCTGGCTGCTCCCTTGGCGCGATAGGCTTTAGAATCCCTTTTTTCCTTCGCGATAGCCAATACTTCTGTATTGGCATTACTAGATTCTAAAACCTCTAACGCTATAGCAATCTGCGCCTTACCACCATCGAGTATCCATAAGTCTGGGGGACTTAGAGAATCGAAGTTTGACGCCCTTCTAATAAGCATTTCGCGCATTTGCGAATACTCATCTTTGCCGCTAAGATTATAATGCCTATAGTTCTCTCTGCAAAAACCATTATTGCTATAACTAACCATAGCCCCCACACAAAAACTGCCGCCGTGATGGCTAGTATCAAAGATTTCTATAATAGAAATTTCCCTTTCTAGCAAAAAGAGCTCTGCAATGCTCGCAATAATCGCATTCTCATGCAAAGAAAATGTTTTTTTTTCATTGAGCAAATGCGTAGCATTGAGATTGGCGATTCTGGCTAATTGTGATTTTATACCTCTTTTTGGCGCAACAAGCTTAGGAAGAGACCCCTGCAAGCCCTCACGAAACATTTGCTGCAATACTGCAAAATGAGATTCTGTAATATTGGCAATGATAATTTCTTGGGCTAATGTTTTATCGTGCATAGTCTTTAATAACGCTTGAGTATAAATTTCTAATTCAAATTCACCGTCAGATTCAGTATGGGAATTTCCATATCGCACAAAAATATGGTAAGTACTAGCAACTTTACCGTTACGTACAAAAAGCTTCAAAAGGATTCCCTCTTTATCTCGCATTACAAAGCTTAATACGTCAGCATGATATGACTTCTTTAAATCAAAAGTTGAAAAATGCTCCAACCCATTCAGAATCTCTATGCAATCTTTACATGCTTGTGCTTGTTCAAATAATTCCTTGTTAGCAAAATCTAACATACGTTTTTGCAATTCATGCTGCATTTGATATTTGTTTTGCATAAGTTTTATTGCTTCTTTTACAAGTGCATGATATTGCAACTGTATCCCCTCATCTTTTTTAAACTCGCAAACACCAAGACATTTCTCAATCTGATAATATAAGCAAGCTTTTTTGCCTCTAAGGCAATTTGCTTGTTGTACCAAAGGAAAAATCTCATACAAACTGCGCAAAATCTCTTTTGCACCTCGTGGATAAGGTCCAAAATACAACAGCCCTTTTTTACCTTCAATACGTCTTGTAATAATAAAACGTGGATATTTATCCTCTCTATCAATACAAATATAAGGATAAGTTTTATCGTCTCGTAAAAGAATATTGTATTTTGGATTCTGTGATTTGATAAGGGAGTTTTCAAGGATTAATGCATCTCTCTCATTTTCTACGACAAATGTTTGAAGTGTATATGTTTGCGCTATCATTTTCTGGATTCTAGGGCTATTGCGAGGATTGGGTGTTAAATCCCTAGTAAAATAGCTTGTGATACGCTTTTTGAGATTCTTTGCCTTACCCACATAGAGCAATTTATTGTCCCTATCATAATATTGATAGATACCAGCTTGAGAGGGCAATTCCTTAAGTTGTTGAAACAGCAAAGCGCGGCTACACATACTAGGATTCTAATTGGATTTGAGAGATTGTAAGCGATGCGTTGTTGTGTTTAAGAAGCATGTGTAAACTATCATATAAACTCAATAACGTTACACTCGTTGCGTACATTGATTCTATAATAGGCTGATTCTTACCTTTCGCACGCACTATGGTCTTTATAGTCAAAACTTGGGGACCATCACTATGCGCCTGCTTACATTTTGCTTTCATCATGTCAATTTGTTCGGCTTGCAACGATTGAAATTTTTGCATTGCCCTATTGATTCGATTAATTTGTGACCCCGACTTAGCGCTTGTCGTATCTAAAGGTTGTTCGTTAATATTCTCGCGTTGTGATTCTTCACTACAACGCATACCATCAGAATAAAAAGTGCCTTGCTTATCGGTATAAATTACAGAATCTGCAGAATACTTCAAGAATGCACAGTCTTGTCCTAACATTGTAATAATCATATCTACATTGTCAAGCTGCTTAGGATAACATAAAGGAAAAACATTGCTTGTCTGCTTAACAGCATATATGCCTGTTGTAGTGGCAGTTTGAAAAATAGAATCTTGTTGTCTTTTGTCTATAAAAATGTTAAGAAATAGCTCACCCTGAAGAATAATACTACCATAAGAGGTTGCTTCTGCATTCATCATTATTACTTCTTGCAAATAAAATCATCATATACTGCTCGTATCTCGACTAGGACATCTCTCATGGTTTGCTCTTCTTGAGTGAGAGCAATACGAACAAATCCTTTGCCAGCACCTTCCCTACCTAAATACGAGCCCGGCAAGACTTTATGCCCGGTACGCACAAAAAGTTCCTTAACAAAATCCTCATCTATCGAATCGTTGGTCTGCTCTTGTGAATGGATAGGCAGCCAAAGATAAAAAGCATAAGGGAAAACAGAACAATCAGGAAAAATTTCTCTAGCTAACGCCAAATTTGCGGCAAATTTACCCCTAATGTAATTAGCATACTTCTCCTCTCTCCATGCTATAATGCTTGCCTGCTGCAATACTAGCGGCATGCTAATACCAACATAATTACGAAACACCTTATACTCTTGCAACACTTCGCCATCTCCCGCAATAAATCCACTACGAAGACCTGGAACTGAAAGTCTTTTTGAAAGAGAATTAATTGCAAAAATATTCTTAAACCGTTCATTAGGAGATTCTAAAATACTTGCCTCTAAAATACTTGCTGTCGGCATTCCCTCATAAATTTCACTATAACATTCGTCATTAATAACTACCACGTCATATTCCAAAGCCCATCTTACCCATTGTTTTAATTCATCTATGCTTAAAGCTTGCCCCGTAGGATTATTAGGCGAATTAAGAATAACTATATCAACACGTGCTAAATCTTCACGCGATAAACTTGGCTTAAAATTATTCTCGTTTGTGAGTGGCATATAAATTACATTTGCGTTATTTGCAATTTGCACGCCTTCATATATCTGATAAAATGGATTGGGGAACGCAATAGTTGCTTTGTTGGATTTTAGTTTGCGCGAAAGACAAAGAAAATGTGGAAAATTAAAAAGAACCTCTCTTGAGCCAAAAGTAGGAACAATCTCTTTGTCGCAAATGTCTACACAGAATCTCTTTGCAACAAATGCCTGTTGCGCTTGCAATAATTCATTTTGCACACTGGGATAATATCGAATGCTTGAAGCGTGCGTTTTAATAGCATCAACCACACAGCCAGGAGACTCAAACGCTGGCTCTCCTATACTAAGGTTTATACCTGTTTTTTGTGGTTGACATTCACTCAAAAGGTTGCGTAATTTCTCAAAGGGATAGGGATTAAAATGCACACGTAATCCTTAAACAAATCTCAATACTTACATAATAATAATTTTGTCCTTAAGAAGTCTTGAAGAACAAAGCCACATGTAAACTAATTCTTCACATAAGGCGCAGTAAGTTTCTGAATCAAAGTAGGTAACCTAAAAGCACTATTATGTAAATGGGCATTATAAAACGTAAGATTCTCTAACATATCAACTCTTTGCAACAACAAATCAGCCAACGGATGGAATCTCTTGCTAGCAAAAACAAAAAAGCTATTTTCTAAACAAGAAATAACAAACGGCATAAGAATATGAGAAAAAGCTTTTGCTTTATCAAGAAACTGCAGAGCCAAACTAGGCTCTAAATACAAATTCACCAATCGGTAAATCACAATACCCTCCTTGCTAGAAAGCTTCCCTAACGCATCTAATTCATGCTCTTTCACCTCACCCAAATGCAATACAATGTCATAATCTGCTTTCTTGAGACTTGAAAAATTCGCATAAAAAGCAATATTTTTATGCTGTTCTATTGCCTTAAAATGAGGCAAAAAGCCACTTAATGTATAAAGTGCCTCTTTATTAGGAAGCACAATATCTACTTCCAGTCCTTGCAACGCAAACAAATAAGCAATCTCACAATTCAACGTGCCGTACAGCAACACGCGTTTAGCCCAAGGATGTACACAATAGGGAATGTAAGTTAACATCTCATTTTGCGCGTTAACAAACCTTTCAACCAATATCTCTTGATTATGCTGCACCCTATCCTTATAATGAACGAGTGCTATTTGCCCAAACGCATAAGAATCAAAGAGTTCAACACTTATGGAATCAGCTTTATAATCAGCAAATTTATTATGAATGACTAATTGCATTTGCAGCGTCTCGGATAACGGTTGATTGAGCCACATATACGTCCTTTATGAATATTTTTGTATTTCTTTAGTAATATGCGTAAGAAACGCCTCTCTGTAAGGAGCATTTTGCGGAAGACTGCCACGCATTTTATCGAGATTTTCAAGATAATGTGTAAGCTGCAACATGCCTTTTGTAAGCTCAAACTTCAAAAAAAGCCAATAGGTATTAAGCACATCACTTTGACAATAAAAGTCTACTTTCTCAAGATTCTCTTCGTCAAAAACAAGTTCGAATACTTGCTCCCCATGTATCTCATATTTACCTACAATTCCAGCCATTTTGCAAACAGAATCTAAATCCAAGCTTCGTGTTGCGCCATAATTCCCAAGTACATCAAATAAATCTAAGTGGAATCTTTCGCTATATCTCTGTCGATAATTTTCCCACTTATTTTTGTTTAACTGCATATTATCTACCTCATAATAACTCGAGAGATTAATATTATACTTTAATGCTCTAAGAGCGATTAATGGCATGTCAAATCCTCTGCCATTAAAGCTTACTAAACGTGGATTTTGTTTGTTTAAAAACGTACTAAATTCTTGCAGCAATACCTCTTCTCTACTTTCTATGCCTGTGTTTCTTGCAAAATGTCCTACTTTAATAAAATTGCCAAAATCATCCGCTAATACACTAGCTATGGAAATAATTTTATGAAAGCTAAGTGGCAGAAATGAGGAGCCGCTCTTTTCCTCCTGTGTCTTCATTGCTTGCTTGCAAATAGAAAGAGAATCTCCACTGTAACCGTATATCTGCTGTAAAAGTTCTATATCGGGGACGCTTTCAATATCAAATACGCAAATCATATTTTTCTCCTTTATACAAACACAATCAAGCTTTTGTGTAATTAAGACACTAACAGCAAATCACCCAAATAGTAACTATTCCACACGAAAGGCAGGAGTAGAAGCTAGAGGAATCATCAACTTAAAAATATGGCGCAGAAATAACATTCTGAAAATCCTTCATAATTCACGCATTGCGTCGCGTGTTAATCGTATTGACAATATCATAGGCATCATTCATGCTCGTTGCGATTGAACCACCGTTTTTATAGAGAATGTCGCCGACCACAAAAAGATTGCCAATGTTGCTTTCTTTGCTTTTTTTATCATGTGATGCCACGTTATGAGAATCTACTTCAATGCCACATTTCTTTAAAAAGTCCAATGGAACTACTCCTCCGATAGCATACACTATCCTGTCAAAGTGCGTACTAGAATCATCTGCAAAATTTACTTTGAATCTACCATTATCATCTTCTAATGATTGAATATCAACGCCAAATTTACCAATCAAACCATGCTGCAAGCTTTTTTCTAATTCACGTGCATTTTCACTATTAATGCGAGTAAACTCACTGCGTCTATAATTAAGCGTTGTCTTTGTAATACTCGCAAGATAAGTAGCATATTCAACCGCGGAATTTCCCCCGCCTACAACCAAAATTTCCTCACCCGCCACGCATTCATTAATATTAAAGTTTGCCTTTTTTCTAAGGCTTACGGGAATGGGGTATTGTGGCTTGTTGGGTTTACCCATTTTACCAATGGCAACAATAACAAAGGTTGCTCCAAAGCTTTTTGTCCCGCTTTTTACAACAAAACCAGAATCTACTCGACTTACTTGTTCAACTTCAGAATGATAAGAAACTTCAACACCATTCTCTAGCAGCAGCTTTGCAAAAAGCTCTAATGTACTTTCTTTATTGCCATCATCAAAAGCTATATGTCCTTTTAAATCGACAACTTGTCCCTTATAGTCCTTATCTACACGTTTCCCATCTTTATAATATTCACGAATCATAGCCGAAATCTTATCTGTCTTTTCAAGCAAGAGAATATTCTCTATGCCAAATTTTTTACATTCAATCGCGCTTGCAATTCCGCCTGGTCCTGCCCCAATAATGATAACTTCATAATGCTTCATAATTATTCCTTTCGTTATACAATAGATTACATGTTATTTTTTTGTTGTGTGATTTTTCTCAGAAAGATGCGCACTATTTAAATCCTCTGTATCATCAAATAGCACACCTCTCATCATTCTTTCTTTATCGTCAAATTGTCCGTTTTTTAATCCCCACAAAAAAGCCACTAGCCCTAAAAATCCCATGCAAAGCGAAACTCCGAGCATTAACGCTACTACCCAACTACTCATGCTAATTTCCTCAAAATAGCATGAATTGTATCTAAAATAATTAAAGCTAGAAAGTTTATTCTTTAGAGAGTCTTGCTAACTTTAATTATCCGCTAGGAAATTCTAAAGCATTGCTACATAGAAACATAATCAATAAAGATTTTGAGTAGAATATGGACTTAATACATAACAACAAAGGAGCATGATTGAATCTTGTCTTTCTGGGAACACCAACATTTGCAAAAGATATTTTGGAAGGATTGCATACTAAACATACTATACTTGGGGTGATAACACAAACAGATAAACCCTTTGGACGAAAAAAGATTCTAAAAGCCCCCGAAACGAAGCAGTACTGCATTATCCACGATATACCATGCTTTCAACCAATAAAAGCGCAAGAAATTCCAGCCATTCTTGAACAAATAGAATCACAACATGCGATAGAGGCTATTATAGTAGTAGCTTACGGAAAGATTCTGCCAAAGACCGTTACAAGCACCTATTTATGCCTGAACTTACACGGCTCGATTCTGCCCTATTTTCGTGGAGCAAGCCCGGTGCAACACAGCATCATCAACGACTACTTGCATTTTGGCTTAACGGTTATTGCAATGGATGAGGGGCTAGACACAGGGGATATTCTTGCCACAAAGACAATACATAAACAACAGGTACAGCAAAAGCTACTAGAGGAGGTTTTTAAAACACTAGTGCCCCACAGCATAGAGCTCTTGGATTCTGTGCTCAATTCCCTTAAGAATAACGTTATTACAAGACAAGCACAAGAGCACACGCAAGCCACCTATTGCACAAAATTACAGAAAAAAGACGGTATCCTTAACCTCGAAAATGCCAAGGCATGCTACTTACGATACCTAGCCCTTCATGATAGAGGAATTAGTCTTGTATGCCAATATGGCATGTTAAAAATTAATGAAATAACGGGATATGAAGAGACTCCCTTAGAATCACATTTTCCAAAAGGCACAATCTTAGAAATAGATTCCAAGCAAAATCGCTTTTCGTTGTCATGTACAAGAGGAAAATTATGGATAAGCGCAGTAACGCCAGAAAATAAGCCGAAAATGAGTGCCTTAAGCTTTTTGCAATCAAAAGGATTGAAAGTGGGGGATACATTATGCTAATTTAATTAATGGCAATAAGAATTATAAAAGTAAATATTTGTAGTGTTTTTATAAGCGAGTAATTTGAAATATTAGAAACATGAGAATATATCCTCTCTTTACGAGAGGAAAGGAGACGACATCAACTTAATACCATGCAATTTAAGGTTTTGCTATTGTAGTAATCGTAAAATATTTTGTTGTACGTTATTTGCTTGACTCATTGCAAAACTACCAGATTGCGCTAGGATATTCAGCTTATTAAAGTTTGCAGATTCTTGAGCAAAATCTACTTCTCTAATTTGACTTTCAGCAGCTTTAACATTGACTTGTGTTACAGAAATGTTATTAACTGTTGAAATCATTTGTCCTTGCACAGAACCTAAATCAGCTCGGATTCTATCAAGAATCTTTGTAGCAGATTCTGCAATATCCATAACAACCATTGCGCCACGCAAAGTCATAACACCAGCACCCATTGCAGCACCGCCACTTGCAATAACAGCATTATAGTTTGCGCCAGATGCAGACTTCACATCTTTGTTAAATTCGCCCATAGTGTCGCGCAAGTTTACAACCGTTTTAGCTACTCGTTTGTTATCAAAGCCTAAAGCCTTGTAGGGTTCTTTCGCATTGGCTGCAGACATAACAACAATATCCCGTGCGTCAAGCCTTGTAAGAGACAATCGTCCATAGTTTTCAGAGCCTTTGCCTTCTAATTTTTGTCCGCCATTTAGAGACCGCACTGAAACTTCTGCCACTTTACCATCTTGTCCCTTTTGGTTTTTCTCAATAGAGATTTTGATACCTCGACCATCGACACTTCTAAGATTCAATCTACCTCTCTCATCTGTGTAGGCTTCAACGCCTGTTTGATTAGTAACAGCATTAAATGCTTGCACTAAACGACCATCAGAATCCCCAGCCTTAATGTTATTAACATCCCCTATGGTTATACCATTGATAATAATATTAGACATAGTTCCAGACTTAATCATCTCATCAGAAGTTGAAATGACATTAGCCACTGCACGAATACCTGTTTTATCGGAGTTTTTATTAATTACTTCAGCTAAAACACCAATACCTGTTCCAACGCTTGTAGAGATTTTTACAGATTGTAGTCTGACATCATTGACGCCGTCTACGTTTTTGAATGTGATGTTTACCGTATTGGCTGCCGTAATTAATCCACCTGTAGAAACTCTCACCTGCCCAATCTTATCACTTGTTGTTGCCCCAATTGAAGCCTTAATAGATTCATTAGAGTATGCACCAACTTGAAACTCTTTGTTTGTAAAAGAACCAGAGAGTAACTTCTGACCATTGAAAGAAGTAGTATTACCAATCATATCAAGACCT